>DASQIW010000148.1:0-103372 GCA_035631375.1 Streptosporangiaceae bacterium
AACTGGACCGAGATCCTCGAATCACGATGTCCGCGCTTGGCCGGCAAGTGGGAATGTCCGCAACTTCCCAAGATCGCCGAACTGGCCAGAGAAATACCCTAGATATCCGAGTGCCATCGCATCAGCGGCGAAGACTGCTTCCTGGTCAAAGTCCACGCCGCTGCAATCGAAGACCTTGAGAGAACTCTCGACCAGTTCCTGACCTATGGACAGACCATCACGTCTATCGTCGTCGCCACCCCGGTCCCGCCGCGGAGTCTGCTTATTCCCGATTAGCGTGGCAGACAGTGCTTGAATCGCTGCGCGGGTACCAGCCGCGTCTAGCGCTTCTTCTCGCCGGGTTGCGAGCCTCCGGCCGCGTGGTAAGACTCCGGTATGATTTCGCTATTCCAGGCTGCGCTTGAGGACGGCGATCTCGATGGCCTGCGTTCATGCGCGAAGGCCGATCTGCACATCCACGCGGGATTCGCCGGCGGGGACCGGGAGTTTCTTAACGAAGCGATCGGGCTGGATATCGCACCGCTGGACAGGGTGCTGGCGTCGATGGATGACATGCACGCCTGGGTGCAGAACCAGGCCGGAGACTATTTCCACCGGATGCCAGGGCGCTTGCTCGGGTTTGAGGCCACCTTCGTTCAGGCGCAGCGCGACGGGGTCACGCGGCTGGAGGCCGGCGAGGACGTGTGGGGGATCACCCTTCATGACGGGTCAGCCACCGCGGTCTGGGCGATGCTGGAAACCGCGCACGCTGGCCGGGCTCCGGAAATCGAGTGGATACCGCAGCTAGCGCTGTCCCGCCACTGCTCGATCCCGGCACTGGAGCAGTGGCTGGCGCCGCTCCTGGAGCTGGGCACCTTCCGGACGCTTGACCTGTCCGGCGATGAGTTTGCACAGCCAATTCAGGCCTTCGTGCCGTTGTACCAGCGCGCCAAGGCAGCCGGGCTTCGGCTGAAGGCTCACGTCGGCGAGTGGGGGACGGCCGATGACGTCTGGGAGGCAGTCGAGCTGCTCGAGCTTGACGAAGTGCAGCACGGAATTGCCGCCGCTTCCTCGCCCTCGACTATGCGGTTCCTCGCAGCTGCCGGAGTACGGCTGAATGTCTGCCCGACCTCGAACGTCATGCTCGGGCGGGTCGCCAGACTCGAGGACCACCCCATCCGCCAGCTCTACGATGCCGGAGTCCAGGTCACCATCGGAACCGATGACCCCCTGATCTTCGGCACCAGCCTGTCCCGCGAATTCCTCGCCCTGGCCCGCGCTGGCGTACTAACACCGGAGGAGCTAGACGAGATCCGGCTCGCCGCACTGACCTGAGCCCAACTCTGAGGCGCGTTCGCGCGGCAGATCAGCGTCGCGCAAGCCTCGGCGGTGTCCTCCGTGACCGTGACGTTGATCGCCGCTGGCGTGCGCCGAGTGAGCCGCTTCTGCCCGCGGCCACGGCGGGCCCGTGGACACAACGAAGGACCCCGCCTCTAAGGTGGACCGATGGCATCGGTCAAGCAGTTCCAAGTCACCTTCGACTGCGCAGAACCTGAGCGCGTCGCTCGTTTCTGGTGCGAGGTGCTGGGGTACGTCGTACCGCCTCCTCCGGAGGGGTTTGCAACTTGGGACGACTTCGATCAAGCGCTGCCGCCGGAGCAGCAGGGTTCAGCGTTCGCATGCGTTGATCCCTCAGGCGTGGGCCCGCGACTGTACTTCCAGCGCGTCCCCGAAGGGAAGGTCGTCAAGAATCGGCAGCATCTTGACGTGCGGGTCGGCACCGGGCTCGTGGGTGAGGAGCGCCTGGCCGCGCTTGAGGCGGAGTGCGCACGACTGGTCCCGCTCGGCGCGGTACGCGTGCGCCTCCTGGTTGCCGATGACGACAACGAGTCGTGCATCTGCATGCAGGACATCGAGGGCAACGAGTTCTGTCTCGACTGAGCGGGCGCGAGCAGGCTCCTGAGTGAGCCTGCCTCATCGGATGGCCAGCGTCATGACGATCCACGATCATGGCCCTATGAGTGACGGTGACCGCGAAGAATCGGGCAGAGTCTTCGGAATGCCTCGCCGCACCGTGGGTGCGCATGCCAGACACGATGAAGAACCAAAGCACGTCCTTGGTCTCCCGGCCGACTGGTACGGCCAGGTCGACTGGGATGCGCTCCGCGCACTCAGACATCCCATCAAGGCGTGCAAGCGATGGGTATTGATACGTCGCCTGGGTCCCTATGCACCGGACCACAACGACCCGAGGCCACCAGCTGAGTCATGACTGGCAGCCTGTCTCCTTGATGGCTGCTCAAGGCCGCCGATCAGGCCAGTTGATCATCCTGGCGATCAGGTCCGCTGCTTCGGCGACGCTTCGCCCGTCCGTGTCGACCCGGACAGCTCCGACCGCGGCGAGCTCCAGGGCGCTGTTCTCTGCGACGGCCTGGTCAGCCACCCGGCGCAAGTACGCGACAGGCTGCCCGCGCAGCGGATCGCCCGGCTGGGGCCAGCTGCCGCCTTCGCCTCGGGACATGATCCGCCGCATCAGGTCGAGGGGGCCGGCGTGCAGTCGGCACACGATGAGCGTTACTTCAGGCAGTGCCCTGCGGTAGGTCAGCAGCACCGCTTCGCTCTCGACTGGGCCGGTCGCGATGAGGTGCCTGGCTCCGGCGGCGTGGTAGGTCCGCCACATGGCAGCCAGGTTGCCGGCCTTCAGCTGGTGACCGCCAGGATCGCCTGCTGGGTCAGGCCGGACCAAGGCGATCTGGTCCAGGTCGACGTAGCCGATCGTGAGGCCGCCACGCAGGTATCGCCGATAGAGCTGAAAGCCAACGGCGGACTTGCCGACGCCTGTAGGTCCGCAGATCAGCAGGATGTTCCCGTCGGCGCCCGCTGCGTTGCTGCGGGACATCCCGATGCCAAGTCCCCCGGTGCCCGCATCAAACGCCAACCCGTCCGCTAGCCGCGATCTGCTGAAGCCTGACCAGCCGCGGCAGCTGTCGCGCACGAGCCTGGCTATCTCGGGCGCCGCTAGGCCGGTGGTATCGACGGCCACATCGGCGAAGTCGCTGACGTCCATGGCGTCTGCCTGGTCGAGTGTTTCTCTGAGCGATTCGCTGAGATCGAAACCCGGCCCGTGCCTTCCGGTGAACCGGCTCGCGAGATCCTCCGCGTCAGCGCGCAACCGGCAGACCGTCACGTCGGCATCCGGCATCAGCTCCCGGTGCGCACCGCCGAGTGGATCGAGCACGCCGTTGGCGATCACGCAGTGCGCGCCTGCCGCGCGGTAGCGAGGAACCAGCGCGCCGACATTCTGTGCCTTGATTCGCTCGCGGCCAGGGTCGCCCGGCGGTGCCGGATAGCACATGCAGAACTGGTCAGCATCGGCGAAAGCGACGGGCATCCGGGCCTGGGCGAGCTCGGTGAAGATCTGCCAGGAGACCGTGGACTTGCCGACACCCGGCGGACCAGTGATCCACAGGACAGGGACCTGACCAGCCGTCACTGGCGCACCATCAGAGCCGCTCAGGACTGAATCTTGGCCAGGGCCTGGTCGAAGTCGGCTATCAGGTCCTGCGTGCCTTCGATCCCGCAGCTGATCCGGATCAGGTCGGGCGTAATGCCAAGCCGCTCCCGGTCCTCAGGGCTCATCCCGGCGTGCGAGGTGGCAGCCGGACGGGTTATCAGCGTCTCCACCCCGCCCAGGCTCGGCGCCACGAATGGCAGCCGCACCGCGTCAAGCAGGGCTTCCGCGGCTGTCTCGCCCCCGCGCATTCGCAGGCTCAGCATGCCGCCGAATCCGGATAGCAGCTCCGCGGCATGCCTGTGGTCCGGATGAGAGGCAAGGCCTGGGTAGTTGACGCTCGCAACCTCCGGATGTCCGGCGAGGAAGCCGGCGAGCGCCCCGGCGTTGTCGTTCTGGGCGCGGACCCGCAGGGCGAGCGTCTTGATTCCGCGGGCGAGCAGGAATCCGCTGTTCGGATCGAGGCTGCCGCCGTAGAGGTTGAGAGTCCGGCGCACCCTGTCGATCAGTTCCGTGCTGCCCATGACGGCTCCGGCGACGATGTCGGAATGCCCGCCCAGGTACTTGGTCGCGCTGTGGATGGATAGGTCGAATCCGGCCTGCAGCGGCAGGAAGTTCACTGGGCTCGCAAACGTGTTATCGATCACGGTGAGCATGCCCTCACGACGGGCGAAGTCCGCGATCTGGCGCAAGAGCCCGACGCGCATCAGCGGGTTGGTGATCGTCTCGACCAGGAACACCCTGGTCTGCGGGGTGCGCGCGGCGGTCCAGGTCTCCGGGCGGTGAACGTCGACGAAGCTGTACCGCCAGCCGAGATCTTCGGCGCGCTGGGTGAGGAAGTCGTGGCTGCCGCCGTAGAGGCAGTCGCTGGCCAGCAGGTGATCCCCGGCTCGCAGGACGCTCAGGAGAGTGGTCGTCACCGCCGCCATGCCCGACGCAGTCGCGACCGCGGCCTCCGCGCCCTCCACGGCAGCCAGCTTGTCGTGCAGGTACCGCTGAGACGGTGTCGAACTCAGCCGGAGGTAAGGAAGGTCGTGGTAACCGGTTCCCGGTTCGACGGAGTACACCGTGCCCTGGTAGATCGGGTAAACCACGGAGCCCTCGGGCCCGGGCCGTCGCTCGCCCCCGTGCACCACCAGGGTCTCCATCGACTCGTTCGGAGCGTGCATAAGGAGCTCCCTCGCGTACCGGCTAGTCGCGTCACGGCATGCAAAAGGCCAGTTACAAGATCGCAACTGGCCTCGGACCTGACGTGGAGGCGAGTACTCACTCCCCTCCACCTTCAATCTATAGCGGACCCCGGGGCTTGCCGCAAGACCCCGGTCGTGCCGCATAATCGCTGGCCGGGGCAGGAGCCGACGGAACTGGGGGTGACGAATTGCGCGTCGCATTCGACCTACCTGAGCGCCTTAGCGCCAAGGCCGATCCCGCGCTGATCGCCGGAGACGAGAAGCACTTCGCGGCCATCGCGGAATGCCTTGAGCAGTCGATTCTGGAGCTATCCAATCGCCTCGATGCCGAGCGCAAGGCACCTGGTGGCATAGGCCAGAAGGCGATGGACCGGGACATGGAGATCCACCGTCTGACCGGTCGGCTGCGCACCCTGCGCCGCTTCGGTCTCGACCTGTGCCTCGGGCGGATTGTCTGCGCAGACAACCCCGAGCCCGTGTATGTCGGGCGGCTCGGTCTCAGGGATAGCAACGGTCGTCGGCTGCTGGTGGACTGGCGTTCCCCCGTTGCTGAGCCATTTTTCGGTGCGACCCACGCCAACCCGATGGGTCTGGCAAGCCGCCGCAGGTATCGCTGGACCGGCGGCCGGATCAGCGACTACTGGGACGAGGTGTTCAGCCCCGAGGGACTGGAAGGGCACGCCGCGCTTGACGACCAGTCCGCGTTCATCGCCAGCCTGGGCAGCGGCCGGTCGCCCCGGATGCGCGACGTGCTCGGCACCATCCAGGCAGACCAGGATGCCATCATCCGCGCGGGGTCCCGCGGCGCTCTCGTCGTCGACGGCGGTCCGGGAACGGGGAAGACAGTCGTCGCCCTGCACCGCACTGCCTACCTCCTCTACTCCGACCCTCGGCTGGGTCACCGCCGCGGCGGCGTGTTGTTCGTCGGTCCGCACCAGCCCTACCTGGCGTACGTCTCCGACGTACTTCCCAGCCTCGGCGAGGAAGGGGTGCAGACCTGCACTCTGCGGGACCTCGTCGCCGAGGGAGCCGCTGCGGTGACCGAGCCCGACCCGGATGTGGCCCGCCTCAAGTCGTCCGCGGAGTTGGTGAAGGCGATTGAGCCGGCCGTCCGGTTCTACGAGAAGCCGCCCGCCACGGGGATGACGGTCGAGACCCCCTGGTCTGACATCTGGCTGACCGCCGAGGACTGGGCTGAAGCGTTCGCCGCACCTGACCCGGGCATTCCGCACAACGAGGCGCGCGATCAGATCTTCGACGAACTAGTCGCGATCATGAGGGACAAGTTCGGCAGCGATGTGCCGGATGAGGAGGAGGTCCGCAAGTCGCTGCTGCACAACAGGGAACTGATCACGGCGCTCTACCGTGCGTGGCCGCTGCTCGAAGCGTCGGACCTCGTCGGCGACCTATGGTCGGTGCCCGCCTACTTGCGGCTGTGCGCGCCGTGGCTGAGTCCCGACGAAGTAAAGAAACTACAGCGGCCAGATCCGCAGGCGTGGACCGTGTCCGACCTGCCGATGCTGGACGCCGCACGGCAGCGCCTCGGCGACCCCGAGGCCGCGGATCGTCAGCGCCGGCAGACCGCGGCCATCGCAGCGGAACGGGAGCAGATGGCCCGGGTCGTGGACGATCTCATTGAGGCAGCCGACGACGAGTACGGCGTCGGTCTGGTGACGATGCTGCGCGGTGAGGACTTCCAGGATGCCCTGGTCGACTTGGCCGGCCTGCCGAGCGCCAACCCGGACCTGCTCGCAGGTCCGTTCGCTCATATCGTCGTGGACGAGGCTCAGGAGCTGACCGACGCAGAGTGGCAGATGCTCCTGCTTCGCTGTCCGTCCCGCAGCTTCACGATCGTGGGGGATCGCGCTCAGGCGCGCCACGGGTTCACCGAGTCGTGGCAGGAACGGCTCAAGCGGATCGGCCTCGACCAGACAGCCCTCGCGTCGCTCAGCATTAACTACCGGACGCCCGAGGAGGTCATGGCGGAAGCCGAGCCGGTGATCCGCGCGGTCCTCCCAGACGCGAACGTGCCCGTCTCCATCCGCAGCAGCGGGCTCCCGATCGTGCACGGACCTGCCAGAGATCTCGGCTCGATTATCGATGCCTGGCTCGCCAGTCATGCCGAGGGCATTGCCTGCGTCATCGGCATGCCCGGCTTTCGGTCGGCACCCCGCGTCTGGTCCCTGACACCGGAATTGGCGAAGGGGCTGGAGTTCGACCTTGTCGTCCTCATCGACCCTGAGACATTTGGTCAGGGCATCGAAGGAGCAGTCGATCGCTACGTCGCGATGACCCGCGCGACGCAGCAACTCGTGATCCTCACGAGCTCATGAGTCAGCGGAGCGGGAACTCCAGTCCGTGCTCGGACGAGGGCCGTGGTCCGAAGATACGCCGCTCCGACTCCGAGATAGCGACGTCGTTGATGCTGGCTTCCCGGCGGCGCATCAGGCCGTGCTCGTCGAACTCCCAGAGCTCGTTCCCGTAGCTACGCCACCACTGCCCGGACACGTCGTGGCACTCGTACTGGAACCGCACGGCGATCCGGTCATCGGCGAAGGCCCAGAGGTTCTTACGGAGGGCGTAGTCCAGCTCGCGCTGCCACTTGGCTGTGAGGAACCTGATGATGGTCTCGCGGCCCGTCAGGAAGCTGTCGCGGTTGCGCCAGACCGAGTCGACGGTGTAGGCGCCCGCGACGCGCTCCGGCTCGCGCGTGTTCCACGCGTCCTCGGCCGCCTGGACCTTGTGCATCGCGGTTTCGCGGCTGAACGGAGGCAAAGGGGGTCGGTCCGTCATCGCACTCTCCCGAGAACAGTGATCTAACCGTCGATTGAGTGTAGGAGCGACGAGCATCCGCTCACGGATGGACGTCTGTCGGTGGGTACCGCATACTGGCGACCCGCACCCGTGAAGCCAAGGGGAAAGCATGACGGAAGCAGAGCCGGTGTATGCGACCCTGTGGCCGCTCGGCCGCGCGACACAGCATGGCCAGCGCGCACAGGCCGGCCTCGAGAAACTATCCGGCGCACGCATCGCGCTGGTCTGGGACCACCTGTTCAAAGGCGACGAGATCCTGCGCGCATTCGCCGACCGGCTCGGCGCCCGCTATGCGGACACCGAGTTCATCGATCACACGCATTTCGTCAGCGACTTCGGCGACGTCTACACGGGCCTTGGCACGCTCCGTGAGCAGCTTGAGCAGGTGAGGGCGGACGCGGCCGTCGTCGCGGTCGGGGCCTGCGGCCGCTGCACCGCCGGGGTGATGCGAGCGGTCGCGGCCGCCGAGGAGGCGAACCTCCCCGCAGTCGGCATCGTCTCCAGCGGCTTCGAGGTGATGGCCCGGTCAGTTGCCAAGATCTTCGGCGACGACGAGCCGCGCCTTGCGGTGTATCCGGGCGCGATCCAGACCGACACCGACGAGACGTTCGGCCGCAAGGTCCGAGAGGTCGTCATCGACCAGATCGAGGAAGCGCTGCAGCGGTCCAGGCCCGCCGCACCGAGCGCGGCAGCCGAGGCCGAGCCGGGGCCGCGAGAAGTCGTCTTCACCGGCTCCCTTGACGAGGTCGAGGAGCACTTCCTGAACCAGGGCTGGAGCGATGGCCTACCCATCGTTCCGCCGACGCCCGACCGGGTCGACCGCTTTCTAGCCGCGACGCACGAGGACCCGGACGTCGTACTCGGAGCGCTTCCTCCCGAGTTGCGCGAGATCACGATCACCAACATCGCGGTGAACGGCGTCATGGCCGGATGCCGCCCGGAGTACATGCCGGTGCTTGTCGCGGTCGCCCGCTGCCTCACGGACCCGCGATTCCGGCTGGAGGATCTGACGTCTACGTTCGGCCTCGAGCCGCTCATCGTTGTGAGCGGCCGTGTCGTCGAGGCGCTCGGTTTCAACGCCGGGACCGGGGCGATGCGCCTTGGCAGGCAGGCGAACACGAGTATCGGGCGCTTCCTGCGCCTGCTCCTGCGCAATGTCGGAGGGCTGCGCATTCCGCCCGGCACGAGCGACGCGGGAGCGATCGGATACTCGTTCAACGTGGTCATGGCCGAAGACGACCCGTCAACCCGCGCGATCGGCTGGGATCCGTTCCGCGTCGACAACGGCTTTGCGCAGGACGTGAGTACGGCGAGTGTGCTGCTCGTCACCAACCACTCGGCGCCGATTTACACGGCCGGGGAGTCCGCTGAGGAGCACCTCGAGACGATTGCACGCATCCTCGCGAATGCGATCGGTCCGTGGGCATACACGGCGGCGGTGCACGGCGGTTTCAATCCCCTGCTGCTCCTGTCCCCGAACGTGGCCCAGGCGCTGCACGAGTTCGGCGCCGACAAGGCGGAGATCCGCGGCTACCTCTACGAGAAGCTGCGGATTCGCGCGGACGTCACCGAGCGGTATGCGCGCCAGGTCGGTCGTTCGGACTTCAGCTTCGCGACAAGCGTCGGCGATCCGGCACTGCGCGCGGCGTGGGTCGAGTCGGAGGATCCGGCCCGGCTCGTCCCGATGCTCATCGATCCCGACTGGACGAGCATCGTCGTCGGGGGAAACCCGGGTCGCAACCAGTCACGTGCCTACGTGGGCAATCTCGTGGCGGGTCGACCGGTGACGCAGCAGATCGAGCTCTCGGCGCACTGACGCCCTAGCCAGGCCGACGCCCTAGCCAGGCCGACGCCCTAGCAGGGTCATGACCTCGGCAAGCTGACCGCGTGCCCAGTCGTACTGCCGGGAATCGGTGTGCCCGCGGTAGACGGTCTCGATCACCATGATCAGCATGAGGTGCAGGCAGTAGAGGCGTCGGCGCATGTGCTCGGCCTCGGTCAGCGGGCCCCGCCCGTAGCCGCGCATAAACGGTGCCGGGTTCCCGAGCGCCTGCAGCTGGGTAGCCGCGAAGCCGAACTCCATCAGCGGGTCACCGTAGAAAGCGCGCTCGTGATCGATGATGCTGACAATCGCGCCGCCGGAGATCATCACGTTCCCGTCCCACAGGTCCCAACCGACGTAGGCGGGCTCGGCCACTTCGCCCAGGCTGTCGGAGTGCGCGGCAATTACCTCGCGCACGACGTGGTAGTCAAAGCCCAGGTCGACCTGGCGCCGCTCGCCATCACAGAGCACGTCCTCGATCATTCCTGTGAACACGGCGCGCCAGCTCGGATGGAACGGGCCGGCCAGCGGGCCGAAGCCAGGACCGCGGATCGAGTTCAGCTCGCGGTTGGCCACCCCCAGCGCCTCGTGATAGTGATGCAGATCCGCGGCGGACAGCCCGGCCCGCGCGATGGCAAGGTTGTCAGCATCGACGAACGGCATGAAGAAGTAGTCGGCGTCGCACAGCTCGTGGCCCTGGTCGGCGAAGTCGACCGCCGGGACGGGCACGGTGGAAAGCTCCCGGATGAGCCGCAAAGCAGCGAGCTCCGTCGCCATCGCGCCCCGCTCATACGTCATGACCTCGACCGAGGGCGGTGGCGCGACCTTGAGCACGACGCAGCGGCCATCGCGCAACCACATCTGGTACGCCACGTTGAACCAGCCGTTGCCGAGCTCGGAAACCCAGCCGTCGCCATCCGGGACCAGATCGGAGCCATAGGCACGCCCGGCCATGGCCCGCAGGGTCTCGGCCGCCTGGCGGTTCTTGGTAATGCTCTCCAATGGCCCCTACCCGTTGACGGCCAGTGAGCTGCGCGCACCCGGTAAGTGAGGATATTAGCCAGGAAAATAGCGGGAACGGGGCCGCTGCGGGCCGGTCACGTCCGCCGGGCCAATGCCCATTCGCGTCGTGCCGCGTTACCCCGGCTCCTGACCGGCCGGGCCGCGCTGGAACCGGGCGGGCGCTATCACCCGGTGGGCCTCCCGGCAGATGGTGGCCACCTCGTCCCAGTCGACGTCGCCATCTAGGCGCACGCCGACCCAGCCACGGTGGCCGACATACGGCGGCCGGAAGAATCGGTCAGGCTCGGTCGCGGTCAGTTCCTCCTGCGCGCCCGGAGGCGCCGCGCACCAGAGGTGCGGGAAGTTGTCGTCGTGGTGTCCGTGCGGCCACAGCATCACGAACTGCCTGCCTGCGAAGAACGCCGGCGCGCCGTGACTCGTCCGCTCCTCGCAGCCGGTCAGCGCCAGGCAGATGGCCCGAACCCGGTCCACGGTCGTGCTCAATCGCCAGTCCGGGCCTCGAGCGGCGACTTGTCGCCGACAAGCCAGCGGTGCCCGAACGGATCGGTAAACCCGCCCTGCCGGTGCACCCCCCAGGGCGTCTCGTGATCGCGGATCTCATCCACCGACCCGTGCGCGCCCGCCGCAACCGCGCGAGCGATGAAGGCATCCGGGTCGTCGCAGAACACCTCGACCCTGACCGTCGTCGTATCGAGGGCCGCCGGACTGTCGAACCTGGTAGTCGGCTCGTGCAGGAAGAACGGCGCGCTATCGATCTGCAATCCGACCACGCTGCCCAGGTCCCACATCCGCCTGGCACCGAGCGAGCGCTCGTACCAGTCAGCGGCGGCTTGCGCAGATGGCACAGCGAGCATGAGCGAGAGCGCGAGCGTCATCGTGGTTCCCTTCGAGTCCCGGCTCTGCACGCTACCGCTTAGGCTGACGAGGAGATGGCCATGAACACGCATCTGCTCGCGGTGTACGTCGTCGCGGTGTTCGCCGCCATGATCGCGCCTGGACCGGACATGCTGTTCATCCTCGCCACCGGCGCGCGCGGCGGTCCGCGGGCTGGCCTGCTGGCCACCCTCGGCGTCATGACGAGCGAGATTGTCCAGATCACCGCCGTGGCGGCCGGGCTGGCGGCGCTCTTTGCCGAGGCGCCGGCGGCCTTCCTCGTGGTTCGCCTGTGCGGCGCTGCGTATCTGCTGTACCTGGGGGTGCAGGCGCTACGCAGCGCCCGCCGCGGCAGCCCGATCGCGGACGTCAGCGAGCAGGGCGGGGTAGCAGGCCGCTACGCGTACCTGCGCGGCGTGATCACCAACCTCGCCAATCCCAAGCAGGTTACGTTTGTGGTCGCGCTGCTGCCGCAGTTTGTCGACCGGGCGCTTGGTCACGTGCCGCTTCAATTCGTCATCCTGGGGGCCATCTTCATCGCATTCGAGCTTCTGGTCGACGGCACGGTCGGGCTCATGGCCGGCCGGATTGCCACCTGGCTGTCGAGACGACAGCGGGCCCGGCAAGCTCTGGACGCTGGTGCGGGAGCCATCATGGTGGCTCTTGCGGCACGGCTCGCGGCCGAACACTAGCCTCTGCCGGGCGGTCTAGGGTGTGAGGTGTGCAGGCACGGCGCGCACAGAACTGGGCGGAGAAGCGCCTGTTCAACCCGTCCATGCGGTTCTGGGTCCAGCAGGGTGTCGCGCCGCGCTGCTACGTGCTGCTGGAGACCACCGGCCGGCGAACCGGCATGCGCCGGCAGACCCCGGTAGCTGGCAGTCTCGACGGCGACACCTATTGGTTCGTCGCCGAGCACGGCGCCGCCGCCGCGTACGTCAAGAATCTCGTCGCGCACGCCAGAGTCCGGGTGCTCATACGCCGCCGGTGGCGGTCAGGCACGGCTACCTGCCTCCCGGACGATGACGCGCTTGCTCGCCGGTCCTGGATTGACCGGCGCAACGGGCTCGTCGGCTGGTTCGACGGCCTGTGGTTCCGCGGCTTTTCGTCCGCGCCGATGACGGTGCGGATCGACCTCGACTCGTGACTGGCTCAGGCGCTGAGGTCGGAAGCGTTGATCCGGGTGGGGTGCAGCACGATCTGGGTCCTCGTCTCGCCGGGCCGGTCGTGGAGGGTGAAATCCGCGTTGTACTTCGACCCGGCCGTTGCGCAGAACGACTTGTCCGGGTCGGGGATGAGCTCCGCCCTCGCCCTGATCTCCAGCGTCCGGAGGCGGTTGGCCGGATCGAGGATGAACAGGGTGACGTGCGGGTCCCTGCGGAGGTTCTTCGACTTCTGCCTGGTGTCGTTGAGCGAGATCTTCACCAGGTCGTCGTCCTTGTCGTGGTAGAACGCGACGGCCGTCACCTGCGGCAGCCCGTCGGGGCCGTTGGTGGCGAGAATGGCGGTGTGGGTGTCGAGAAGGTGCCGGTGCGTGTCCGGGACCTCTGCGCCTGCTGGCATCGAACCTCCGTGGCACGTGCGGGGGAGTGGTCGGCGCGGTTGCGCAGCGGCCAGGTCCGTCCGGGCTAGCCGCCAGGTTGATATATAGCGCGCCGTTGTGCCCGGACGCAGCCACGCTGCCGCCCAGCGGCATAGCGTTGCAGCAGACACTCGCGCGCATAAGGGAGCTAACCCATGGCAAGGTTCTCCGGTCAGTCCAGTGCTGGTCCTGCTGTCTGGGAGCCCCAGGCTGCCGACACCCGCCTGGCGAGCACCGCCGGCGCGGCAGAAGGAGCCCTGTTCACCTCGGACCTGACTGTCTCGGAGTACGTGCTGCTCGGCGAAGCCGGCTTCGAGCCACTCGGCTTCGTTGTCGGATCGTCGATCTACCACGTGGGCATTCAGATCGGCCGCTGGTCGCAGAACCAGGAACTGCAGGTCCTCACCCAGGCCATGTACAACGCGCGGGAACTGGCGATGGCTCGTATGCAGGCCGAGGCCGACCACCTGGGCGCCGACGGCATCGTCGGCGTCGACCTCAAGATGCAGATGTACGCGTGGGGTCAGGGGGTGCTCGAGTTCATCGCGACCGGTACCGCGGTGCGCCACCTCTCGGGTGCCGGTGCGCACAAGGCGCCAGACGGCCGCGCGTTCACCTCGGACCTGTCGGCCCAGGACTTCTTCCGGCTGATCGCCGCTGGCGCGGTCCCGGTGGCCTTTGTGCTCGGTACCTGCGTGTACCACATCGCACACCAGTCGGTCATGCAGTCGCTGCGGCAAACCGGCCAGAACCAGGAGATGCCGCAATTCACCCAGGGCGTCTACGAAGCCCGCGAGCTAGCGCTGGCCCGGATGCAGGCCGAGGCGACACAGGCCCGCGCATCGGGCATCGTCGGGGTAACCGTCGACGTGCTCAATCACGTCTGGGGTGAGCACGCGACCGAGTTCCTCGCGACCGGCACCGCGATCCGGCGGCTAGGAGCGGAGCACCGGCTGCCGGAGACGACGCCGAAGCCGACCTTCACGCTGGGCCTTGACGCATAGCCCGGCAGGGACTTTTCACGCGTACGACCACTCCGCTGGCATACCGGTTGCTGTAAGGGTCACTCTCATCACGAGGCCGCCCCTCATAACGGTCCTGCTAGTTACTCTCATGACGCGAGCTGACTCCGATTCGCGTGATCGCGTTGCGCGACGGCCAGGTCAGCGAGATGGTGACCAGCAGTGACGAACGGGGGCTGCGGTCGTGATGACGATGCCAGTGCGCACGGGGCGCACGAACCAGAAGGAGCGGACCCGGCGGGCCATCGTGGCAGCGGCCCGTGAGGTCGTCGCCGATAGCGGCGATGTCACGATGCCCGAGGTGGCGCGGCGGGCGCTGGTGTCGGAGGCGACGGCCTACCGGTATTTTCCCGACCTGGCCTCCGTGCTGCGCGAGGCCCTGACGGGGATCTGGCTCAGCCCTCAGCAGGCCATGGCGGCGATGACGCACTGTGACGACCCGGTCGAGCGCATCGGCTTCGCTACCGAGGTCCTCCTCCGCGAAGTGCTGGCGTATGAGGGGGCCGTGCGGGCAATGATCGCCGGGGCGGTCACCCGGCCTGGCACCTCGAGGCTGCCCGGGCGGCGCTTCGGCCTGATCGATGAGGCCCTGCGGCCGCTGGACGAGACCATGGCCGTCCAGCAGCCGGCCCGGTTCGAGCAGCTCAAGCGCGGCCTAGCGGTCGTCCTCACCGCCGAGACGTTATTCACCCTGATCGACCTGTGCGGTCTCACGCCCGAGCTCGCGATCGCGAGCGCGATCGAGACCGCCCGCTCGCTCACCGCGGCCGCCGTCCGGTCGGCACCGCACTGATCTGCGCCTGCCGGGCCGGCGGACCGGCTAGCGCCTGACTACGTCGCCGGGCCATCTCCACCCGGCACATCCGGTTCGACTGATCAGCCGGCCCGAGCACGGCGCTGAGGTGTTCTGACGATGTGATGCCGGACACATATCCGGACCAGCTTCGGGCTAGCTGCTGGCCGGCTAGCGTGGCCCGCTGGCGCTGAGCGAGAGGTCAGCGAGGCCAGAGGCGACGTCCAGGCAATGCGCAGGGTTGGCTCGTAGGCTCGCCGGTGAACGTGATAGGCAGGGCCGGAGCAGGAGGGATCGGAACCGTGCCGGACTACTTCAGCATCTCCTACCGCGGCGCGACGTACGCGCTGGGACAGGGGCCGCACTTCTACGGCATCTGGTATGCCGCGGAGCCGCAGGGGCTGCCACTCGAGCAGTGGCCGCTGACCCCTGATGGCTGGACAGCGGCCTGGTCGAGATTTGCCGCGGTCGAGGTGCCTGGCACGATCACGCCGGTGACGCCCGCCGTCGCGCCGATGACCGGACCCGCCGGGCCGATGGCTGGCTCGGGCGGTCAGCTAGCCGCTGGCCCGCAGGCGGCTGGCGGCGCTACTGGCTGGGATGCCCGGTCCGACGCCGACCCAGCTGCCGCAACGCGCAACGGGCGCATTGCGGCGGCGCTCGTCGGCGTCGGGCTCGTGCTCGGTCTCATCGGGCTATTCCCGGCCTACATTGGCGGGGCCAGTGTTGCGTCGCAGTCGTTCAACCTCGCTCCCCACGTCATCTACCTAGTGACCTGGGCGCTGAGCGCCGCGCTGATCCTCACTGGCGGGGCGAGAATGCGAGCCGGGGCGCTGCTCGGGCTGGGGACGAGCGCCATCACACTCGGTCTGTTCATAGCTGACGCCGGGACCGCTGCCTCGGCCGGCTCGAATCTCACCGGCGCTGGCCTCGTGCTGACCATCCTCGGCTGGCTTGGCTGCACGGCAGGTCTCGTGCTCGCCGCGATCGCCGGGCGTGCTTTCCGCGCCGGGCTGGGGCCAGCACAGGGGCTCGTCGCCAGGTTCGCCTCGCGGCCCGGCTACGACATCGTGCCGCTCGTCACGCTCGTGCTCGCCGCGATCGGCGCCGCCGTCGCGTTCGCCCCGTCCTGGGACCGCTACACCCTGTTGGCCAGGGCCACCGGGCAGTCGCAGACCATCACGCTCGGGAACGCGTTCGCCAACGCGGGTCCGGTGATCTTCGGTGACATCCTCGCGATGATCGCGATCGTCGCGGTTGTGGTCGTGGCCGCCCTGTGGCGACCGCTGCGCCTGGGCGCGGCGCTGGCGCTCGGCGCTGCCGTTCCCCTGGTCGCCCAGGCGATCTCGGGCATCGTCCAGATCCGTGAGGCAGTGTCGCCGGCCCAGTTCGGCGTCTCGCCGTCTCAGGCTTCCCAGCTGGGCCTCACGATCGATTCCGGGCTGACAGCAATCTTCTGGGTGTATTGCGCCTTCGTCGGCACGCTGATCCTGCTCTGCGTGTGGATGCTGGTCGCACACGAGCCGCCGGTGGGCAGCCCGGTCCGGCCTGGCGCAGCGCCGGTCTGGGGCGGGCCGGCATCGGGTGGCCCGTCGGACGGTCCCGGCGGGCCGGCGGGAGCGTCTCCGGCGGTTGCTCCGATGACCGAGGGGCCTGCGGCCGACGGCCCTGTGCCCGACGGCCCTGTGCCTGGCACCGCGACCGCTGGGACGCAGTGGTCCGGCGGATCCCAGCCGGGTCAGCCCGCGCCCTGACGGTTCCCGCCGACCAGCGGCTAGCTGGGCAGGAAATCAAGCAGCAGCTCGTTCACCTTGTCAGGGGCCTCGAGCTGCAGCCAGTGACCGGGGCCGTCGAGGCGCTCGTACCGCCAGGATGCCGTGATGTAGGCCGGGGAATCGGTCATCTGCGTCTCGGTCAGCGCGAAGTCCCCGGTGCTCCAGATGCCCATGGTCGGGGCGGACACCGCCGGAAGCTGGATTGGCGACGCGGTCCAGGACTCCGGCGGGACGTTGGCGCGGTACCAGTTCAGGCCCGGCGTGAGCGAGCCACCGGCTTCTAGCTCCGCGATGACCTGGTCAGCGTCCGGGTGACGCCCCCAGCTGCGGAAGTTGGCCCAGTTGTCGTCGCTGAGCCAGTGCTCGGCGATTCCGGCGAACTGGAACAGCAGCATGTACCAGGACTTCTGGCGTTGCTCTTCCGTTCGCCGGAACGTGCTGGGATGGCCGACAGACAGCACGACGAGGTGGTCAACTCGGTCGGGGGCGAGGGACGCGAGCCCCCAGGCGAGCGCGGCTCCCCAGTCATGCCCGACGACGTGGGCTCGGTCGATGCCGAGGCTGTCCAGCACCGCCAGCACATCTCCGGCGAGCGACAGCAGCGAGTAGGCCTCGACGGCCTCGGGCTTGTCGGACTTTCCGTAGCCCCGGAGGTCCGGGACGATCACCTGGAACCCTGCATTGGCCAGCGCCGGTACCTGGTGCCGCCAGAGACGGCCGGAATCGGGAAAGCCGTGCAACAGCACAACGGGCCGTCCCTGTCCAGTGATCGCGTACTCGATGCCGACCCCGTTAGCGTCTACCCGGCTCACTGGCCCTCCTTCTCAGACGCGTGCTCGATCCCAGTATCGAGCGTGCCGCGACGCCAGAATCGGTTCCGGCAGCGCCAGCAACGAGAAGGCCGCTCGCTGCCGACTGCATCACCTTCGACGCAGACGTACTCCTCGATGCGGCAGGTGCCCTGAGCCGCGGCCAACCCATCGACGCCCGCGCGGCGCTGGATCGGCGACATCCGCGTCGACACGACCCGCGGCACGCCCGCTGATTCCGCGGTGTCCGTCGCCGCCTGGGTCCTGCGCTGCCTCTCGCCGCCCGCCACTGCGTCCGCGTAATTTCCGGTGGCAGGAATGCCAGAGCGATGTACTGTCCGAGGCGTGACCCTCGACATCGCGACGGCGACGGCGGCACAGCTCGCCCGAGCCATCCGGCAGAAGCAGATCTCCAGCCGCGAGCTGCTCGAGGACCTGCTGGCCAGGGCTGACCTGGTGAACCCGGCGCTCAATGCCATTGTGGCGTGGGATGTCGAACGGGCCAGGGCCGCCGCCTCCGCGGCGGACGAGGCAATCACCAGGGGTCAGCTGGCCGGGTCGCTGCATGGCCTGCCGATGACGGTCAAGGATGTGTGGGAAACCGAGGGCCTGGTTACGACCTCCGGTGCAACCGAACTGGCGGCGTACATCCCGGCCAGCGATGCGCTTGGCGTCGCACGGCTCAGACGGGCCGGGGCCGTCATCTTCGGCAAGACCAACACGCCCGCGTATGCGGGTGACTGGCAGACCTACAACGACGTCTACGGCCGCACCAGCAATCCATGGGATGTCAGCCGTACAGCGGGCGGCTCGTCCGGCGGGGCAGCAGCCGCTGTCGCTGCCGGGCTGACACCACTGGAGTTCGGCAGTGACATCGGCGGCTCGATCCGCGTCCCGTCGCACTTCAACGGTGTCTACGGGCTGAAACCCTCCTGGGGGGTCGTGCCCGTGCGCGGGCACATCCCCGGCCCGCCCGGCAGTCTGCTGACGGTCGACGTCGGGGTGGCGGGCCCGATCGCGCGCAGCGTGAGGGATCTGCGGATAGCGTTCGGCGTGCTGGCCGGCCCGCTGCCGGAGGACGCCCCTGGCTGGCGGCTCGACCTGGACCCTGGCTCCGAGCTGACCAATGTTGCCGGGCTGCGGGTGGCGATTGTGTTCGGCGAGGGCGCCGAGGTGGTGCCGATCGCGCACGACGTCCGGATGCTTCTCGATGGGTTCGCCGCCCGGCTCAGCGCCGCCGGGGCCGTGGTCAAGGAAGCCCGGCTGCCGGTTCCGCTCGCCGACGGTCTGCGGACCTGGCGTGACGTCACTATGCCAATCCTCGGTGCGGGTCTGCCGGACGATGTGTTCGCGGGCCTCGCGCGCCTGGCGGATGAACCGGACGACGATCCGACCCTCGCGATGGAACGGGCGATGGTGAGCCGGTACCGGGACGTGCAGACCGCGACGAACCTCCGTCAGCGGCAGCGCGTGGCGTGGGCGGAGTTCTTCGGCAACTACGACGTCGTGCTGGCGCCGGTCATGCCCGTGGCGGCGTTTCCCCACGACACCGAGCGGCCCTTCGACGAGCGGATGCTCGACGTGGACGGCGTAGCCGTGCGCCACCCGCTGGCGGCGGCCTGGGTGTGCGCGATCGGCGTGATGCTGCTGCCAGTGGTGACGCTGCCGGTCGGGCTGACCGGGGCCGGGCTGCCCGCCGGCGTTCAGGTTGTTGGCCCGTTCCTGTCGGACCTGTGGCTGCTGCGCGTCGCAGAGCTGATGGACGCCGCGGCCGGGCCGGGATTCAGCCCGCCCTCTGGCGGCTAGCCGGTCCGCGAGGCAGGCTTGCGGGCGACCAGCACGTCGCGCACGATCGCCTGATCGACACGGTGCCGGAACTGCAAGTACGGCCCCGAGTCCAGCGGCTCCAGGCCCGCCCCGGCCAGGATCGCGACGGCTTCTGCGCGCGGCGCGACGAGCGTGTTCCAGGCGATCCCGACCGCGCCGCCTGGCCGCAGTAGCCCTGCCCAGACCGGGACTGCAGCCGTCAGCAGGTCTTGCGGACGACGCGCGAGCCCGGTCGCGGTCCTGCTCCCATGCTGAACGCCGTACGGGGCATCGGTGACGATGAGATCGAACGCCTCGGGCCGGAAGAACTCGGCCGCCCGCGTCGTATCCGCGCATACCACGTCGAGCCGCTGGCTTAGCCTGGCCTTCTGCTCATCCTTCGTCGCGGCGAGCATCAGCTGGAGACGGCGGCCGATCACCTTGCCATCGCGCCGCACCGGGGCGTCGTAGTCGGTGTGGTGCTTGAGCCGCTTGCGCTTCAGCCAGGTCTTGATGAACGCTGCGTACGCGTCGAAGTCCCGCTGGTCAGCGTCGAGACCCGCCACGTCCCAGCCGTACATGAGCGCCTGGTTGAGGGTGGTACCGCGACCGCACAGCGGATCGAGGACGGCGAGCTTGCGGCTGGTCAGGTCGGCAGCGAACGCCGACGACATCAGGGTCACGTTGAGCAGCAGCTTCGTGAACTGCTCGTTCGTCTTACCCTGGTACTTCTGGATGGTGATGAGGTCGTCGTCGTAACGGTCGATGCGGCGCACTCCGACTGGCTTCAGCGCTGTGCCGTTCGCTTCGAACAGCGCATACAGCGCAGACAGCTGAGAAAGGAACGTGGTCGCTTCGTCAGTCAGCTGCTCGGTCTCGAACTCCAGGTAGGGCACGCCGCCCCGCTCAGTGACCTGGGCCGCCGGCAGCCCGCCGAGCACCGATTCGCCGAACACGGCTAGCTCGGCCCTCGCGAGCTCGGGCGATGCGCTGGCGTACACGCGATTGGCGGAAGGCAGCAGCAACATCGCGTACCTGGTCACCTGACAGGCTTATCACTCGCGGCGGCGCTGCCCTAGCGGTGTGCGGCGGCGCGGCTGCGGGCCCTGGCTGTTGGCTCGTGCACCAGCACGCCGGACGACCGGAACAGGAACTCGGCGTAAGTCTCAGGCGCCCTGTCCGAGTCGAGCAGGTATCGATCGGGCGTTGTGGCGAGTTCCGTCATCCTGCGCGTTGCGTAATTGCACTCCGCGACAGCGGCCGAGACCGTCCGGGCCAGCCGCAGGACTGTATCCGACCAAAGGGTCGCTGTGTGGTTCATGTCACCAGCCTCGCCGGTCACCCGCCACGGTGACAGTGGCAGCAACGCCATACTCCGTGGATATCCTGCCAACCCCTGTGGCATGATGGAGGAATGATCAGCAACGTGGCGGCGATCGTTAACGACGGCTTCGGAGCCTTCGAGCTCGGCGTGGTATGCGAGGTATTCGGCGTCGACCGGACCGACGATGGCCTGCCCCGCTATGACTTCGCGGTCGTGGCCGGCGAGCCCGGACCTCTGCGCTCATCCGCCGGATTCAGCATCGATCCCGCCGACGGCCTGGACCGGCTGGAGTCCGCTCACCTCATAGCGGTGCTGCCTGCCAGTGACGACCGTTGCTACGGTGCCGGCTGGCCGCAGCCGATGCTGGTGGCCCTGCGCCGGGCCGTCGACCGCGGCGCGCAGGTGCTGAGCGTCTGCACCGGCGCTTTCGCGCTCGGCGCTGCCGGTCTGCTCGACGGCCGCACCTGCACGACCCACTGGCGCCATGCCGCACAGCTCGCGCGGATGTACCCGGCAGCCAAGGTCGATCCGTCCGTGCTCTACGTGGACGACGAGCCGGTGATCACGAGTGCCGGAACCGCCTCAGGCATCGACGCCTGCCTGTACCTGGTGCGCAAGGAGCAGGGCAGCCGGGTCGCCAACGCGATTGCCCGGCGGATGGTCGTGCCGCCACACCGAGATGGCGGTCAGGCTCAGTACGTCGATATGCCAGTCGGCGAAGCGCACTGCGACACGCTCGGTGAAGTCATCGAGTGGATGCAGCGCAACCTAAACGAACTCGTGACGGTGGACGAGCTGGCCCGCCTGGCGGCCATGTCGCCGCGCACCTTTGCCCGCCGCTTCGTGCAGGAGACCGGCACCACACCGCAGCGATGGCTGACGGGCCAGCGCATCTTGCTCGCACAGCAGCTTCTCGAGGACACCGACGAGACGATCGACCTCATAGCGGAGCGGGCCGGCTTTCCGAACGCGGCCACTTTCCGGCATCACTTCCGGGGATGGCGCGGTACGACCCCGCACGCCTACCGGCGGGCCTTCCGGCAGACGCTGCCGCGCGCGTCGGTGTCGCAGGCGGCCGGGCCCGGTGACGCGCCCGGCAGCCCGGGTCTGCGCTAACGGCGGCGATAGACGAAGAACAGCCGGTCGGAGCTGTCAGTGACCGGGCTCCCGTCGAGGCTCTCTTCCTCCATCAGCTCGAACCGCCCGGCGAGCGCTGCGCGGATCTGGGCGACGGGCAGGCCGAGTTCGTAGATCGGCTCGTCATGCAGCCGGTAGATGTCGTCCTTCTGGTGCTCGAAGATCCGGGTTTCCCAGAGCACCAGCCCGTCGCGAGCCGACCTAACCGTCATGACCACGACGTTGCCGTCGAATTCGTCCAGGTAAGGCGGTGCGCCCGCCAGCCGCTGGAGCCGGCCCGAGGTGTTCACGTCAAAGATGAACAAGCCGCCGTCGGACAGGTGCTCATGCGCGCACCGGAAGAGGCTGTTCCACCCGTCCACTGTGGTCACGTGATTCAGCGTGTCGAACATGCACATCACGACGTCGAACCGGGCGGGCAGCGCGAACGCCGTGATGTCGGCCTGCACGAGCCTGGCGGCGGGAACGGTGCGCGCTGCTACCGACAGCATCTCCGGGGAGCGATCGATCCCGGTCACCGATAGGTCTGCCGCCAGCCCGGCCAGCAGAGCGCCGGTGCCGCAGCCGAGTTCCAGCAGCGACTGCGCGCCCGGATGGTGCTTACTGATGTATGTCCGGATCCGGTCGACCTCAGCTGTCCGGTCACCCATGACCCGGTCATAGAACGGCGCGAAGCGGTCGTAATCAGCCACGGCCCCATCGTGCCGTATCCGCCGAGCGGGAATGACCGGGCGGGCCTAGCCGGCCGGCGGGACGGCTGCGAGGGCCTTGTTGATGTCGGTGATGAGGTCGGCGGCTGGCTCGAGACCGACCGACAGCCGGATGAGTGACGAAGACGCCGTCTCGCCCGCCCACCGGCCGCGGCGTTCCCAGCTGGAGTCGACTCCTCCGAAGCTGGTCGCCGGGACGATCAGGCGGGCGGCCGCAACCACGGCGTCCGCAGCACCTGGCGGGCCGGCGACCTCGAACGACAGCAGGGGCCCGAAGCCGAGCGGCATTTGGGCGCGGGCGAGCGCGAGCGTCGCCGCGTGCACGCCTGGATAGTGAACGGCCGTCACCTTCGGGTGCGCGGCCAGATGCTCGGCGACGGCCTGGGCGCTGGCTGACTGGCGCTCGATTCGCAGCGGCAGCGTCGTCAGCCCGCGCACTGCCAGCCACGCTTCCATCGGTCCGAGGATGCCGCCACCGAGCGTGCGCCAGAGCCGCAGCTCGGCGGCGAGCTCCGCGTCGCGGGTCATGACCGCGCCCGCGATGACATCGGAGTGACCGGAGGCGGATTTGGTCAGTGAGCACAGCGAGGCGACCGCACCCATGTCCAGCGGCCGCTGCAGCAGGCCGGTGGCGACCGTGTTGTCCACCACCATCGGAGCTCCGGCCGCAGCGGCGAGCTGACCGAGCCTGGTCAGGTCGGCCACTCGCAGCAGCGGATTGGTGGGCGACTCAGCCCACAGGACTGCTGCGCCGCCCGACCTGAGCTCGTGCTCGATTCCTGGCAGGTCGGACTGGTCGACGAACACCGGCGCGGCGCCGTGCGGGCGTAGCCGCTCGGCCAGCACTCTTGCGTTGTAGTAACCGTCGCTGGGCAGCAGCAGCTTGTCCCGGCCGCTCGTCAGCGAGAGCATCAACGCCATCGATGCAGCCTGTCCGGAGCTGAACACAACGGCCGTCGCGCCCTCGAGCGACCCGAGCGCTTCCTCCAGCGCCGCCCAGGTCGGGTTTCCAGCCCGGGCGTAGTCTGCTGCGCCCGGCTCGCCCGCCGAGCCGAGGATCGTCGACAGCACCGGCGGCTGCACCACCGCCTCGCCGAGGCCGCGCCGCCTGCCCGCGTGGACCAGCGTGGCCTCGGCTGACGGGCTGGCGCCCTCGGCGGCCCGCGGCCCGTGGTGGTCGGTCACAACTTCGCCTCTCCGGTGCCGTGAGCCGGGTCAAAGCCCGTCGCGAGAGCCCGCAGTGCCTGGTCCAGGTAGCTGGTCAGGTGAGCGTCAGCGCGGTCGATCCAGCGGTCATAGGCCGCCCGGCACACCGCGAGCGTAGCCCGCCCGATGGCCAGCGGTTGCAGCGAGTCAGCTGGCTGGTCAAGCCTCGAGGCGGCAAAGTCGCTGACAGCTCGCTCCCAGGCGTCGTAGTGGTGGGCCGCGCTCGCCTGCAAGGCCGGCACCGAGCTGATGAGGCTCATCCGCGCGCGCAGCTCCGGGATGTCTTCCGGCCGGTAGCGGTTGACGCCGACGACGACCTGGCGAATCGCGACCATCATCGGAACGGTCGGCGGCACGGCCGCGAACGCCTCCCGCAGCGCGCGGACCTCGCCGTCGAACGCGTGCCAGAGCACATCGGCCTTCGAGTCGAAGTAGCGGAAGAAGGTCCGGCGGCTCACCCCGGCGGCAGCGGCAATCCGCTCCACCGTGGTCTCCTCAAATCCATCGCGGGTAAACAGCCGGAGCGAGATCAGCTCGAGCTCGCGGGCGCTGGTGCCCGGCGGCCGGCCGCGTCGGCCCGGGGCCCGAGCGAGGTCGGTGACCATCGGCCCGCTGCTGCGCGGCGCCCGGTCGGCTGCGTCCACGGGCCGGCCCGTTCCCCTCCTGGTCTTGATTGTGTGACCGCGTGACGATTACCGTACTCCTATTCGTCACACAGTGCCGAAACTAAGGAGCCGACGACATGCCTGACAGCGCTGCCGACCTGCTGGAGCGGCCAGAGAGCGAGATTGCCGAAACGGAGATCGCCGACGTGCAGCAGGACGAGCTGGTCGCCGCGGATCTGCTGGTCGAGGAGATTTCCATCGACGGCATGTGCGGTGTCTACTAACGGTCCCGTGACGGGCTTCGACCTCGACGCGGCCTGGCGGCTGCACCCGCAGGTGTCGGTACGGCCGGAGCGGTTCGGCGCGTTGCTGTACCACTTCGGCACCCGACGGCTCTCGTTCCTGAAGAGCCCGGCGCTGCTGACGGTCGTGCGATCCCTGGAGTCCGAGCCGAGCGCGCGGTCCGCGTGCGTGCGGGCTGGGGTCGGCGCGTCCGACCTGCCGGCGTACACGCGGGCGCTCGCGAGGCTCGCGGACAGTCAGATGATCTGCGGAAGGACGGCCGCATGACGATCCTGAGCGGGGGGTTTCGGGGGGTCGCCCCCCCGGATAGCAGCAACGGCGGGACTCGCGGGGTCGGCTCCCTGATCGAAGAGTTCCGGTACGGGCTGGACGCACCAATCTGCCTGACCTGGGAGCTGACCTACGCCTGCAACCTGTCCTGCGTGCACTGCCTGTCCAGCTCGGGCCGGCGTGACCCGCGTGAGCTGACCACCGCTGAGTGCCGGCGCGTCATCGACGAACTTGAGCGGATGCAGGTGTTCTACGTCAACATCGGTGGCGGCGAGCCGACGGTCCGGCCGGACTTCTGGGAGCTGGTGGACTACGCAACAGCCCACCACGTCGGCGTCAAGTTCTCCACCAACGGCGTGAAGATTACGCCGGAGATCGCCAGGCGGCTGGCCGGCAGCGACTACATCGACGTTCAGATATCCCTGGACGGCGCGACCGCGGACGTCAATGACGCGGTCCGTGGCGCAGGCTCGTTCGAGGTGGCGATGCGGGCGATGCGCAACCTGGCCGCGGCCGGGTTTGCTGGCTTCAAGATCTCGGTGGTCATGACGCGGCAGAATGCGGGCCAGCTGGATGCGTTCAAGGCCCTCGCCGATTCGCTGGGCGCGCAGCTGCGGATTACCCGGCTGCGGCCGTCGGGGCGTGGCGCGGACGTCTGGGATTCGCTGCACCCGACCGCCGCGCAGCAGCGCGAGCTCTACGACTGGCTGGTCGCGCACGGCGAGAACGTGCTGACTGGCGACTCGTTCTTCCATCTGGCGGGGTACGGGCAGGGTCTGCCCGGGCTCAACATGTGCGGGGCGGGCCGGGTGGTGTGCCTGATCGACCCGGTCGGCGACGTGTTCGCCTGCCCGTTCGCGATCCATGACGCGTTCCTGGCCGGGAACGTCCGGTCACCGGGCGGCTTTGCGGCCGTGTGGCGTGAGTCGCCGCTCTTCGCCGAGCTACGGCGGCCGCAATCTGGCGGTGCGTGCGCCTCGTGCGGCGCGTTCGACGCGTGCCAGGGCGGCTGCATGGCGGCGAAGTTCTTCACCGGGCTGCCGCTGGATGGCCCCGATCCGGAGTGCGTGCGCGGATTCGGCCAGGAGGCGCTGGCTGTGGTCGATGCGGCTGCGGCCCCGCGGCCGTCCGGCGACCACTCGCACCGGACGGCCAGCCCTCACAGAACGGACCGCTCTCGGCGCGCGAGCGGGCCGGTGCCGGTGTCGATCGGACCGCGTCCAGCGGACGCGCTGGTGCCGGGCCTTGCCGGGGCACTCGGCCGGCGGACCGCCCCCGCGCACGCCTGCGACGAGAATCCGCTGGCAGGCTTCACGCCCAACGCCGTGGGATAGCCGATGGGCCACATTGGGCAGTTCGGTGCCCCACTATGGGCCGCAAGGGTCCCACCACGCCCGCGCTTCGGTCGTGAGGCGGGTGCTGCCCGCCCGATCCGGTTGCCATGAGCCAGGTCAGCGGGGCCAGCCAGACCGGCCGGGTAGCCCTGATCACCGGTGCGGGCCGCGGGATCGGTGCGGCAACAGTCCATGCGCTCGCCGCCGGCGGCTGGCGAGTCCTCGCCGTGGACCGTGCGGCCGATGACCCGGCGCTGCCCTACGGGCTGGCGAGCGAGGCCGAGCTGGCCGCGGTCGTGGCCGACGCCGGGACCGTGGCCGGCACAGCAGGCCAGGTGGCGGGGTTCGTCGCCGACGTACGGGACGCGGGCGCGCTGGCGTCGGCGGTGGCCGACGCCGAGACGCGCTGGGGCGGCCTCGACGCGGCGATCGCGTGCGCCGGCGTCATCGCGGGCGGCCTGCGGCAGTGGGACGTGCCGCTGGACCAGGAACAGGCCGTGCTGGACATCGATCTCGGCGGAGTCCTCAACCTCGCGAGGGCCGCGGTGCCCGCGCTGCTGCGTCGTCCCGCGCCGCGGAGCGGACGGTTCCTCGCGGTCGCGTCCGCCGCCGCGACCCGCGGCCTGCCGATGCTGGCCGCATACTGCGCGGCCAAGTCAGGCGTCGCAGGCCTGATCCGCGCGCTCGGGGCAGAACTCGGTGACACGGGCGTGACCGCGAACGCGGTCAGCCCCGGCTCGACCGCCACTCCGATCCTGGATGAGAGCGCGCGGCTGTACGGCCTGACCAGCGCGGCGGATTTCGCCCGCAGCCAGCCGATGGGCCGGCTCGTCGAGCCGGCCGAGGTCGCGGCCGTGCTCGCATTTCTCGCCGGTCCAGGCAGCAGCGCCATGACCGGCGCCGTGGTGGCGGCGGACGGCGGACTGGCGCTGTGAGCGAGACGCACGCCGCGGCGGCGTCAGCGGGCAATCCACGAGCGGATGCTTCCCAAGCGCGGTGCGGACCGGCGGGCCGGGCGCCATCGGCGGCGGAGACGCCGCTGCCGGCGGGCTTTGGCGTCGAGCTGGACCCGGACACCAAGAAGCTCAGTGACGGCAGCCTGTTCGGCGGATCGCCGGCGAGAGTGCTGCGCCTGACGCCGGCCGGGCACCGCGCGCTGGCGGAACTCCGGACCGGATCGGTGCGTTCGGCCAGGACGGGCGTGCTCGCCCGAAGACTTACCGACGCCGGCCTGGCGCACCCAATCCCACCCGCGTACCTTCGGGCCGCTGATCGTGCTGCGCTGTCCGTGACCGTGATCATCCCGGTCAGGGACCGCACGGCGATGCTCGATCGCTGTCTGACCGCGCTCGGTGGCGAGTACCCTGTCGTGGTCGTCGACGACGGCTCAGCCGATCCGCGGGGGGTCGCCGCCGTGGCCGCGCGCCACCGGGCGACGCTGCGCCGGCGAGACATCAGCGGTGGCCCGGCTGCAGCGCGCAACACCGGCCTGGCCACGGTCAGCACCGAGCTGGTGGCGTTTCTCGACAGCGACTGCGTGCCGCCGCCCGGCTGGATCGAGGCCCTTTCCACGCACCTGGCTGACCCGCTCGTCGCTGCCGCGGCGCCGCGCGTGGTCACCCCCAGCCCGCCCGGCTCGGCTGGGCCGGCTGGCCAGCCGAGTGCCGCAGCCCGGTACGCGGTCGCGTGCGGCAGTCTCGACCTGGGCAGCCGCCCGGCCAGGGTTGCCCCAGGCACGAGGGTCTCCTACGTGCCCACCGCCGCGCTGCTGGTCCGTCGGGTCGCGCTCGACGGCGGGACGGCGGCCCGCGACGTATTTGATCCCGCCCTGCGTTATGGAGAGGACGTAGACCTAGTCTGGCGCCTGCACGAGGCCGGCTGGCGGATCCGGTACGAGCCTGCGGTGCAGGTTCCGCACGAAGGCCCGTCCGGCTGGCCGGGTCTGCTGGCCAAGCGGTTCCGCTATGGCACCTCGGCGGCCCCGCTCGCTCGCCGCCACCCAGCGAACATGGCGCCGCTCGTATTGCAGCCGTGGCCCGCCGCCGCGACGGCCGCGCTGCTTGCCCGCAGACCGCTGCTCGCTCTGGCCGCGGCCGGCGGCGGCTGGATGAACCTCACCGCGCTGGTGCGCCGGGCCGGGGTGCCGGCCGACGGCACGGCCGCCGCCACCGTCACCGCGGTCACCCAGACGTGGCTCGGCGCCGGCCGGTACGCCACCCAGTTCGCAGCGCCCCTGCTCTGCGCGGTGCTCGCGGCGCCCGGCGGCCGGACCGCCGCTCAGCGCTGGGGGCGCCGTGCCGCTGCGGCGTCCCTGCTCGCTGGACCAGCTCTCAACGCCTACCGGCAGCACAAGCCCGACCTGGACCCGGTCCGGTTCACGTTCGCGCACATCGCCGACGACGTGTGCTACGGCGCAGGCGTCTGGGCAGGCTGTGCGCGCGAGGGGATCCTGCTGCCGGTCCGGCCGGTAATCTCCTGGCGGCCGCTCGGCGTCAGCCGGCCGCCATCAGAAAAGGAGTGACCGCATGGCGAGTTCCTGGTTCGAGTCCGTGGCCGTTGCGCAGCGCCGCGCCCGCAAGCGGCTCCCCGCATCGGTCTACGGCGCGCTCATGGCCGGGGCTGAGCGGGGTCAGACTCGCGAGGACAACGTGGCGGCGTTTGCCGAGCTCGGCTTCGCGCCGCACGTGGCCGGCAATCCGGCGCAGCGGGACCTGGCGACGACCGTACTCGGCCAGCCGATCTCGATGCCCGTGATCATCTCCCCGACGGGCGTGCAGGCCGTGCATCCGGACGGCGAGGTCGCCGTCGCGAGGGCCGCGGCCGCGCGAGGCACCGCCATGGGGCTGAGCTCATTCGCGAGCAAGCCGATCGAGGACGTGGTCGCCGCGAACCCGCAGACGCTCTTCCAGATCTACTGGTGCGGCAGCCGCGACGACATCCTCGCCAGGATCGAGCGCGCACGCAACGCCGGCGCGGTGGGGATCATCCTCACTACCGACTGGACGTTCACCCACTCCCGGGACTGGGGCAGCCCGCAGATCCCTGATCGCACCGACCTGCGCACGATCGTGCAGCACTTGCCGGAGGCGGTCATCCGGCCGCGCTGGGTCGCCCGGTACGCCCGGACTGGCCGGCCACCGGAGCTGACCGTGCCGAATATGGCACCACCCGGCGAGCCAGCGCCGACATTCTTCGGCGCCTACGGAACCTGGATGCAGACACCGCCCCCGAGCTGGGACGACGTCGCGTGGCTGCGCGAGCAGTGGGGCGGGGTCTTCCTGCTCAAGGGTGTCTGCCGGGTCGACGATGCCAAGCGCGCGGTCGACGCGGGCGTGACCGCGATCTCGGTGTCCAACCACGGCGGTAACAACCTGGACGGCACGCCCGCCACCATCCGGGCCCTGCCCGCGATCGCCGAGACTGTTGGCAGCCAGGTGGAGGTTCTGCTGGACGGTGGAGTCCGGCGAGGCAGCGATGTCGTCAAGGCGCTGGCGCTCGGCGCCCGCGCGGTCCTGATCGGCCGGGCTTACCTGTGGGGCCTGGCGGCCAACGGTCAGGCGGGGGTGGAGAACGTCCTCGATATCTTCCGGAACGGGATCGACTCGGCGCTGCTCGGGCTTGGCCGGTCCTCCGTGCACGACCTGAGCAACGACGACATCGTCATCCCGCCCGGCTTTCTGCGTTCTCTCGGCGGCTAAGCGATCAATTACTCAGGCGTGAGAGTGGGTGCGTGGCCCCAGGCTGCCACGGAGGCAGGTATGACAGCTGTAATGGGCAGGTAATGACATGGCGTTTACCCGCGTGTCAGTCCCAGCCGGGAGACTAGGGGCATGACGCAGACGAGTACGTCCGGTGTAACCCCCTCAACCGGGGCGGCGCCGCTGGCCGTGGAGCTAACCGGTGTGCACAAGCACTTCGGTACCGTGCACGCGGTCGACGGCGTGGACCTCCAGCTGGCCTCCGGTGAGATCGTCGCCATCCTCGGCCCGAACGGCGCCGGGAAGACCTCCACGATCGATATCATCCTCGGCCTCTCCCAGGCCAACGCTGGCCAGGTGAAGGTGTTCGGGATGGAACCGCGCCAGGCGATCAGTCGCGGGCTGGTCTCTGCGGTCATGCAGACCGGCGGGCTGCTTCGCGATCTGACCGTCGCTGAGACGGTTGAGTACACCGCGAGCCTCTTCGCCCGCAGTCAGGACCTGGGCACCGTGCTGCGAACGGCAGGCATCAGCACCATCGCCGACCGCCGGGTGGGAAAGTGCTCGGGCGGCGAACAGCAGCGCCTCCGGTTCGCGCTCGCGTTGCTCTCCAACCCCGACCTGCTGATTCTCGACGAGCCCACGACCGGCATGGACGTCGAAGGTCGGCGCGGTTTTTGGGCCACCATCCGTAAGGACGCCGAGCAAGGCCGGACAGTGCTGTTCGCCACCCACTACCTGGAGGAGGCCGACGCCTACGCCGACCGGGTCATCCTGCTGCGGCACGGCAAGGTGGTGGCGGACGGCACGTCGGCGGAAATCAGGGCGATGGCCGCGGGCCGGACGGTGCGGGCCACGCTGCCCGGCGCCAGCGAGGCGCTGCTCGCGCAGGTGCCAGGCGCCGAGACGGTCGAGGTGCGCGGCGAGTCCGTGTTCGTGCACTCCAGCGACAGCGACGCCACCGCCCGGTATCTGCTGACTCAGACCGCCGCGAAGGACCTGGAGATCATCGCGCGCGGAATCGAAGACGCATTTCTCGCGCTGACCGGCGACAACGCCGCCGAGTCTGGCGCCGCTACCTCAGGAGCGACCCGATGAGCACCCCGACCATCGCCGCCGACGTAGCGGGCCGCCGCACACCTGCCCTGGGCGGCTTCAACCTCACCCTGCTCAAGATCGAGATCCGCAGGCTGACCCGTAACCGGCGCACGGTCGTCATCGCGATCGTCATCCCGGTTGTGTTCTTCCTCGTGTTCGGACTGGGCCAGACCTACGACACCCAGCGCGTGGGGCATGGGAACGTAGCGGCCTTCGTCATGATCAGCCTGGCGTTGTATGGAGCCGTGCTCGCGACGACATTCGGCGGGGCCCTTGTCTCCATCGAACGCGCCCAGGGCTGGAGTCGGCAGCTGCGGCTGACCCCGCTGTCGCCGGTCGCCTACATCGTCATCAAGGTGCTGACGGCGCTGGTGCTCGGCGCCGTCTCGGTGGCCGGTGTGTACATTGCAGGCGCCGTCACGGGCAAGGCATCAATGTCCGTGGGTCTGTGGATCGGCACAGGGTTCTCGGTATGGATCGGCTCGCTGCTGTTCGCCGCGTTCGGGCTGTTCCTCGGCTACCTGCTGCCGGCCGAGAACGTCATGCAGCTCCTGGGGCTGATCCTGGGCCTGCTGTCGTTCGCAGGCGGGCTGTTCATCCCGATCAGCCAGTTCAGCCACGAGGTCCAGGACGTGCTCAAGTGGACGCCGCTCTACGGGCTGAACCAGCTCGTGCACACTCCGCTGCTCGGAAACGGCGTGGACTGGACCTGGATTGTCAACGTGCTGGCGTGGCTGATCATCTTCAGCTGGGGCGCCGTGTGGCGGTTCCGCAAGGACACCGCGCGGGTGTGATCGCCACCGCCGCGGCCCGGCTGACCTGACCAGCCCGCAGCGTGCCCGTTACCTCCATGGGTAGGATCGCGCTACGTTTGCCCCCCGGAGGATGATCATGAAACTGGACAACGAGTTCACTGTCGGCGTGCCCATCGGAGAAGCGTGGGGGGTGCTGACCGACCTCGAGATGATCGCACCGTGCATGCCCGGAGCCCAGCTGACCGGCGTCAACGACGGCGTCTACACCGGCAAGGTGCGGATCAAGGTCGGCCCCGTGACCGCCGAATACGCCGGCACCGCGCGGTTCTCCGAGAAAGACGAGGAGACCTACCGGGCGGTGATCGACGCGCGGGGGCGCGACGCGCGGGGGAACGGCAACGCGACTGCGGTGATTTCCGCGCAGCTGGTGGCCGAGGGCGAGAGCACGCGGGTCACTGTGTCGACCGACCTGACTATCGCGGGCCGGATCGCCCAGTTCGGCAGCGGCATGATCAAGGAAGTGTCCGCCAAGCTGCTCGGCCAGTTCGTTGAATGCCTGGAGGGCAGGCTCGGCGGCAACGTCGCCGAGGCCCGCGGACAGTGGGCGGCGGCTCCATCTGCGCCTGTCACGGAGGAATCAGCCCCGGTTCCGGCCGCCGCGTCAGTGAGCCAGACCCAGGCGGTGCCGGCTCCGGCAGGCTCCGTTGCCGCGACGGCCGGGGTGGCCGCCGGTGGCCCGGAGCCCGCTGCGCTCGACCTGATGAGCGTGGCCGGCGGCGCGATCTACAAGCGACTCGTCCCCGTCGCGGCCGCGCTCATCGTGCTCGGCCTCGTGATCTACCTGATCGTCCGCTAAGGCTGAGGAAGCCCTACTGCAGGTGGGGGGTGCGTCCGGCGGTGAGCACCTCCGCCAGGTTGTAATGCACGGGCTCCTCCAGCTGGTCGAAGCCGCAGGACGCCGGGTCACGGTCGGGCCGCCAGTGCACCCACTGCGCGGTGTGCCGGAATCGGGTGCCCTCCATGTGCTCGTACCGGACCTCGGCCACACGCTCGGGCCGCAGTGGGACGAACGACAGGTCCTTGCCCGCATTCCACCGGCTGCCCTCCGCTTCGCGCGGATGGCGCGCGCGCGTCGGCTGCTGACCGGCTGCAGCTTCGGGCTCGGCTCCGGCGTCCACAGCAGAACCGCCGAGGCCCGGCGCCGGCTCGCCACCCCAGTTCCATGGGTGTCCCTCAAAGCTCGTCACGAGCGGCTGGACCTCGGTGAACAGCTGCCGCCGCACCGCCATAGGGAAGGCGCCGACTACCCCGACGCTGGCGAGCCGCCCGGCTGAGTCGTACAGCCCGAGCAGCAGTGAGCCGATCGCGTCCGGGCCGCTCTTGTGCACCCGGTACCCCGCCACCACACAGTCCGCGGTCCGCTCGTGTTTGATCTTGAACATGACCCGCTTATCCGGCTGATAGGTGCCGGCGAGCGGCTTGGCCACCACGCCGTCCAGGCCCGCGCCCTCGAACTGGCTGAACCAGCGCACGGCCGTGTCGCGGTCCCTGGTGGCAGGCGTCACGTAGACCGGCGCCGCGACGTCGGCCAGCGCCTCCTCGAGCACCTTCCGCCGTCGCTCGAACGGCAGTCCTGTGTAGTCCTCGTCGCCGAGCGCGAGCAAATCGAACGCCACGAACGAGGCTGGCGTCTGCCTGGCGAGCAGCCGCACCCGGCTGTCAGCTGGGTGAATGCGCTGCAGCAACGCTTCGAAGTCGAGCCGGCTGCCGTCCGCTGCCGGGATCACGATCTCGCCATCGACGACGCACCGCTCTGGCAGGCTGGCCAGCAGGGCATCGACAACCTCGGGGAAATACCTGGTCATCGGCCGCTCGTTCCGGCTCCCGATCTCCACCTCAGCGCCGTCCCGGAAGACTACCGACCGGAAGCCGTCCCATTTGGGCTCGTAGCCGAGGGCACCCGCCGGGATGTCCTTGACGGATTTGGCCAGCATCGGGGCTACGGGCGGCATCACCGGGAGATCCATCGGTCCATTCTGACGGATGCGACCGCATCGGACGGAACGGGCGGCGATGATTTCCGCTGCCGCCGGCTGGCAGACGGCCCCGGTGGCTAGTGCGGGGTGTCTGGTGTCCTGGTATGAAGGCAAGAGGGCGTCTGCAGATACCTGCGAGAGGAAGCCGTCATGAAGGTGCCGCTCACCATCGGGGACTACCTCAGCCGCGCCGCGGCCGTCTACGGGCACCGGACCGCTGTCTTCGATGAGCCGGGAGCGGTCGGGGCGCTCGGCACCATGACCTACGGCGAGCTGGACAGCCGGGCGCGGGGCATGGCGCTGGCGCTCGACGCCATGGGCATCGACCATGGCGAGCGGGTAGCACTAATCAGCCCGAACGCGGCCAAATTCCTCATCTCCTACTTCGGCGTCAGCGCGTACGGCCGGATCCTGGTGCCGGTGAACTACCGGCTGAACGCGGAGGAGATCGGATACATCGTCGATCACTCCGGATCATCTGTCCTGCTGGTCGACCCGGAGTCAGAGGACAGCCTGCGTGGCGTCAGCGCTAAGCACAAGATCGTCCTGGACGGCACCGCCGACGCTGATCTGTTTGCCGCCGCGCCGGATGGCGCGCAGCCCGCCGCCTGGGCGGCCGACGAGGACGCGACGGCGAGCATTAACTACACCAGCGGCACGACTGCCCGGCCGAAGGGCGTGCAGTTGACGCACCGCAACCTCTGGCTGAACGCGGCGACCTTCGGCTGGCATACGACGGTCACCGACCGGGACGTGTTCATGCACACGCTGCCGATGTTCCACTGCAATGGCTGGGGCATGCCGTACGCCGTGACCGGCCTCGGCGTTTCGCAGGTCATCGTCCGCAAGATCGACGGCGAGGAGATCCTGCGCCGGATCGAGGCCCACGGTGTGACGCTGCTCTGCGGAGCCCCTGCCGTGGTCGCCGCGATCCTGACGGCAGCGACGGACCGGCGAGCCGAGGGCCGGGACGTACCAGGCGCTGGCACCACCCGGATCGTCGTGGCCGGGGCGCCGCCGCCCTCGAAGACCATCGAGCGAGTCGAGGCGGAACTGGGCTGGGAGTTCATCCAGATCTATGGGCTGACCGAGACCGCGCCGCTGCTGACTATCAACCGCGCGCGGCCGGAATGGGATGACCTGCCCCCGGCCGAGCGCTCCCGGTTGCAGTCGCGGGCCGGCGTGCCGGCGGTCGGCGTCCAGATCGATATCGACCAGGAGGGTGAAGTCCTGGCGAGGTCGAACCACGTGTTCGAGGGCTACTGGGAGCAGCCCGAGGAGACGGCGAGGGCGCTGGCCGACGGGTGGTTCCACACCGGCGACGGGGGACATGTGGAGGACGGCGATTACCTCGTGATCTCCGACCGCAAGAAGGATGTGATCATCTCTGGTGGCGAGAACATCAGCTCGATCGAGGTCGAGGACTGCCTGTACCAGCACCCGGAGGTCGCCGAGGCCGCCGTCATCGGCGTCCCGGACCCCAGATGGGGTGAGACAGTCAAGGCCCTGGTCGTGCTCCGGACAGCGGACGGCACCACCGAGGCGGAGCTGATCGAGCACTGCCGGTCCCGGCTCGCGCACTTCAAATGCCCGACGTCGATCGAGATCCGGGACGCCCTCGCGCGTACCGCCACCGGCAAGCTGCAGAAGTTCCGGTTGCGCGAGCCGTACTGGACCGGGCTCGACCGCAAGGTCAACTAGGCCACACCGAGAAGAAGAAGAAAGTATATAAATAGGGGAAAACGTAATTATCGGCGTGTTGTGGCTCCTGGCTGGACCTCAGGGTGCTGACGAGTCCGCTCCAGCCTCAGGCCCGGCGGTTGCGCGAGCCATGATCTCCCGCACGATGGGGGTCTTGGCGTCGGCGTAGTGCTGGACGTGCCGCCAGGTGCGCCCCGCCAGCTCGCGCTTGACCCGCAGGTAGGCGTCGCGGTCGTCGTCGTGGCTGCGGAGCCAGTCGCGGAACAAGATCATCCGGTCGATCTCGGCTGCCCCCGCGCTGAACACGTGCAGGTTGACGTCAGCCTCAGGGCCCTTGAACATCCGATGCTCGAACCAGCCTGGCTCGCGGTTATGCAGCACATAGCCCGCCGCCTTCAGGGCCGAGACGTACGCGGCCTCGTCCGATGAATCCGGCACGGCGAGGACGATGTCGATGATCGGCTTGGCGTCGAGGCCCGGCACCGAGGTCGAGCCGACGTGCTCGACGCGGATCGCTAGGCTGGCGAGGGCTGCACGGATGCGACTGGCCTCGCGGTCAAACGTCGCCGGCCACCGCGGGTCGTAGGGCACGAGTACGATCGGCGCGTCACCGAAGTCCACCGGGCCCACGGTGGCCCGGCGGATGTCCTCCTCGCTCGTCTGCGGCACCTGGCGGGGCCCCCATTCGGCAGACATGGGGATATCCTCCCCGGTGAGCCGATAGCACGCACTCAACCAGAAGGGCCCGCACGTGGCGAGTTCGGCCAGTTCGGAAGCGCTGGGCGACGGCACCGCGCCGTCTTTGACCACGGTCGAGCGGCGCGGCATCGAGCATGTGCCGCACGACGACCGGTGGGGCAAGCCAAGCGGGCTGTTCTGGATGTGGGCCGGCGCAGTCTGGAACGTGGAGTTCCTCTACTACGGCGCGATCGCCGTGGTGTTTCTCGGCCTGTCGTTCGCGCAGGCCGTCGTGGTCACCCTCCTCGGCAACATCTCCTACGTGCTCACTGGGCTGGCCAGCGTGCAGGGCCCGCAGGCCGGAACCACCACCTTTACGATCAGCCGGGCTCCGTTCGGCCCGCGCGGCAACAAACTCCCGTCGCTCTTCAACTGGGTGACCCAGGTTGGCTTCGAGATCGAGGGCATCGCGTTCATTGTCTTCGCTGCGATAGTCCTGACGACGAAGGTCGGCTTCACGGCGGGCACCACAGCGAAGATCATCTTTATCATCCTGGCGGTGGCCATCCAGGCGGTCCTGCCGACCCTGGGCCACACCGCCGTGCTGAAGGTGCTCCGCTGGCTGGCTATCCCGTTCATTGTGCTGTTCGCCGTGCTCGGCGGGCTCACCGCGACCAAGGCGAACCTGCACGTCGTGTCGCACGGCGCCGGCTGGGGTCAGCTGTTCGTGTTCCTTGCCCTGGTGATCGCGGCAGGGGGCCTCGGCTTCTCGGAGAACGCGAACGACTACTCCAGGTACCTGCCGCGCACGACGGACAGGAAGCGGATCGTCGTGGCGGTGACGCTAGGCGCGGCGATCCCTTCGGCGGCGCTGGAGATTCTCGGTGCCGCTGTCGGGACAGCGGTGCCGGCCGCGGCGGACTCGCCGACGGGCCTGGTCGCCGGATTCTCGACCTGGTTTGTCGTGCCGTTCCTGATCTTCGCGATCCTGCAGTTGTTCGCCATCAACACGCTGGACTTGTACTCCTCGGGCGTGACCCTGCAGAGCCTGTTCCCGCGTCTGACAAGACTGCACTGCGTTGCCATCGACACGCTGGTCTGCGCCGCGCTCGCAGGCTATGCGGTGTTCTCGAATAACTTCTTCGGGCTGCTGACCGGGTTCCTGCTGTACATAATCCTGTGGCTAGCCCCGTGGTGTGCGATCTATCTAGTCGACAGCTGGCTGCGGCGGGACCGGTACGACCACGACTCGCTGCTCAACGAGCGAAGCAGCAGCCGCTACTTCCGTAACGGCGGCGTGCACTGGCCGGCCGTTATCGCGCAGGTCGTTGGGGGGGTATGCGCCTACCTCTGGCTGAACGCCTCGAGCGGCGGGACGCTGGCCTCGATCGGCCCGCTGTCGAGCCGTACCAGCGGTTCGGATTTCAGCGTGTTCATCGGCCTGTTCGTCGCGGGCGCCGTCTACTACCTGCTCGCGCGCGGTGCCGTGCGCGCAGAGGGCGAGGCGACGCCGGTGCCCGCCGCACGCTAGGCGGCAGAACCGCGAGAACGTCCGCGCGCTGTGCCGCCGGCCAGCTGCTTCCTCGGCGGCGTCGATCTGGACGCCGGCTGCTAGTCGGGCTCGCTCGCCCTCGCCAGGTACGCGCGGCCGCGCGGGGACAACCGGTAGCCCACCTCGAGGCTGATGGTCAGACCGAGTGCTTTGAGATGCCGGACGTGCAGCTTATAGTCAGGCCGGTCCCAGTCGAGGTCCGCAGCCAGCACAGCAGACGACACCGCTGGCTGGGTGGCGATCTGCTCGAGAACATCGGTCGTCCACGGCCCGCGCTTGCTAGCCGCGTCCAGCCGCGCGAGCCGCTTGCGGATCGCCTCGACGTCCGCGTCCGTCAGGCCTGCGGAGCTGGCCAGCTCGTCGCGCGGGTCGGGACCGTCAAGGGGCCGGAACCGGATCGAGTACAGCGGCTGTTCCGGGTCGCCGCGCAGGTCACCGACTGCGGACCGGACATCGGGGAACCCGGCCGCTCTGGCGAGCTCGGGCGTGATCTCGTCCGGCGTGATCACCTCGATGGACTCGGCGAGCACCCGGCCGGCGCCGGTGCGGTACTCATGGCCGGCGACGACCTGGACCCGACGCCAGCGCCGGAACGCCACCGTGATGCTGCCGTCCCGGAGCCCGTGACGCAGCCGCGGCTCGAACTGCATCCTGCGACTGTACTGCCGTGGCTAGCCGCCTGCCCTCGGCTGGCGCACAGCGCGGGTGATCATCGAGAGGTCGACGGGCCGCAACGGATCGGCTCGGTCCCACAGGTCGCCCGGCACGGCATCGCGCTGCCGCACGTGCTCGTGCACGGCAAAGCCGTGCTCGCTGAGCACCGTCTGCACCTCGTCTGGTGCCAGGAAGCTCCGCCACGGCTCGCCGCCCTCGGCCGCGGCCTGGCTGACCTGGCTCACATAGTCGTCGGCGTTCTGGTCGCGCAGGCCGGCGGGCAGCATGTAATCCACGATGAGCTCGGTGCCCGGCGCGCAGGCTGACAGCGCGGCCAGCGTGGCGGAGATGGCGCCGACGTCCAGGTACATCGTGACGCCGAGACAGGCGATGACCGCCGGGACCATCGGGTCGAAACCCGCCGCCAGCAGCGCGGCCATCAGCGGGCCAACTCCGAGCTCGGCTGGTACGAATGCGACGTGCGGTGACACGGCGCTGCCCGTCGCGGCCAGCGCACGCCGCTTCCAGTTCTGGGTAGCCGGGTGGTCGACCTCGAAAACGCGGAGGTGCCTGCTGAGCGGGGAACGGACGGCGAAGCTATCGAGCCCGGCGCCGAGCAGTACATACTGGCGGACGCCGCGGTTCAGGGCCTTGGCGACCCGGTCCTCGGTGTAACGGCTGCGGCATATCACCTGGCCGCGAGCGGTGGCCAGCACGGGGTGGCCGCCGTGCTCGCGGTGGTAACGGATGAGGTCGTCGGCGTAGTTGCCGAGCAGCGTCACGGCGGCCGTGTCCTGGAAAATGAACGGGGAGTGGTCGACGATCAGGTGGGCGGCGCGCGCGGCCGCCGCGAGCATAGCGGTATGACTGGGCATCGGCGAGGTATTCACAGCCGCCAATGCTAATCACTCTATTTGGACATAATACCACAAAATAATTTCTTCGGGAAGGCCAGCCGAATCACGATGTCATTTCACTTCCGCCCGGCGCGTTCGAGGGAGCAGTGCGCGAAACTGAAAGCGTGACTGGCAGCACCCAGGCTGACGGTGCGCGTGGCGTCAGCGACCACGCGGCGTGTGCCGCAGCCGCCCCGCTGGGTGAGCTGGTGGGTCCGTACGCCGGCTACCGGGATACCGGCGTGCCGCCGGCGAATCACCGCGGGTTGCCCTCGCCATGGCTGACCGTCATCTTCACGCTCGATGACATGCTGACGATCGCCGAGCATCCAGACCCGGCTCAGCCTGCGGGCAGTTTCGACACGCTGGTCGGCGGGCTGCATACCAGGCCCGCGCTGATCACGCATCAGGGCAGCCAGTCCGGAATACAGCTGGCTCTGAATCCGCTTGGCGCGCGGGCGGTCCTCGGCCTGCCAGCCGCCGAGCTGGCCAGCATCGACGTCCACGGCCACGAGGTGCTCGGCGGCTTCGCCGCGCTCGTCCAGGAGCAGCTGCGCGCCGCCGGGACGTGGGATGAGCGGTTCGCCATCCTGGATCGAGCACTTCTGTCCAGACTGCGGGCAGCTGGCGAGCGAACGGGAGTCAGCGCCGAGGTGAGCTTTGCCTGGCGTCGCCTGATGCAATCGCGTGGCACGGTGCCGGTGCGTGAGCTCGCCGCCGAGACCGGCTGGAGCGACCGGCACCTGCGCGCGAAGTTCCAGGCCGAGACAGGACTAGCGCCCAAGGCGGCAGCCCGCGTGATGAGGTTCGACCGGGCCAGGCGCATCCTGCAGCGGCGCGCGGTCGGAGGTGAGCCACTCCGGCTGGCTGAGCTGGCGGCCTCCTGCGGCTATTTCGACCAGGCGCACCTGGACCGGGAATTCGGACAGCTGGCCGGCTGCCCGCCGACCACCTGGGTCGTGCAGGAGTTCCGAAACATCCAAGTCAGCGCTGGTCAGCCATTGCCAGCCTGAGGGCATGAGCGAGAAGACACCACCACCAGGGGTATGGCCCGCGCTGCGCGCCCGCGATGCCCGCGCACTCATCAGCTTCCTCGTCGAGGCGTTCGGCTTCGAGGAAACCGTCGTCTACGGAGAGGGCGACACCATCAGCCACGCCGAGCTGTCCTGGCCACCCGGCGGCGGCATCATGCTCGGCTCGGCACGTGACCCGGCCGATGACGAGTGGCCGTTGGCACCAGGCGGCTTCGGCGCCTATCTGGTGACCGACGAGCCGGACGCCATCTTCGACAGCGCCATCGCGCGGGGCGCCGTCTCGCTGACCAGGCCGCACGACACCGGCTATGGCTCGCGGGAGTTCTCAGTCCGCGATCCTGAGGGAAATCACTGGTCCTTTGGCAGCTACCGCGGTGCTCCCCGCAGCTAGCGCCGGGGCGCGTCCGGCAGACTGGGCGCGTGACCGATCTGCCCTCTGACGCCCGTGATCCGCGTGATCCGCGTGGTCTGCGTGCCTCTGCTCCGGCGCTGGCCGCCTGGCTGGATGTCACCGCGCGCGCCGGGCGTGGCGAGCTCGCGCCGATGTGCGTGCCCGGCCACAAGACTCGCGAGGACCTGGCGGGCGCGGTGATCGCGGGTGACGCACCGTTTTACGGTGGCCTGGACACGATCAAGAACGCGGATGGCCTGCGGCTTGACGCCGAGCGGCGGGCCGCAGCGCTGTGGGGTGCTGACTGGTGCCGGTTCTCCGTGGCGGGCTCGACGCACGGCAACCAGGCGCTCGCGCTCGCCGTTGGCCAGCCTGGTCAGGAAGTGATCATCAACCGGACCCTGCACCGGTCGCTGCTGCTCGGCCTGGTGCTCGCAGGCCTGCGGCCGGTGTGGGTCAGGCCCGAGCTGGATCCCGCCTCCGGGCTCCCGGCTGGGGTGGCGGTGCAGGCGGTGCGGGACGCTCTGACCGAGCACCCAGACGCGTGCGCGGTCTTCCTTGGCGACCCGAGCTATGTCGGCACGATCAGCGACCTCGCGGGGCACGCTGAGGTCGCCCATGAGGCGGGCGTCCCGCTCCTCGTCGACGCCGCGTGGGCCGCGCATCTCGGCTTTCACCCCGAGCTGCCGCCGCACGCCATCGCGGCCGGAGCCGACGCGATGGTGACCAGCGCCCACAAGGCGCTGCCCGCCTATACCCAGGGCGCGCTCGTGCTGGCCAGGACAGAGCGACTGGATTCAGCGCGGCTTGACCGTGCGTTCGACGCCACGCACACCACCAGCCCGGCCGGCTCCATCATGGCGAGTATCGACGCGGCTCGGGCGCTTCTCGCCGCCGACGGCGAGTGGCTGTGCGGCCGGCTGATCCGGGGCGTCGCCGCCGCGCGCAAGCGGCTCCGCGAGGTGCCGGGTGTCGATGTCCTGGACGGCCCCGGTGTAGAGCCGACGAAGCTCGTGGTGCTGATCGCGGGCACGGGAGCGCACGGGATCCGGGTGGAGGCCGACCTGATCGCGGCTGGCCTGCCGGTGGAGATGGCCGACCGCGACACGATCGTGCCGATCCCGACCATCGCCGACGACGAGGACCGCATCACCGCGTTTACCGACGCGCTCATCGCCGCGATCGAGCGGCACCGTGGCACGCCGCGACTGCCGGCGGCGGCCGCGTCGTGGACCGTCGAGCCCGAGACCGTGCTGGCGCCGCGTGAGGCGTTCTTCGCGGCGCACCAGACGGTGCCGGCCGCCGCGGCGATCGGGCGCGTCAGCGCGGAGCTGATCGCGCCCTACCCGCCCGGCGTGCCGGTGCTCGCGCCCGGCGAGCTGATCACTGCGGCCGCCGTCGACGCGCTGCGGGAGATCGCGGCCGACGGCGGCCGGATCGCTTACGCTGCCGATCCCAGCCTGGCGACCTTCCAGGTGATTGCCGGCTAGTCAGCTGATATCGCGGCGAACGGTGGTCCTCGCCGCGATCACGCTGACGGCGAGGGCGATCGCCGCGAGCAGCGCGGCCGCCGCTGCGAAGGGCAGCGGCGAGGCAGTGGTCCCGGCGCTGTGCGCGGGTCCGAACGCCGCGCTGCCCAGCGCCGTTCCGGCCAGGGTCGATGCGGCTGTGTATGGCAGGTACGGCTGTAGGCCGTTGAACAGGTCGCCGAGGATCGACTCGATCACGATGGACCACACAAAGATGCCGATCACGACCGGGAGCTGGGCCCTGATCAGCGAGCCGAGCGCGGCGCCGATGGCCGAGAGCAACGCGGCCGCGACCACATGGCCTGCTGCGTAGCGAGCGAGGGTGCCGGCGCCGATCGGGTTGGCGTAGCCGTCCGCGGCGACGAAGCCGAGGCCGATGGCGGTGGACGTCGCCCAGCCGAACAGGCCGAACACCGAGCCGGCGATGACCGCGGCGATCGCCTTGGCCGCCAGCACGCGGCTGCGGTTGGGCGTCACGAGATAGGTGCCGGTGGCCGTCGCATGCCGGAACTCGCCGCTGGCGAGAGTCGCGCCGAGAGCCGCCGCGAACATCAGCGACCAGACGCCGCCCGTGATGATGTTGTTCACCCCGGCGGCGGTCGAGAGCGGCGGCATGTTGTTCGTGCCGGCCCGCTCCGATTCGATGATGCTGAACACCGCCGTGAGCCCGACTGCCGCGGCTAGCAGCCCGTAGCTGGCCCGGACAGTGCGCAGCTTGAGCAACTCGACTCGGATTCCCCTGATCACGACGGGACCTCCCGGGGGGCGTCGCGACCGGTCAGGCCGAGGAACACGTCCTCGAGCGCGGCACCTGCCGTGAGCTCGTTGATCGGCGAGTGCGCCACCAGGCGGCCGGAGTTGATGATGATGACGTCGTCCACGGTCTGCGCGACCTCGGCGAGCAGGTGGCTGGACACCAGGACCGCAGCCCCGTCCGCGGCGAGGCCGCGGATCAGGTCGCGGAGCCAGCGGACGCCTTCTGGATCGAGGCCGTTGGCGGGCTCGTCGAGGATCAGCACGTCCGGGTCGGCAAGTAGCGCACTGGCCAGGCCCAGCCGCTGCCGCATGCCCAGTGAGAACGTGCCGGCCCGCTGATCGGCGGCGCTGGCGAGGCCCACGAGGCCGAGCACGTCCTCGACCCTGGTCGGATCGAGGCCCGCCGCGAGGGCATGCACGCGCAGGTGGTTGCGTGCGGTGCGGCCCGGATGGCAGCTGGAGGCCTCAAGGACCGCGCCGACGTGGCAGGCGGGCGAGGGCAGGGCGACATAGGGCCGGCCGTCGACGCTGGCGCTGCCCTGGTCGGGCAGGACCAGACCGAGCAGCATGCGCAGGGTCGTTGTCTTGCCCGCGCCGTTGGGGCCCAGGAAGCCGACAACCTGGCCCGCCTCGACGGCGAAGCTGAGATGATCGACGGCCACGGTGTGGCCGTAGCGCTTGGTGAGGCCGGTGGCCTCGATGATCGCCATAGCGGCGTCCTTTCGAGTGTGACGCGCAACGCGGTGCGCCGGAACGTGCCCATGCTCGTCGCGCGGCTGCCCGCCCGTCGTCAGCCTGGAGGTCCGTCTGTGGTGGCCCCTGGGCACGCCGGCCGGGCCTGCGGAGGTCGACTCCGGGTGCAGGTCAGTGGGTCGCTTCGTCGACCTGAGGCCGATGCCGCTAGTGCGCGGCTGACGTAGCGTCGTAGCTAGCCATGACTGGACTCACGCTGCCCGCGCTCCGCCGAATGCCCGTGCCGCGCGGCTATGCGGCGGACATTGCCGTGGCGGTGGCGGTCACTGCGTTTCAGCTCGCGTTCATCCGGGCGACCTTGGCCTGGCATCAGCACCAGCAGCCGAGCGCGGGCGTGCCGGGCGTGACTGGCTACCTGCTGCTCGCGGCTAGCGGGCTGGCACTGATCGGGCGCCGCCGGTTTCCGGTGGCCGTACTGGGAGTTGCTCTCGCGACGACGCTGGCCGCGGACGCCCTCGGTGCCGGTGCCTGGTTCGCTGTGATCGTCGCTTTCGTCAGCGCCGACGTCGCGCGCAGGCGCGCCGCAGCGATCGCGTCGCTGGTCATCGGCTATGTGGTGACGTTCTGGCCGCCGTGGCGCATCGGGCAGGCAGGTCATGGCTCGGTCGAGGTCGCCGTCGGCGTTGCCGGCTGGCTGGTCGTCCTGCTCGCGGTCGCCGAGCTGATCCGGATGCGGGGCCAGCGGGTCGCGGCTGCCGAGCGCAGCCGGGCTGATCAGTTGCGCCGCCGGGCTAGCGAGGAGCGCGTACTGATCGCGAGGGATCTGCACGACGTCCTCGCGCATAACATCTCGGTGATCAACGTGCAGGCCAACACGGCTCTCCACCTGATGGACCGGCAGCCGGAGCGGGCCAGGGAGGCGCTGACGTCGATCCACGAGGTCAGCAAGCAGGCGCTGGCCGAGCTGCGGACCGTCCTGGGAGTGCTCAGGGCGGACGGGGATACGGCCCCGCGGGCGCCGAGTCCCGGCCTGGCGCAGCTAGCCGAGCTGGTGTCGGCCGTCGGCGCGGCGGGGCTGCGAGCACGGGTTGCCGTGCAGGGGGAGCCCAGGGAGCTGCCGGGCGACGTCGACCTCGCGGGTTACCGCATCGTGCAGGAGGCGCTTACCAATTGTGCCCGGCACAGCGCCAGCCGGTCGGCCGACGTGGTAGTCCGGTATCAGCCGGACGGCGTGCTGGTCCAGGTAGACGACGCCGGCCCGGCTCAGCAGCGGCTGCCAGGGAGCGACCGGGGACCGACGGGCACGGGGAATGGGATCACGGGCATGGCCGAGCGCGCGGAAGCCATCGGCGGGACCCTGTCGGCAGGAGTCCGCCCGGACGGCGGCTTCCGCGTCGTAGCGTGGCTGCCATTCGCCGGGGAGAGCGCCCGGTGATCCGGGTCGGGCTGGCTGATGATCAGGAACTGGTACGGAGCGGGTTCGCCGCGCTGCTGGACGCCGAGGATGACATGAGCGTGGCCGGTGTGGCGGCCGACGGGGCAGCCGCAGTGCGGCTCGCCGAGCGCGAACGGCCCGACGTGCTGCTCATGGACATCCGGATGCCGGTCCTCGACGGCATCGAGGCGACCAGGCAGATAGCCAGCCGGCCGGAGCTCGCTGGCGTGCACGTCGTGATCCTCACGACATTCGAGATCGATGAGTACATCTTCGACGGACTGCGAGCAGGAGCGGCCGGGTTCCTGGTCAAGGACACCGACGCGGCCGAGCTGATCCGCGCGGTGCGGGTCGTGGCCGGTGGCGACGCCCTGCTGTCGCCGGCGGTTACCCGCCGGCTGATCGCCGAGTACACCGCCAACGCGCGCCGGCCACGCGAGATACCAGGCATCGCGGATCTGACCCCGCGGGAACGCGAGGTGGTGCGGCTCATCGCCACCGGGCTGTCGAACGAGGAGATCGCGAACGAGCTCTACGTCAGCCAGTCGACGGTGAAGACCCACACCAGCCGTGCGATGACCAAGCTGTCGGCGAGGGACCGTGCCCAGCTGGTCGTCGCCGCCTACGAGGCCGGGATCGTGCAGCCTGGCTCCTAGGCGGTGCGCACAAGCCGGATAGATCTGGCATCTCATGCCATCTGTGGCGGGTGCCAGCCCGCGCCAGGGACAGCTGCCCCGAGACCGTGATCCGGCGTGCTCTGCGGGTATGCCGGAGACGTGGGGGGAGGTCTGCCATGACCGGAGGGGTTACTGCTGACATCGTGCTGCCGATCGTCATCGCGGTGGCGCTGACAACCTGGCTGTCCTTGCTCTTCTACGCCAACGCGCATCCCAGCCGCGGCCAGCACAGCGTCCAACTGCCCACAGAGGTCCGCGGCGGCGAATTCCAGGCGGTCGAGGGCGGCCGGCAGCTCATGCCGATTCCTGAGCACAGACCGGCGGTGCCTGGGCAGCGGGCGGCTGCCGCGGGGGAGAACTATCAGGTGCCCGAGCGTACGGCGGCCGCCGGTGCTGAGCACGAAGCGGCGTCGGAGGACGAGGTGGAGACGCGCCCCATGGCAGGCCACCCGCCCGTCTGACGGGTCGCGCCGTGATCAGGGTCCGTCCCTCAGCCGGTCAAGGCCATCCAGGATGAGGTCCAGCCCGAACTCGAACTCGGTCTGGTCGTCGCACCAGCCGAGGGTCGAGTCGGGGTCGTCATGGGCGACCTCCTCGAGCATTCCGGCTAGATGCGGGAACTGGCTGGCCAGGTCCTGAGGGCCGGTACCCGGGTCGGCACCGGCGCTGTCGCCCGGATCGAAGAGCTCTTGCGAGAATCCCAGCGCCCGGCTGCCGAGCGCGTGCAGGGCATGGTGGGCTACGTCATTGGAGAAGCCGCCTTGTCGCATGAGCCGCACCAGCTCATCGTGATAGCGCAGGACCGCCATGCTCATGGTGGTGCGCGTCTCAAGGACGCGAGGTGCCCAGGGGTGGCGAAGGAGTACCTGCCGGGCGGCCAGGATGCGTTGCCGGACGGCGCTCTTCCAGCTCCCTTCCCTGGCAGGCACGTCGATCTGGCCGACGACGTTGTTGATCTCGGTCACGATCACGTCAATGACCCCGTCGAGGACGTCTTCCTTCTTCGCCACGTGGTAGTACAGCGACATCGCCTCGGCGCCGAGTTCGTCGGCGAGGCGGCGCATCGTGAGGGCCTCGAGCCCGCCCTCGTCGGCGACCTTGATCGCAGCCGCCAGCACGCGTTCCCTGCTCAGCGGGAGCCGCGGCTGAGTCTCCGTCCCGCTGCCGGCCACCTGCATCAGTCCTTTCCGCGTACCTGATCGTAAAAGGTCGGCCACCTGCCCGGCGCCACCGGCGCGCCGCGGCGGTCGCGCCGCACCCGGCGATGACCTTGACAGCCTTACACCGTACGAATTAGCCTTACCTCGTGATTCTTACAGTGTAAGAAGTCGTCCCGATACCAGCCGATGGCGAGGAAGGGCAATGAAGGCGTTCGTCCTGCGCTCCTATGGATCAGCCGACCAGCTTGAGCTCACCGATGTCGACACACCGGTGCCGGCCGACGACGAGGTCCTCGTGCGGGTGCGGGCCTCCTCGGTCAATCCTTATGACTGGCATCTCATGAGAGGCGAGCCCCTAGTCGCCCGCCTGCTGCCCGGGGGCATGGGCCTGCTCGGCCCGAAGCTGCGCATCCTGGGCTGCGACATAGCGGGCCAGGTCGAGGCTGCCGGACCAGCCGTCACTGCGTTCCGTCCTGGCGACGATGTGTTCGGCCTGCTCGAGCATGGCGGCTTCGCGCAGATGGTCAGCGTGCGCGACGAGCTGCTGGCCCCGATGCCGCGGGGCCTGTCGTATGAGCAGGCGGCGGCGATGCCGATGGCGGCTGTCACGGCGCTGCTGGCGGTCAGGGACGCTGGCGCGGTTCAGGCCGGCCACGAGGTGCTGGTCACCGGGGCCTCCGGGGGCGTCGGAACGCATGCCGTTCAGATCGCGAGGGCTCTGGGCGCCTCGGTCACCGGTACCTGCAGCGCGCGCAACGCCGAGCTGGTCCGGTCCGTCGGCGCGGATCACGTCGTCGACTACGTCACCCAGGACGTTGCGCAGACCGGCTGCCGCTTCGACGTAGTCATCGACGTCGCGGGCAGCCGTCCGGTCACGGCGTACCGCCGGGTCGTTGCTCGCGACGGGAGGTTCGTTGTGGTCGGCGGTCCGGCTGGCCGCTGGCTGCAGCCCGCCGGTCACGTGATCGGCTCTTTCGCGCTGGCGCCCTTCGTGTCGCCGCGAATCGCGTCGCCTGATGTGGTGGGATGCCAGGCGAAAAAAGCGGCGCTGATGACGCTCACTGAGCTCGTCGAGGACGGCAGGCTGGCGCCCGTCATCGACCGGCGGTATCCATTCGACGACCTTCGCGCGGCGGTCAGCTACCAGGAGGCGGGCCATGCCGCGGGGAAGGTCGTCCTCGCGGTCTGAAGCTCGCACCTTCGCATACGCCGCTAGGGCGGGCAGCTTCCGCAAAGAGCTACCCCCAGCCTGTGAACATCCTTGTGGATACCTTGGTGGATAAGCACCGACCTCGGGGGATAACAGATGGTTTCTTGTGGAGCCCAAAAAGAATCTTGAAATGCTTAGTAGAAAGCCCTTGCGCGCGGCGGGGCTGAGGCAGTAGAAATTCATTCACCACCTGATGGGCGGGATCCCGGAGAGGCAACTCGAAGGGAAGCGTGAAGTCCGGGCAACCGACCTGATCGCAGCCCGCGTAAGTCAGGAGGCGGGTCCGGCCAAGAACTGACTCGGCTGAGCAATCGGCAGGTCAGCGGCATGGTTGGGTCCCCTGTGAGGCCCCTGCATCTCATACATGGAGGGGCCTCACGGCTGTCTGCGCCCACCTCCGTGTGGCGCTCAACAAGTGCAGCGTGCCATTCCGTCAAGGTCTCGGTGGAATTGTCGGTATGGGTTTGAACCCGGCACTTAGGAATCTTGCGAAACCGCTTGCGCCAGACCGTTGCGGCCGGTAGAAATCACTCACGGTCACGAACGGATTCCGCCCCGGAGCAATCCGCGGACGGCACTGCCGGGTAACCGCGCCTTGCCACCGGAATCTGCAGTGATCGCAGGCCAGCCCTGGCCCCGTCGCCGAGCGATCGGCGGTCGGGCGGGCGTGGCCGGACGGGTCCCTCCGCCTCATACGCGGAGGGACCCGTCTTGTTTCGAGGTTCGGGCGGCTCATGGCGCAGGAAGACATGGCGGTCGGCCAGTGGACCGGCGCCTACAGTGACAGCGTGACCGCTCTCGGGGATCCGGGTCGCAGCGACGTGCAGGCGCGGACGGCGCGGATGCTGCGGTTGCAGGCTGGGGCCTGCCGCCAGCTTGGCAGCCCGCTGTATGGCGACCTTCTGCAGCGCGCAGCAGAGGATCTGCTGGCCGACGGTCAGCTCGGCGATGTTCTCGACGGCTTCCTCGACGACCAGCTCAAGAGCGCGCTCGCGCTGCGACTGCTCGGAGGCGTGCACGCGATCGTGCTCTCCGGCCGCGCGCCCGCGCTGGCGGCGTTTTATCCGAGCGTCGGTGGCACGCCCGAGCGCCGGCCTGGCAGTCCGCGAGCCTGGGCTGCGTTCCAGCAGGTGCTCGCCGATTTCCGGGGTGAGCTCCGGTCCTGGCTCGACCACCCGCCGCAGACAAATGAGGTCGGCAGGGCGGCGGCGCTCCTCGGCGGTCTCCGTCATATCGCGGCCGAGGCGACCCTGCCCTTCCGCCTCGTGGAAGTCGGAGCGAGCGCCGGCCTGAACCTGCGGGCCGACCGGTTCTGTGTCCCCGGACCCGCAGGCAGCTACGGTGATCCGCACTCGCCCGTCGTCTTGACCGGCGGCTGGCTCGGCGACGCCCCGCCGGACAGCCGGATCGAGGTTGTCGAGCGCAACGGCGGTGACCTGGCACCGATCGATCCGCTCACCGAGGACGGCCGGCTGAGACTCACCGCCTACATATGGCCGGACCAGGCCGAGCGGCTCGCCAGGCTGCGCGGCGCGCTCGCCATCGCGGCTCAGGTCCCGGCCGCTCTCCGCATCGAGTCGGCGCCTGCGACGCTGGCCCGCACCAGGCTCGAAGCCGGCACATGGACGGTGCTGTGGCACTCGATCTTCCGGCAGTACCTCGACGAAACCGAGCGTGCCGAGCTCGCCGTCCGGGTCGCCGAGATCGCTGCTACTGCCGCCGCGCGAGCGAGGTTCGCCTACCTCTACCTCGAGCCGTCGCGTGCGGGCGGCTGCCGGGTAACGCTGACGACGTGGCCCGGAGGGCATCGCCGGGTGCTTGGGTCGGCGCCGGCGCACGGTCTCCCCGTGCACTGGCAGGCGTCTTCCTGACAGCACGCCCGGGTTGCGACATGACGCGAAGCCTCATATCGTGCCGATGTATCAAGTCGATACATCGGACCGATAGTAGGAAGGCAGCTGACATGTCCGGCGAGCAGTTGTACGACACCATCGGTGCCACTTACACCGTGACGCGGCGCACCGAGCCGCGGATCGCCGCGCAGATCTGGGATGCCCTCGGCGATGCGCAGACCGTGCTCAACGTCGGGGCGGGCACCGGCTCCTACGAGCCGCCCGGGCGTGACGTCACCGCTGTGGAACCGTCGGTGCTCATGCGTGCGCAGCGTCCCGCGGGCGCGGCGCCGTGCGTGGCTGCTGCCGCGGAGAGCCTTCCCTTCGAGAACCAGTCCTTCGACGCCGCGATGGCTGTGTCCACCGTCCATCACTGGCAGGACCCGATCGCGGGCCTGCGCGAGATGAGGCGCGTGGCCCGCCGTGTGGTGGTGTTCACGCACGACAGCACTGCGGCCGGGTGGTGGCGTCGGTTCTGGCTGAGCCGCGACTACCTGCCTGAGGTCGCTGACCTCCTGATCGGCAGGCCTTCGCTGACCGAGCAGGCGCGCGTGATCGGAGCCCGCATCGAGCCGGTGCTCATTCCGTGGGACTGCGCCGACGGCTTCTTCGAGGCGTACTGGCGCCGGCCCGAGGCATACCTCGACGATCGTGTCCGTCGTGGACTGTCGGTGTGGGCCAGGCTGGGCCCGGACATCGAGCAGCGGGCAGTCTGCAGTCTCCGCGCTGACCTCGCGTCAGGCGAGTGGGCCGACCGCAACCGGGACCTCGTCGCTCTGGACGCGGCAGACCTCGGCCTCCTGCTGCTGATCGCCTGAACTCGACGCGGACCGGGGACCTAGGCGGGGGTCAGCGGTTCGTCCCCCGCGGCCAGCGCTGGCTGGCCGATAGCGGCGCTCGCCACCGCGAGCTCGCCGGCATCCGGCGCTGGCAGCACCGGCAGCACGAGTGCGGACGGATACCGGGCGCTGTGCTGGATCTGGTGGGTCACGGGTGCCGTCCGCGTGCCGTGCAGCGAGTCGTCCGTCCCCAGGTTCCTGGCGAAGCGCGGGTGCGCGCCACCGGCGACCTGCAACCGGATGCGGTGCCCGCTGGCGAACACGTGCGAGATGTCGGTGAGCGGCACGCGCAGGCGCCTGACCTGACCGGGGGTGAGGTCGGAAGGCGTGCACCGGACGATCTGATCGGTGAGGTTGCGGGAGCGACCGCGGGAGTCCACGTCGCACACCCGGACGAAGACGTCGCAGTGCTGGTTGTCGGAGCTCAGGTACAGCTCCACGACCGGCGCGCCGGCCACCTCCACCGGCTCGGCCAGCGTCTTCGTGCTGAACGTCAGCACGTCTGGGCGCGCCTCGATGGCGGAGTTATCGCGACTGCCGGCGTGGCGCACCGACATCACCCGGCCGCCCACCGACGGAGTCGGATCGGCCGGGTCATAGCGAAGGGCAGTGCTGGCGCTCGCACCGGCGGGGTCCTGGTCGGAAGTCAGCCCGCCGTCCGCCTGCAGGTACAGGGACTGCGCACGGGTGTCCTCGGGCGGCCAGTCCGGCAGGTCACGCCAGCGGCCCACGCCGGAGGTCCGGACGCGCACGGGCGACGGCCGGAAAGCTGCGGCGGCCCCGTTCGTGTCGGTTCCGTCGGCGTAGGCGTCGAGCCATGCCACCGTCTCCCGCAGCGCGACGCCGAGGTCCAGCGACATGTGCGACCACGGGCCTATGGTCAGGGCTGTCGGCACGCCGCGTCTGCGCAGCGCATGGTATTGCCCCAGCGTCTGCTCGACGAAGAAGTCGTGGAACCCGGTGACCAGCAGCGTCGGAACGCTCACCCGGTCCAGGGCGGACGCGGCGCTGAAGCCGTCCCAGAACGAGTCGCTGCGGTCAGGGTGGCTGAGCCAGTCCTGATACCACGGTGCGCCCGTGTGCGCCAGTTCCGCTCCGGTGGCGGAAATCGGCAGCCGGTTCATGGCCATGGCCAGCCTTCGTTCGGCGGTCAGCGTGCGCCAGACCATCGCCAGGCCGCCGAACTGTTCCTGGCTCGCCACCAGGTCACTCCAGCTCAGCAGGTTGTACAGTTCGAACGGGCCGCGGCCGAAGCCGGCGTCTGCCAGGTCGTGCGGGCTGATGTGCAGGGCCATCGCGGTGAGCTCGGGCGGCGGGTCCGCTGCGAGCGCCCACGCCGCGAAGGCCAGGTAGCTCTGGCCGACCAGCGCCAACTGACCGCTGAACCAGGCCTGGTCACGCAGCCACGTCACGGTGTCCTGCCCGTCGGCGGCCTCGTCGACGGCTGGCATGAACCGCCCGCCCGACCCGAATGTGCCGCGACAGCTCTGCAGCAGTACGTGGTAGCCGCGCTCGCTAAGCGCCAGCGCCTCGACCGCGAACTGCGGCCCGCGCCCGTACGGGCAGCGGATGAGGACGGTCGGCCGCGATTGAGCCACCAGCGGAACGTAGTGATCGGCAAGCAGGATCGTGCCGTCGCGCATCGGGACCTGCACCGAACGGTCAACGGTGATCTTGTTCCGGGCCGGCCCCAGTCGAAGGGCCCGGTTCATCGCCGCGGTGATCAGGTCCGCCCCCCTCATAGCCGTTCTGCCCTCCAATGCGCGGTAAGACCGTTAAGACCTTCTAAGGTAACGCGGGTCACCTGGCCTGGCCAGCCTTGCGGCGTCGCGGCCGCTGGTGCGGATTGGCCGTGTGGTCAACGAGAATGGACTCGTGACTGGGCTTACTGATGGCGCGGCCGCCGTGGTTTTCGACTTCTTCGGCACCCTGACTCCGGTAAGTCCGGATCAGGTGTGGGCTGGCAATGCTCGCCGCCTCGCGGCCGCGCTCGGCGCGCCCCCGGACGCGCTGCTGGCGGCGCTCGATGAGTCCTTTCCCGAGCGCATAACAGGCGAGCTTGGCGACGTGCGGCAGACCTTGCGGGTGCTCGCCGACCGGCTGGGCGTCCAGCCCTCAGCTGATCAGCTCGATGACGCCAGCCAGGTCCGGCGCGAGATCCAGGAGTCAATGTTCGTGCTCCGGCCAGAGGCACTGCCGGTGATCCGCCGGCTCCGCGCTATCGGCCTGAAGATCGGGGTGCTGTCTGACTGCACATCGGAGCTGCCGGATGCGTGGTCCAGGCTGCCGCTGGCCGGTTTGGTCGACGCCCCGGTGTTCTCCTGCATTGAGCGGACGCGCAAGCCCGACCCGAGGCTGTTCCGGACAGTAGCGGCGAACCTGCGCGCCGAGCCCGCGGCGTGCCTGTATGTCGGCGACGGCGGCGGCCGGGAGCTCACCGGGGCCAGCGACGTCGGCATGCGTGCGGTGCTGCTGGCCGGCCAGGACTGGCTCGCGCACCGCAGCACCGAGATCGGCTGGACCGGGCCGCGGATCGGTTCGCTCACCGACCTGTGCCCCTGACGGCCTGACGAATCGGCACCTGCCGCTCAGCCGCACCCTGGCGCACAATGGCAACATGGACGAGTTCGAGCGGATTGGCGCGGCGTATCTAGGCCGTCTGACTGAGGCGGACTTGCGCGCGCTTGTGCATGCCGACGAGATCTCCGCATCAGAAGCGGACACCAGGATCCAGGCGCTGCGCCGGGCGCCGGCGCTGCTGCTCGAGGTGCTCGACCGCCCGGCAGCCTCGGCCGGACTGCTGAACCTGGCCTCCGCGGGCGACGCGCAGCGGTACACGCTCATCTCGCCGTTCCTCGTGTTTGCCGCGGCGATCCACCGGGTGGCTGCCGATATCGGCAGCAGCGGTTACGTTCCCGAGCGGGCAACCCCCCGGCTCCGGATCCCGGTCTTCGACGGTCCTCAGCTCGCTGCGTACCTGGCCGAGCCCGCGCACCGGCTGTTCCTGACCGAGCTGCTGGCGTCCTTCGCGCGGTCGTCCAGTGGCGTCATCGTGACCCAGAGCGCGCAGGGACTGCGCCGCCGCCGATGGAACGACCTCGACCTCGGGCGGCTGGCGAACCTGCTCGACGCGCTGCCCGAGCAAGAGCGGCCGCCGGTGTGGCGCCGCCTGGGTGACCTGGCGCTGTTCCTGGCCGGGGTGTTCCCGGCGGCATTGGAGCGCGCGCTGACCGGCCGGCTCGACCCGATCCGGCTGGCCCTCATGACCGGTCTGGCACCGCCATCAGGCGGCCTCGGACCCGCCGAGCTGTTCGAGTGGTTCGGCGCGAGCTGGTACCGGCTGGCCGCACGGCGCACCAGCTCGGCCCGGGAGACCGCGGCCGTGCTCCGCGACAGCGCCGACCACATTCACGAGGCACGTCGCGTCCTCAATGCCGCCGCCGACCGGTATCTGATACCGGTCAGCATCAGCTGGCTCAGCCCGCCCGACTGACGTTTTAACGGCGTGGTGGGACCAAGCCGCAACTGTGAGGTCTCAGGCAGCGACTAACGCGGGGTCGTAGGCCAGGTTGGGGCGGAGCCAGTACTCCGCCTCGGCGACCGGGACGCCCTTGCGCTTCGCGTAGTCCTCCACCTGGTCCCGGCCGATCCGCCCGACCGCGAAATACCGCGCCTGGGGATGGCCGAGCAGCAGCCCGCTGACACTCGCGGGTGGCGTCATCGCGTACGACTCGGTGAGCCCGACGCCGATGCGGCCCGCGTCGAGCAGGTCGACGAGCTTTTGCTTCTCCGAGTGGTCAGGGCAGGCCGGATAGCCGAACGCCGGCCGGATGCCCCGGAATCGCTCCGCGTGCAGCTCCTCGATCGTCGGCTCCGCATCCGGCTCGTACCAGGCGCGGCGCGCGAGCAGGTGCACGTACTCGGCGCAGGCCTCGGCCAGCCGGTCAGCCAGCGCCTTGGCCATGATGCTCCGGTAGTCGTCGTTTTCTGCCTCGTACTGCCTGGCCAGCTCGTCCGCGCCAGTCACGCAGACGGCGAACGCGCCAGCGTGGTCGTCAGCCGGGGCCACGTAGTCGGCCAGGCTGCGGTTTGGCCGGGAGTCAGACCAGGATGCTTGCTGCCGCAGCATCGGGAAGGTCGGCCCGCCGTCCATGACGATGTCGTCGCCTTCTGCATGGGCCGCCCAGAGCCCGAAGACGCCGTGAGCCTGGAGCAGGCCGCCGTCAATAATCTGCTCCAGCAGCTCGTTCGCCTCGTCATACAACTCCCTGGCCGCCGGCTGGGCCAGGATTGCCGGGAACTTCCCCTTGAGCTCCCACGCGGAGAAGAAGAACTGCCAGTCGATGAGCTCGCGCAGCCGGCGCAGATTCGCCTCGACCAGCCGGGTCCCGGTGAAGGAGGGGATGGCCAGCTCGCCGAAGCTCACCTTCTCCCGGTTCGACTGCGCCTGCCACAGCGGCAGGATGGGCCGGCGCTGCTTGTCCGCGTGCTCGGCCCGCAGCCGCTCCTGGTCGACGCCGTTGGCGCGGATCAGCTCGGCCGACCGGACCGGGTCGAGCAGGTCCGACACGACGCCGACAACACGGGACGCGTCGAGCACATGAACGGTCGGCTGCTGGTAAGCAGGCGCGATCCGGACTGCGGTGTGCTGCCGCGAGGTGGTCGCCCCGCCGATCAGCAGCGGCAGGCTGAGGCCGCGCCGCTGCATCTCCTCGGCCACGCTGACCATCTGGTCCAAAGACGGCGTGATGAGCCCGGACAGGCCGACGGCGCTCGCGCCCTCGGCGATCGCGGTGTCGAGGATGGTCGCAGCCGGCACCATGACGCCGAGGTCGATCACCTCGTAGTTGTTGCAGCCAAGCACCACGCCGACGATGTTCTTGCCGATGTCGTGCACGTCCCCCTTGACGGTCGCGAGAACGATCTTGCCCTGAGTCCGTCCGCCTGCGCCGCTGCCACCGGCGGCCTCGTTACGCTCCTTCTCGGCTTCCATGAACGGTTCGAGATACGCAACGGAGCGCTTCATCGCGCGGGCGCTCTTCACCACCTGGGGCAGGAACATCTTGCCAGAGCCAAACAGGTCGCCGACAATCTTCATGCCGTCCATCAGCGGGCCCTCGATGACGTCGAGGGGACGGTCTGCGTTGAGCCGCGCCTCCTCGGTATCGGCCTCGATGAAGTCGACAATCCCGTGCACGAGCGCGTGCGCGAGCCGCTTCTCCACCGGCGCCTCTCGCCAGGACAGGTCGATTTCGCGCTTGGTGCCTGAGCCCTTGACCGTGTCGGCGAAGGCCACGAGCCGGTCGGTCGCGTCCGGGTGCCGCTCGAAGATCACGTCCTCGACCAGCTCGAGCAGGTCGGCGGGGATGTCCTGATAGACGACGAGCTGGCCGGCATTGACGATGCCCATATCGAGCCCGGCCTTGATCGCGTGGAACAGGAACGCCGAGTGCATCGCCTCGCGGACGACGTCGTTCCCGCGGAAGGCGAACGACAGGTTCGAGATTCCGCCGCTGGTACGCACGCCGGGGCAGCGCCGCTTGATCAGGGGCAGGGACTCGATAAAGGCCCTGGCGTAAGAGTTGTGCTCCTCGATGCCGGTAGCGACGGCGAGCACGTTCGGATCGAAAATGATGTCCTCCGGCGCAAACCCTGCCTGCTGCGTCAGCAGGTCGTAGGCCCGGCCGCAGATCTGAACCTTTCGCTCGACGGTGTCGGCCTGGCCATGCTCGTCGAACGCCATGACCACGACTCCGGCACCGAAGGACCGGATGTGGCGGGCGTGCTGGAGGAACTCTTCCTCGCCCTCCTTGAGGCTGATGGAGTTGACCACGCCCCGGCCCTGGACGCACTTCAGGCCTGCCTGGATGACGGCCCACCGGGAGCTGTCGATCACGACCGGAATGCGAGCGACCTCTGGCTCGGTGGCGATGTAGTTAAGGAACGCGGTCATGGCCTGCACACCGTCGAGCAGGTCGGCGTCCATGTTGACGTCGAGGAGGTTGGCCCCGCCGCGGACCTGCTCGAGGGCAACGTCGACGGCGGCCTGATTGTCGCCCGCCTCGATCAGCCGCCGGAACTTGGCGGAGCCAAGCAGGTTGGTCCGCTCGCCGATCATCACAAAGCCGGTGTCGGGGCCGATCTCGAAGGTCTCGAGGCCGCTGAATGTGGTGCTGGGACGGGCGGCCGGGACGGGGCGCGGCGGCAGCCCGGCGACGGCTGCGGCGATCTGGGTCACGTGCTCCGGCGTGGTGCCGCAGCAGCCGCCCGCCACGTTGACGAGGCCCGCCTCGGCGAAGCCGCGCAGCAGTGCCGCCGTCTCGGCAGGCTGCTCGTCGTATCCGCCGAACGCATTGGGCAGGCCCGCGTTCGGGTGGCTGCTGACGTACGTGCTGGCCAGCCTGGCAAGCTCCTCCACGTGGGGGCGCATCTCGGCCGCGCCGAGCGAGCAGTTAACCCCGACGAGCAGCGGCTGCGCGTGCCGCACAGAGGTCCAGAACGCCTCGACGGTCTGTCCGGACAGCGTGCGGCCGGAGAGGTCCACGATCGTGACCGACAGCCAGAGCGGGACCTGCGGAGCGACGTCACGGGCGGCTGCGATGGCGGCCTTGGCGTTGAGCGTGTCGAAGATCGTCTCGATCAGCAGCAGATCGACGCCGCCGTCAGCTAGCGCGCCGATCTGCTCGGCGTACGCGGCGTAGACGCGGTCGAAGTCGACGGTCCGGTAGGCGGGGTCATCCACCCTGGGTGACAGCGACAGCGTCACGTTCAGCGGGCCAACCGATCCCGCCACGTAGGCCGGGCGGCCGGCCTCGTCGGCTGCCTGCCGGGCAAGCCGGGCGCCCGCCAGGTTGATGTCGCGCACGGCGCCTTCCAGGCCGTAGTCGGCCTGTCCGATGCTGGTAGCGGTGAAGGTGTTGGTGGTGGTGATGTCGGCACCAGCGGCCAGGTACTGCCGATGAAAGTCGAGCACCAGGTCCGGCCTGGTCAGGTTCAGGACGTCGGGGTCACCAGTGACGTCGCGCGGGTGATCGCGGAATAGCTCACCCCGGTAGTCCGCGGGCGTCAGGGCCGCGCCCTGCAGAACCGTGCCCCACGCTCCATCCAGCACGAGTATTCGCTGGTCCAGCGCGCTTGCGATGGCTGCGGCATCCGCCACGTTACCCGCCCCTTCCTGCCCGGCTTGCCCAGAAGAGGCGCGGATACCCGCGTGACTCTTTAGGCGTTTTTGTCCTGGTCGCCAAGCTGTCCGTCAAATCACTCCAGGTACCGGCAGACTATCGCATGGGCGCCTCGCATTTGTGTTGGTCCCCCATATTCATGGCCCATCAATTTGGGTCATGCCACAAGCGGTGGCCGGGAGCCTGGATGCATCGGCGAGCGCAGGGTCACGCGGTCGCTCCGGCGGCCGCTCGTCTTGCTGCCTATCCAGCGGAGCCGGAGCCGGTGCTAGCTCTCCGCGGCAGTTGCGTAAGCGGCGAGGAAGGTGCTCACCCCGGCGTCGGCCTGGGCGGCGAGCTCGGCAGCGCTGAATGACTGGTCACCGCAGAACAGGCTCTTGTCGACGGCCCGGCCCAGCACCAGGAAGGCGAAGTGGGAAGCCGCGACGCTGGGGTCGCCGCCCCGCAGCAGGCCGCGGGTGACGAGCCGGGCAAAGCACGTGGCCAGGGCGCTGATGGTCTGCTCGGGAGCTCGGTCGTAGTAGGCGCGGGCGAGGCCGGGAAGCTGATGCGAGGCGCCGATGACCAGGCGGCGCAGCTGCAGAACCACGGGCTGCATCACCGTGGCGAGGTAGCGGACCGCGAGCTGCCGGAGGTCTTTCTCGAGCTGGTTCGTCTCGGCCAGCGCTGTGAGCTCGGCGCGGAACGGATCTCCGGCCCGGTCGAGGGCGCCGAGCACAATCTCGGTAAACAGGCGCTCCTTATCAGGGAAGTGCTTGTAGACGGTGGGCTTGGACACCCCGGCCAGAGCGGCGATCTGGTCCATGCTCGTGCCCAGGTAGCCGTGTCGCAGGAAGAGCTCGGTCGCCGCGTCGATGATCGCGCCGCGCTTGCGCGCCGACCGGTTGCCCTCGGCCAGCTCCGGCCCTCGCGGCATGCCCGGCGATGCGGTGAGCCCGCCGCCCGTGATGGTCAATGCGTCCTCCTCACCCGGATCGGTCGCGGTGTTGACGCCCGGAGTCTGTCAGGCTACTGTACCGTGTAGTTTATTTTACTACACCGTTTAGTTTAGCAGCCCGAACAGGAGGAGGCGGCGTGACCGTGCGATTCAGTGCGGTGCTGGCGGCCACCGGAGGATCCACGACGGGGATTCCCGTCCCGCCGGAGGTCATCGAACGGCTAGGCGGCGGAAAGCGGCCGCCGGTCAAGGTCACCATCGGCAGCTACACCTACAGCACGACGATCGGTGTCATGAAGGGCCAGACGCTGATCCCGGTCAGCGCCGACCGCCGCAAGCAGGCCGGTATCGCGGCAGGCGACGAGCTCGAGGTGGAACTGGAGCCAGACGCCTCGCGCGCCCGCTAGCTCGTGAACTCGGCGCGCAGTGTCTGGGCAGCCTGCGCCATCGATCCGAGCTTGCCAGCCGCGGACTCGCGGGGCAGGTACTTCATGCCGCAGTCGGGCGCGAGCACGAGGCGATCGGCCGGCACGTACGGCAGCGCCCGGCGCACCCGGTCAGCGATCACGTCGGGCATCTCGACGCCTGTGTCGTTCAGGTCGATGACGCCGAGGATGATCGTCTTTCCGGTCAGGTCAGCCAGCACGGCGCAGTCGAGGCCGGACTGGGCGGTCTCGATGGAGATCTGGTCGGCCGTCGACTCGGCGAGCTCGGGCAGGAATGAGTAGCCGGACGGGCGCTCGTGGATGATCGCCGCGTATCCGAAGCAGAGGTGCACGGCGGTGGTGCCCGCGCTTCCATCAAGGGCGGCATTGAGCACCTTCACGCCGTACTGCTTGGCAGCCTCGGGCCTTGCCTGCAGATAAGGCTCGTCCAGCTGGACGATGTCGGCCCCGGCCGCGAACAGATCGGCTATCTCCGCCCGCACGGCCTCGGCGTAGCCGAAGGCAGCCGCTTCCTTGCTTGGGTAGTAGTCGTTCTGCGCCTGCTCGGCCATCGTGAACGGGCCAGGAACCGTCACCTTGATGGTCCGGTCGGTGTGCGCGCGCAGGAAGCGCACGTTGTCGGCATTCACCGGGTAGCGACGGCTGATCGGACCGGTAATCCGCGGGACCGGGTTCGGGTGGCCGCTGCGGTCGAGAGCGGTGCCGGGGTTGCCGATGTCGACGCCCGCGAGTGCGGTTGCGAAGGCGTTGGAGTAGCTCTCCCGGCGGACCTCGCCGTCGGTAATGATGTCCAGTCCCGCGTCTTCCTGTGCGCGGATTGCCAGCAGCGCGGCGTCGTCCTGGGCCTGTTCCAGGTGCTCGGGGCCGACCCGCCACAACTCAGTGGCCCGGACGCGCGGCGGGAACCGCCCGGCCAGCCGGCCGCGGTCGATCAGCCAGTCCGGCTGCGGGTAACTGCCGACTAGCGACGTCGGGAAGAGCACGGCGACCTCCGGGCGCTACGGGTAGGTTCCGGCCCACAGTATGCCGGGACCGTCATCTCGGTCAGCCGCCGACCTCGGCGAGGCGCCTCGACAGGAACCTGCGCTCCGGCCCGGTCGTGACCAGGCGCAGGGCTTCGGTGTAACTCGCCGCGGCATCCTCGCGCCTCCCGAGCCTGCGGAGCAGGTCAGCGCGAGTGGCTGGCAGGAGGAAGTAGTGACTGAGGGAGCCGCTCGTGGCGAGCTCGTCGACCAGGGCGAGCCCGGCAGCCGGACCCTCGGCCATGGCCACTGCCACTGCCCGGTTGAGAGCAACCACCGGGGTCGGCATCAGCCGGTACAGCTCGTCGTAGTGCCTCGCGATCTCGGCCCAGTCGGTGTCACCTGCCAGCCGGGCCTGTGCATGGCAGCCGGCAATGGCCGCCTGGAGCTGGTACGGCCCGCCGCGGCTCCGGCGACGCGCCTGACCGAGCAGGGCGAGGCCCTCGGTGATTCCGGCGGAGTTCCACCGGGACCTGTCCTGATCCTCCAGCGTGACCAGCTCGCCGTCGTCATCGAGCCGTCCCGCTCTCCGGGCGTCGTGCAGCAGCATCAGCGCGAGCAGGCTGGTGGCCTCGGGTTCGTCCGGCATGAGGGCGACCAGCAAGCGCGCGAGCCGAATGGCCTCAGCGGTCAGGTCGAGCCGGAGGATATCGTCGCCCGCTGATGCCGAGTAGCCCTCGTTGAACAGCAGGTACAGCACCGCGAGCACGCCGCTGGTGCGCTCAGGCAGCAGGTGTGCGGGTGGCACCCGGTAGGGGATGCGGGCGTCGCGAATCTTGTGCTTGGCCCTGGTCAGCCGCTTGGCCATGGTGGCCTCAGGCACCAGGAATGCGCGCGCGATCTCCGCTGTCGTCAGCCCGGCGAGCGTCCGGAGCGTCAGTGCGACCCGTGCCTCGAGCGACAGTGCCGGGTGACAGCAGGTGAAGATGAGCCGCAGCCGGTCGTCGCCCACTCCGCTGTCATCCGGGGTTGCAGGCTCGCCGGGTACCGACAGCGCGCCCAGCTCCTGCAGTTTGGCTGCCTCGGTCTTGCTCCGGCGCAGCCGGTCGAGCGCGCGGTTGCGCGCGGTTGTGGTGAGCCAGGCACCCGGCCGGTCAGGCACGCCGTGGGTTGGCCAGCGAGCGAGGGCCGCGGCAAAAGCATCCTGAACACATTCCTCGGACAGATCCCAGTTGCCCGTCATCCGGATCAGGGTGGCGAGTACGTTTCCCCACTCATCCCGGAAGGCAGCGGCGACCGCGGCCTCGACTGCTGTCATACGCTCGCCAGGACGGGGCGCACCTCCACCACGCCGCCGGCCAGCGCGGCCGGATGTCGCGACGCCGCGTAGATGGCCTCGTCCAGGTCGGCGCACTCGATCACGTCGTAACCAAGGATCTGCTCCTTGGTCTCGGCGAACGGGCCGTCTGTTACCAGCACCTCGTTGCCGGCGTTCCGCACCGTCGTTGCGGTCCGGATCGGCTGCAGCTGGGAGCCCTCCACCAGCAAGATGCCCCTGGCGTGCATCTCCCTGGCCCAGGGCGCCCAGCACGGCTCGCCATCGTCATGGTCAGTCGCAGTGTCGTCGGCGTCTTCCTGGCCGCATACCAGCAGCATGTATCGCATCGGGCAGGCCTCCTCAGTTCCGAGGTTAAGGCCTGGCTAGCGGCCTGACAGGCCGGCTTGCTCGATTATGCCGGGAATCGCGCTCTCTGCGCCGATGGCCATCACGTGCACGCCTGCCACGCCGGGTACGTCGGCGAGCTGGGCGATGATCTCGCTGCACAGTTTCTCGCCCTCGGCCCGCAGCCGGTCCGGGCTGAGACCCGCGAGGCGCTCCGTGACGTGATCGGGGATGACCACGCCAGGGATCGTCGCCAGGTGTGCCAGCGCGCGCTCCGAGCGGACCGGGCCCACGCCGGCCAGGATGGCGCAGCGCTCGTGCAGTCCCTGGTCGCGGACCCGCTGCATCCACGCGGCGAACGCGCCGACGTCGAATACGAACTGGGTCTGCACGAACTGCGCGCCAGCGTTGATCTTGCCCGCTAGCCGGCCAGTGGCCTTCTCCGCCGCAGCTTCGGCTTCGGCCGCGCTCGCAGCCCGGCCAGGCGGATTCTCCACGGCGCCCAGCAGCCAGGACGGTGGGGGGTTCAGCTGAGCGCCCGACATGAGCGTGCCCTCGTCCCGCATGGCGGTCGCCACGCTGAGCAGCCTGGTGCTGTCCAGGTCGAAAACTGCGGTGGCGTCCGGGTGATCGCCGTTGCGGGGATGGTCGCCTGTCATGATCAGTATGTTCGGCACGCCGAGCGCCGAGGCGGACAGCAGTTCGGATTGCAGCGCAATCCGGTTGCGGTCGCGGCAGGTGACCTGCATGATCGGCTCGATCCCGGCCTGCAGCGCGGCGATGCTCCCGCCGAGGCTCGACAGCCGGACTGTCGCGCCCTGGTTGTCGGTGATGTTGACGGCGTCCACCCAGCCGCGCAGCGTCGCGGCCTTGTCGGCGATCGGCGCGGTGGCGGCGCCGCGTGGCGGGCCAATCTCGGCCGTAATCGCGAATTGGCGCGCCGCGAGCCGCTGCCGGAATGAGCTGGGTGCGCCCTCGGTCTGACGAGGATTCAGTCCGGCTTCGGCGCGATCGGGCCCGCTGCCCGCTTTGTCCGCCATGCGGGCGATCTTATCCCAGTACTGGTCGACGGCCTATGGGCGGCGAGTCGATTATCCGCGCCGCTGAGTTGTGGCTTCAGCCGAGAATGTCGGCCGTTTTCTCGGTGCTGAGGCGACGCCGTGCGACGGTTAGCCGTCCCAGGCCGGAGAGTGCTTCGAGAACCTGGGCGGCCAGCCCCGCGCCTGCCGACGTCGATTCGGCGAGGCCGATTGTCTGCACCGACGCGAGCATCGCCGGCTTGATATCGGACACGTCGCCGACGACCTGAACCCTCGTGCCCGAGTCACGGGCATGGCCGCACACCTGCCTGGTGTCCGCAGACTTCGGGTCGCCGACCACCAGCATGAGATCGCTGCCGACCGCGACGGAGTAGATTGTGCCGGCCCGGTCGGACGGGGCGTAGCACACCTCCGCGGGCACGGCGCCCCGCGCGGCCGGGTAACGCGAGCGCAGCGCGGTCACGATCGGCGCGCCAGCCTCGAGTGTCAGCCCCGGCTGAACGAGGTAAGAGATCGGCCGGCTGTCGCTGGCCGCGATGGCTGCCGTGTTCGCGGGAGTCTCGACCATGGTCACCCGGCCGGGAGCCTGGCTGATGATCGGCTCAGTCGAGGCGTGATCCGGCTGGCCGACGAGGACGAGCTGATGGCCGCGCTCCGCGGTTCGGGCTGCGGCAGCCTGGGCCGCCGCCACCAGCGGGCAGGTGGCGTCCACCACGGTGGCACCACTGCGGGCCGCCTCGGCGCGGGCTTGCTGGGTCACCCCGTGTGCGGGGAAGACGACGACGTCGTCTTGCCCTACACCATCAAGCGAGGTCGTGACGATCGCGCCGAGCTCGGCTAGTTCCGCCGCGGTTTCCGCCGGCATCGCCGTGGGCGCGAGCACGTACACGTGCCGTCCGGTCTCGCGGCCATCGGACGCGGCTTGCCTGGCCGCACTGGCCGCGTGCAGCGCGCCGCTGCACCACGGACTGCTCGCGATGAGCAGCGACCGGCTGCCGGATACCGCGGCCCATTCCTCGACCGCGCCGCGAGCGGCGCTTGCCGACAGCGCATCGCCGGATGGAGCGGCGGCGGCGATCGCGGCCGTTCCGCCGTCCTCGCGCGGGCACGTCACCAGGAAAAGCCGCGCGTCCTCATCACCGCGCCAGTCAGCACGCGGCAATGTCGCGAGCCGATTCGGCCTGCCCTTGGCTACCAGCGAGCCGGCCACCAGCGGTGCAGCCGGACAGCTGAGCAGCCCGTTCGCGGGGTCGTTAATCTGCCTCGGGACGAGAACCTCGCCGCGCTTCATGCCCGTGCTGGCTACTGGAATCTCGCGTACGTCTAGTCGGCTCATGTCATGTCAGCCGGCCCCCCGGCGATCCTGTCCCTCCGTGCCGATCGGCGTGGCGCATGCTCGCGCGCACACGACAGTCCTCCGTGTCGTGCCATGCCCTGAGTGGCGTCGTGATTTTCCCTGCGGCTGGCTAAGACTTCGTATCCGGCCGCAGACAATCGTCGCCGATCCCGGTCAGAACCCGGCCGAGTTCAGGCGTCGTTCTCGCCGCGGCGCTGCTGCTCGGCCAGGAAGCGCTCGAATTGCGCGCCGAGTTCCTCTGCGGTGGGTACCTGCTCCTCGCCTGACAGCAGGTTGTCCCGGTCGGCGGTGAACGCGTCGTATTGCTGCTCGAGCGCCTGCACTACCTCGGCGACCTCGGCCGAGCCTTCGACCTGGCGGGCGATCTCCAGGTTGGTGCGGTGCGCAGCCTCGCGGAGGGCATCGGCGGGCAGAACGAGGCCGGTGGCCCGCTGCACGGAGTCCAGCAGCGTCGCCGCGGAGGCCGGATACGCAGCCTGAGCGAGGTAATGCGGCACGTGCACGGCGAACCCGACGGCCTGCCGTTCGGCAGCGCCGAGCCGGTACTCCAGCAGTGCAGCGGCACTGCCCGGCACCTGAAGCTTGTCGACCAGTGGTCGGTAGCCGTCGATCAGGCCGGACTGGGTGGCATGCGCGGTCACTCCGAGCGGCCTGGTGTGCGGAGCCCCCATGGGGATGCCGTGGAAACTGACCGAGAGCCGCACCTGCAGGTCGGCGGAGAGCTGCAGGACTGCCGCGGCGAAGGTCTCCCATTCGCGGTCCGGCTCCAGTCCCGCGAGCAGCAGGAACGGGGTTCCTACCGCGTCACGCAGCAGCGACACCCCGAGTTCAGGCGCGTCGTAGTCGTCCCAGTGGTCCTTCGCGAACGTCATGATTGGACGGCGCGAGCGGTAGTCGAGCAGCGAGTCTATGTCGAACCTCGCTACCTGCTCGTGCTCCAGGCTCGAGAGCAGGTGGGCGGTCAGCAGTCGCCCAGCGGCGCCGGCGTCGATGAACCCGTCCAGGTAATACAGCATGACGAGGTCACCGGGTGGCTCCGGCGCTGCCGGGACTACCTCATACAGGTCAGCCGGATTGCGGGCCACGCCAGCTGCCTCCGTCCGTGCGGTTCCGTGTCAATCGTTAACAACAACGAATGCGCGCCGCCGGTAATCCCGACGGCGGCCATCTAGGTGTCTTCGCCAGCCTCGGATCCGGCGCGGTTGCCGGTCTCCCAGCGGGCCAGCAGCCCGGCCATCTCATGACTGATGAACTCAAAATACCGAACAGTCTCGGCCAGCCGGGCGCCTGCGGGCGAGCTCTGCCCCAGCGCGTCCACGCCGTGCCGCAACTCCGCGGCCCACGCCGTGAACTGGCGATCCCGTAGCCGGACCACGTCCTGCCAGATGGCAGTCGACATCCGATAGTGCAGCCGCCGGGAGCCTGGCTCTCCTTCGGCGGTGATGAGGCCGACCTGGAGCAGGTATCGGACGCCGCTGGATACCGATGCCGGGCTCGTCTGCAGCAGGTCCGCTAGCTCAGCGGCAGTGAGGGTGCTGGAATCGGACGTCAGCATGGCGACGAAGATCCGGGCAGGTGTGCGCGGGAATCCGGCCTGGCTGAGCTGAGTGGTAAAGCGCTCGATGAAGGAACGGACCGCGGCCCGGTCGCGGGTTCCGCCGTCGCCCTGGTCAGTCGCGGACTGCCGCAGCGTGGACGGCGTGGCCGTCCCTGCTGGCTGGCTGCTCTGCTTGCTCACGAGCACGACTGGGTCAGGCTCCTGTTCCCATACGGTTCCTATATTTAGTAGTTTCTGAATTTGGTGTAGGGTTCCTGCCGTGAACGCTATCGAAGTCGCTGGCTTGCGCAAAGTCTTCGGGAAGACCGTTGCGCTCGACGGTCTGGACCTATCCGTCTCGGCAGGCGAGGTGCACGGCTTCCTCGGCCCGAACGGTGCGGGGAAGACCACCACGATCCGGATTCTGCTCGGCTTGCTGCGGGCGGACGGAGGGACGGCGCGGCTGCTCGGCGGGGACCCCTGGCACTCGGCTGTCGAGCTGCATAAGCGACTCGCCTACGTGCCCGGAGACGTGACGCTGTGGCCGACGCTGACCGGCGGCGAGGTCATCGACCTGCTCGGGAAGTTGCGCGGCGGCCTTGACAGCAAGCGACGGCGCGAACTGCTCGAGCGCTTCGATCTCAATCCGACCCAGAAGGCGCGCGCCTACTCGAAGGGCAACCGGCAGAAGGTGGCGCTCGTTGCTGCCCTCGCCTCGGATGCCGAGCTGCTGCTGCTGGACGAGCCGACATCGGGCCTCGACCCGCTGATGGAGGCGATGTTCCGGCAGTGTGCCGAGGAGGAGCGTGCCCGCGGCCGCACCATCTTGCTGTCCAGCCACATTCTGTCCGAGGTCGAGGCGCTCTGTGACCGCGTGACGATCATCCGCGCCGGGCGGACCGTTGAGACCGGGACACTCGCGGACCTGAGGCACCTGACCAGGACATCGATTGCGGCGGAACTGAGCGGCCACGCGTCCGGGCTTGCTGACCTCGCCGGGGTGCACGACCTGGTGGCCGACCCTGCCCAGGATGGCGGCAGCCGGGTCCGGTGCGAAGTCGACTCGGACCGGCTGGAGGACGTGCTCCGGCTGCTGGTGCAGGCCGGCGTCAAGACACTGACAAGCCAGCCGCCAACGCTGGAGGAACTGTTCCTGCGGCACTACGAATCGGAGCCGGCCGCCACCGGCGGGCACCCCGGCGTGACGGTCGCAGAAGCGAACGTACCGGACGCGCGATGAGCAGGGCTGGCGCACACGCGGCGCCCGCCCGGCCGGCGGGCGCCGGGCCGGCGGCGCGGCCGGTTGATCGTCCGGCAGGCCCGCTGACCGGGGCGCGTGAGCTGCTCCGGCTCGCCCAGCGCCGGGACCGGATGCTGCTGCCGATCTGGATCTATGTGCTGGCGATCATCGCGGTCTCCGGTGGCTATGTCGTCAAGAAGATCTACAAGACCCCCGCCGATCTGGCCTCGATTGCCTCGACGGTCCGCCACGACGCGGCGCTGCTCTTCATCTACGGCCAGCTCCACGGCCACTCGCTGGGCGCGATCACCACTTGGCGCTATCTGGTCTACAGCGCCCTGACCGCCGGGCTGATGAGCATCTTCCTGGTCATCAGGCACACCAGGGCTGACGAGGAGGCTGGCCGCCTTGAGCTGGTCGGCTCCACGGTAGTCGGACGGCATGCCGCGCTAACGGCTGCGCTGCTGCTCGCCCTGCTGGCCAACGTAGTGGCGTTCGTCCTGGCAGTCGTGATCTTCGTGGCATTCGGCCTGCCAGCCGCCGGTGCGCTGGCTTACGGGCTGGGCCAGCTGACCTGCGGCCTGGTATTCGCGGCGATAGCGGCGGTTGCAGCCCAGGTGAGTGGTACGGCCAGGGGAGCCAGGGCGATCGCGATCACGCTGCTCGGTCTGGTCTTCCTGCTCCGCGGTGTTGGCGACTCCGGTGCGAGCCACGGGCTGACGTGGCTGAGCTGGCTCTCGCCGATCGGCTGGGCCGAGGAGCTGCGGCCGTTCGGCGGGGAGCGGTGGTGGGTGCTCGCGGTGCCGCTCGCCGCGGTGGCGGTTCTGATCACGACGGCGTTCGCGCTGGCAGGCCGGCGTGACGCCGGAGCCGGGCTCATCCGACCACGGCCCGGATCGGCCACCGCCGGCCGGCTACTGGGCGGTCCGCTCGGCCTGGTATGGCGGCAGGAGCGCGCCAGTCTCGCTGGCTGGTCGGCCGGATTCCTGGTGGCTGGCCTCGCGATCGGCGTGGTCGGCAACGGGATCGGCAAGCTGCTCGGATCGGGCGGCGGGGCGATTGAAAAAGGGCTGCTCAGGATCGGCGGCCAGAGCGCGTTGACCAACGCCTACCTCGCCGCGTGCATGGCACTGCTCGGACTGGTTGCCGCGGCCTACGCAACGGGCGTCGTGCTGCGCCTCAGGACAACCGAGACCGACGGGCTCGGCGAGCCGATTCTGGCGTCGCCCGTCAGCCGCTATCGCTGGAGCGGCAGCACCCTGCTGATGACGCTGGCCGGCACCGCGGTGGTGCTGGTGACCGGGGGGATCGGGATGGGCCTGGGGTTCGGCCTGGCGACGTCCGGCCTGGGTACCTGGGTGTCGCGGCTGATCGTTGCCGGCCTGGTGCAGCTGCCGGCGGCGCTCTGCCTCGCCGGGTTCGCCTGCCTCGTCGTCGGGTTGCTTCCGCAGTGGAGCATCGGTCTCGGCTGGGCTGCCGTCGGGATCTGCGGGCTGATCAGCCTGTTCGGCCCGGCCGTCCAGCTATCGGAGAAGGTGCTCGACCTTTTCCCGTTCACGCACACGCCCAAGCTGCCAGGCGGCGAGCTGAGCGCGACGCCGGTGCTCTGGCTGTGCGCGGCAGCGCTTGCCATGACCGCGGTCGGCGTAGCGGGACTGCGCCGCCGCGACCTCGGCTGATCAGTGGATCGTCTTGTGCGCGGCCAGCATCTCTACGTACTGGGCGATCTTCCTGGCCCGCGTCTCCGGCCGCTTCACGGCACCGATGCGGTGCAGGATGGAGTACCTGTTCTGGCTGCTGATCGTGGTGAAAAACGCGGCGGCTGCCGGGTTCGCGGCTAGTGCCTGCGCGAGGTCGGCAGGCACCTCGATGGTCCGCTGACCGGCGTAGGCGGCGTCCCAGCGACCATCCGCCCGCGCTGCGTCGACCTCGCGCTGACCAGCCGGCTCCATGCGCCCGGCGGCGATGAGCGCCTCGGCGTGCTCAGTGTTGATCTTCGACCACCGGCTGCCTGGTTTGCGCGGGGTGAACCGCTGAAGCCAGTGATTCGTATCGAGGCTGCGCTTCTGTCCGTCGATCCAGCCGAAGCGCAGGGCCTCCAGCAGCGCCTCCGGGTAGGAGATGCCAGCCTCGGCGCGGCCCTTGCGGGCAATCTTCAGCCAGACGCCGCCCGAGGTCGCGTGGTCGGATTCCAGCCACTGCTGCCACTCCGCAGCAGACGAGACCGACAGCACCCGCACCTCGTCGCCCGGCATGCCCGCAGTTTAGGGCCCGGCAACCGGCCCAGGTCCCGCCTCAGTCACACTGCCAGGACCTGCTAGCTGGAAACGGGCGCTGCCTGGACGTCGGCGTCAAGACTGGTCTCGAAGGCCTGGCCGATGAGCTGCCCGAGGCGCCTCATGAGGCCCAGATCCCGAGCGGGCGGCAGGTACGGGCGCGGATAGTGCGTCGATAGCATGCCGACGAGCTGTCCGCTAGCGTCCACCAGCGGGGTCGAATTGACCGAACGGAACTTCGACGCAGCAGCGATCTCCCGGTGCGGAGCGAAGTCGGGGTCGGTGCTCACGTCGGTGATGACGGTCTGCGCATGCTGCGACGCTGCCCGCCCGCAAGCCGACCCGTCGTCGTCGACGACGGCGAAGTACTCCAGGAACTCGTCGCTAAAGCCTGTCTGCAGCACGAGTACCAGCGAGCCGGTGGCCGGGTCGACGATCTGGACATTTCCCCGGTCGGCGCGCAGCAGTGAGAGCGCTTCTTCGAGACCCTCTTCGAGCACTGAGAAGCCGATCGGCGGCAGGTGCTGTCCGCGGCCGTCTACCGACTGGACTGCATCTGCCAGGGCGGCATCGAAACTGTCTGGGAGCTGGCCTGATGCGTGCTGCGAATCGCCGTTCGTCCGCTGAGGGACGATGGGCATGGCTGTCGCCATCCCTGTGTCCGCTAGCAGTTGTACCGGCTCCGTTCGACCCTTCGGCCTCGCCATGATGCCCCCCCGGGCTGCGCGGTCTTCTCAGTTTGCTAATACCAACGTAAACGCTGGTGCTAAATCATCCCGCTGCGGAAACTTTGATCGCGAAAATAATTCAGCCACGTCGCGTTGCCCTCGATTTTATCGCTTTTCAATAATTAGGCATGTCTCGCTGTAAAGGTTTCTTATTCTCATTTCTTTCGGTCATTTCTTCCTGAAAGCGTCCAAGTACCGCGCAAGGTCACAGTCAGGGCTTCGTGTAGCCGTGAAGCAACTCCCTGACCCGAACCTCCGCCTGACCACGCTCGGCTCCGGCCGCAGTCAGGACACGGGCTGCCAGGCTGTCCGGATCCCGGTAGAGCGCCAGCAGGATGTGCTCGGTCCCGACGTAGTTGTGGCCGAACTCCAGCGCGACCGCGACGGCGTTCACCAGCACAGTCCGCCCGGATTCGGACATCGGCAAGCGGCTGGCCGTCTGCGCGGCCGTGCCGGTGCCGGTGTCCGGGGCTCCGGATTGGGCGTCGGCTGCGCCGGCAGGGAGCATCGGCTCGTCCTGCGGCCCGGCCGCACGCGCCCACGCGGCGCGCAGGGCGCCCTCCACCTGAGTGCGGCTCACCTGCAGGTCGGCCAGCACCTTGGCCGCGATAGCGTCCGGGTCGGCATAAAGGCCGAGCAGCAGGTGCCCCGTCTCGATCTGCCGGTGGCCGCTGGCCATGGCTGCTGCATTCGCGGCCGCCAGCAGGTTTCGCGCTCGCGGGGTGAAGTGCTCGAACGTCGGACGGTCGGTCGATTTTGCGAGCTGCTCGGCGAGCGGGCCAGCGAACCGCTTGTGCACGGCCTGCTTGGTCACGCCAAGGGCAGCGCTGATCTCCGACCACGACCGGCCCGCCCGGCGGCAGCGGTCAACGAAGTGGCCCAGCAGAGCGTCGGTGGTCTGCTCGAGGTCGGATGCTGTCGCCGAGGCGACGGCGAGCTGACCGATGGGGTCGTCGGTCTGGGCGTCCCGCCGGACCGTGTCGATGAGTTCCTGCAGCGTTGGTGGCGGCGTCATGCGTCAACTCTAGGTTGACTACTCTCATTCGTCAACTTCTGGTTGACCAACTGTCAGGGGGATACTGGAGTCGGTGTCATCACACGAGCTGAGTCGCGCGCGCCGGGCGCTCATCCTGGCGATCTGCTGCACGAGCCTGTTCATCGTCGGGCTCGACACGACGATCGTCAACGTGGCGCTGCCGTCGATCGGGCGTGAGCTGCACGCTGGGGTATCCGGCCTTCAGTGGGTCATCGACGCCTACATCCTCGTCATGGCCAGCCTGCTCATGCTGTCCGGGTCGACCGCCGACCGGCTGGGCCGCCGCCGAACGTTCCAGGCAGGCCTGGCGGTGTTTGCTGTCGCGTCACTGCTCTGCAGCCTGGCCCCTGGCCTCGGATGGCTCGTCGCGTTCCGGATGCTGCAGGGCGTCGGCGGCTCGATGCTCAATCCGGTGGCGCTGTCGATCGTCACCAACGTGTTCATCGAACGCCGCGAGCGTGCCAGGGCCATCGGCGTCTGGGGTGCCGTATTCGGGCTGAGCATGGCGCTCGGGCCGATCGCCGGCGGCGCGCTCGTGGAGACGGTCGGCTGGCGCGGCATCTTCTGGGTGAACGTCCCCGTCGGCGTCGCGGCCATCATCCTGACCGCTCTGTATGTGCCTGAGTCGAGGGCAGCACGGGCGAGGAGGCCCGACCCGGTCGGGCAGGCACTGGTGATCGCGGTGCTGTCGAGCCTGGTCTTCGCGCTCATCGAGGGACCGGGACGGGGCTGGACCGCCCCGGGGATCCTGGCCTGCTTTTCGATCGCAGTAACCGGTCTCGTCGGCCTCATCGGATACGAACGTCGCCGCGCTGAGCCGCTCATTGACCTGCGCTTCTTCCGCAGTGCGCCGTTCTCTGGCGCGGTCGCGCTGGCTATCTGCGCATTCGCCGCCCTCGGCGGATTCCTTCTGGTGAATACCCTCTACCTGCAGGATGTCCGCGGCTACTCGCCGCTGCTGGCGGGGCTCTACGTCCTGCCGATGGCGGTGATGTCGGCAATCTTCCCGCCGGTGTCCGGCATGCTCGTCGGGCGTTTCGGCACGCGGCCGCCGCTGCTGATCGCCGGCATCTTCCTGACCGCGTCCGGCCTGCTACTCACGGGGCTCGCCAACGACACCTCGGCGGCCATGCTCGTCGGCGCCTACGTGGTGTTCGGCATCGGATTCGGCTTCGTCAACCCCCCGATCACCAACAGCACGGTGTCCGGCATGCCACGGTCGCAAGCAGGGGTGGCGGCCGGAATCACGTCCACGAGCAGGCAAATCGGCTCGTCGCTCGGAGTGGCTGTCATCGGCTCGGCCACCATTTCCGAGCTGCACGGCCCGTTCCGAGCGGACTTCGCGACCGCGAGCCACGCAGGCTGGTGGATCCTGACGGCCTGCGGGGTAGCCGTGCTCGCGCTCGGCTTCCTGGTGAGCGGCGGCTGGGCACGGGGCACCGCCCGGCGGACCGCGCGCCTTCTCATGCCCGCGAGCGACGGCGACGCGCAGCCCGACGAACCGGACACCATCGGTGGTGACTCGGAGGACCTTCAGACCGCCCGCTGAGAGTGAGCCGCCCGGCCGTTCGGCCGGGTTAGCTCTCTCCCGGCGGTGCGGACGTCATGACCGCGAACGCCGCGCCCTGGTCGTCCGCCACAGCAGCCATCCGGCCGTACGGAGTGTCAAACGGCGGCGCGATGACCATGCCGCCCAGCTCGACGGCCTTCGCCACCGCCGCGTCGGTATCCGTCACGGCGAAGTACGAGACCCAGCTCGCAGGCCTGGAGGCCGGCTGCTCGGGCCCGAGCCCGCCAATGCCCCCCACCGGTCCGCCCGCCAGGTCGAGCGTGGCGTACTCCATATCGCCGCCGCCGATGTCGGTGTAGTCGTAGCCGAACACCTCGTGGTAGAACGCCTTGTTGACCTCGAAGCTCCGGCTCATGTTCTCATTCCAGGCGAGCGAGCCCGGCTCGTTGGCCATGCCGACGCCGGTGTGCGCCCTGGCCTGCCAGACCCCGAACGCGGCCCCACCGGGGTCGCTGGCGACGAACATCCGGCCGACGTCCATGACCTCGAACGGCTCCATCATGACCTGCCCGCCCGCGGCCGTGATCTTGGCAGCAGTGGCGTCGGCGTCGTCACTGGCTAGGTACGTCGTCCAGAAAGGCGGAGTGCCGGGGTTCATCTGCTGTCCGATCCCGGCCACTGCCCGGCCGTCGAGCATGCACATCGAATAACCGCCGGCTTCGGGCGGCCCCGCCTGGATATCCCAGCCGAACAGGCCGCGGTAAAACGCCGTCGCCTTGGCGACGTCGCCGACGCCGAGGTCGACCCAGCAGGGCGTCCCGGCCGGCCACGGAGTATCGCGAGTAACCATGGTTCCCTCCAAACCTTGCGCTGGCGCGCGAAGGTGGTCCCTGGCTCGATTGGCGAGGGCAGGGTACAGGCAGGGAACGGGGTCGTTCCACCCGGTTGCGCCGGCGCTCACGCGGCCGCCGTCGGCTAACCGGCAAAGCGGCATAACTCGCCCGCACTTCGCCGCCGCGCAGCCTGACCCGGCCTAGTCGGCGACCCGGTACTGCTCGCCGAGGCCGCCCACAGATAGCGTGCGCCGATCGAGGCGATCAGGACGCCGATGAGGCGGCGGATCACGGGGGTCTGGCCCGATCTGGCCGTCACGGTAGCCTCCCGTATCCGGATACGGTGTGAATCAGGGGGCTGGATCGCCGGAATCCGCCGGGTCCCTGGGAGGTAGCTGGTTGCATAGTGGCAGGTCAGCGGCCGAATATTCGCGCCGGGGCCGCTGGCGCACGCAGACTGGCCGCGCAGCGCTGGCCGGACTTGTCATCGCTGCGCTCGGGCTCGGCGCCGGCTGCAGCTCAGCACGCCCGCCCGCGCACGCGTCGTCGCCGCGGCCCCCGGTGAGTCATTCCGCGTCGCCTTCACCCAGCCCCAGCCCGACGCCCCCGCCGAGCGCTGCCGCGAAGGCTGCCGAGGCGGTACAGGGACCAGCCGCGACCGCGACTAGTGTCCAGCTGACCGACCTCAACCTTCAGGCCAACGAGATCGACAGCATGACGCCCGAGCAGATGGCAGGCCAGCGCGTCATCTATAGCTACAAGGGCCTGTCCCCGCCCCCGGACCTGCTGACGGCCATCGCGCATGGCGACGTTGGCGGCGTCATCTTCTTCGGGTCCAACATCGCGAGCCCGGCGCAGCTGCGCGGTGTTATCGCGCAGCTGAACTCCGCGAACGCCAGCCCGGACAACCCAGCGCACAACTACCCGCTGCTGCTCATGACCGATCAGGAGGGTGGCATGGTCAGAAGGCTGCCCTGGGCTGGGCCCAGCCAGTCTGAGGCGCAGGTCGGCGCGGCCGCGAACCCGGCCGCCGCGGCGTCCGCGGCGGGCAGCCAGTCCGCCTCGGGGCTGCACGCCGTCGGCATCAACGTGGACCTGGCGCCGGTACTGGACGTCTTTCGCCAGCGGGGCGACTTCGATGACCAGTTCCAGCGCTCCTACAGCATGAACCCGAACGTGGCGGCTGCGGCCGGCGCGGCGTTCGTCCGAGCTCAGCAGGCCGGCAGCGTCGCGGCGACCGTCAAGCACTTTCCTGGCCTCGGCGCGGCCGGCGCGGCGCAGAACACCGATAACGGGCCCGTGACCATCACGCTGCCGGCCGCCACGCTGCGCTCGGTCGACGAGGCGCCCTATCGGCCGGCGATCAGGTCGGGCGTGCAGCTGGCCATGGCGTCCTGGGCGAAGTACCCGGCGCTGGACCCGCGGCTGCCGGCCGGGCTATCGCCGACGATCATCCAGGGTGACCTGCAGGGCCGGCTCGGCTTCGACGGCGTGACGATTACCGACGCGATCGGCGCAGGCGCCCTGCGCGGATACGGGTCGCTGGGGAACAGGACCATGCTGGCCGCCAGGGCCGGCATGGACGCGCTGCTCTGCACGGCGATCAATCCGGTGCCCGGCCCGGACTGCGTGGCGGGCCTCGCCGAGGGCTACACCGATGGTGCGCTACCGCAGACCGCGTTCAAGGCCCAGCTTGCCCAGCTGCTCGAGTTGCGAGCGAGCATGGCGGAGTGATCAGCCCACGGGCGGCTTGGCTGGCGTGTAGCGAGTGAGGAAGAACCCGCGGACCGGCCAGCGGATATTGATGGTGTGGCCAAAACCCCCGAATCCCCCCGCGGTGCTGAACCGGATCACGATGCCGTCATCAGGCCCCGAGTTGGGGTCGTAGAGCGCCAGCGTCACGGCTGGGCCGTCAACGGTGTAGCCGTAGGCGAGGACCTGGTGGTTGCGGCCCAGCAGCAGCGGGTTAGGCGAGGCGACAGTGACCACCCCGAGCGGGGCAGGCCGGCCGTCGTCGAGCAGCGCCCGGATCGGCGGCCACTGCCGGGAGATGGTGCGCCTGGCCAGGGCTGCATCGGACGACAGCATGCCGCGGTAGTAGCCCGCGACCCCCGCAGGAATGTGCCAGGACTCGATCAGCCGCCGGACGACGAAGCGATAGAGGGGACTGCCGGGTAGGGGCCGGTCATGCGCGGGCACCCGTCCGGCGTGCCAGTAATCGAGCGCGGCGAAGACCATGCCACCGCAGAGTCCAAGGGCCGCGTTACCGATGCCAAGGGGGCCGGCCGGCGTTCGCACCGACATCGCCGGGCCAGCTGGCCAGGAGTTGTCGAAAGCAAAACCGTGGCGTGACGGCAGGAAGCGCGCCCGTGTTGGATTCGGCGCAACGGCCTGTTGCTGACCAACTGCGCGGGCCAGCCGCACCGTTCGCGCTCGCCGACCCATGAGGTCATTGTCGGCGGGCGCCAGCCAGGCTGTCGATCGCAGCGACGTCCTCGGCCGTCAGCCGGAAGCCGGACAGATTGATGTTGGCGGCTATCCGGTCGGGATTGGCCGACTTCGGGATCACGATGACGTCGTGCTCGAGGTGCCAGCGCAGCACGATCTGCGCCGTTGTCTTGCCGTGCGCAGCGGCTATGCGTGCCAGGACCGGGTCGGCCAAGTCGGTGTTCTTGAGCCCGCTGAATCCCTCGACGACGATGCCGCGCTCGGCGTGCCCGGCCAGCAGCCGGGCATCGTAGCGGCGCGGGCCGAAGTCGATCTGGTTGACCGCGGGTGCCCGGCCCGTAGCCTTGGTGAGCTCGTCTATCTCGGCCAGGCTGAAGTTGCTGACGCCGACGTCTCTGACGTAGCCCTCGGTCTGGACGGCGAGCAGCTCGTTCCACAGCTGCCGGCGGCCGGAAGCCCTCGATGGCGGCCAGTGCACGAGCCAGAGGTCCAGGTAATCGGTGCCCAGCGCGCGCAGCGACCGGCGCAGCACGGCGCGCTCCTGGCCGAGGTCCGATGGGCGGATCTTGGTTGTCAGGAACACATCGGAACGGTCGACGTCGCTGGCGGCCAGCGCGTCGCCGACCTCCTGCTCGTTTCCGTACATCGTGGCGGTGTCGATATGCCGGTAGCCGACCGAGAGCGCTGCGGTCACGGCCGCGCGGGCCTGGTCACCGCGCAGCTTCCAGGTGCCGAAACCTACCTGCGGCATTCGGCCGGCCGGCAGCCTGACGGACGGGACTTGGGCGGGCAAGGTCATTCATCAATTATCTGCTGAGCTGGAATCCGCCGCTTCGGCCGAGGCGTTTGAGGGCTAGAGGTGACTACAAAATGCGTGACCCAAGTCACGGAACGTGGCGGTCGTCGGGCGCGTCCTACCCCGAAGTAACAAGCTGGGCCCCCCTCCCGCATTGCCCGGCTTCGTGACGACCGCACTGTTTGTTCCCCCGGAGGCCCTCATGATGCGCCTTACCTCGACCGATGCGCGGTGCGCGCTATTTGCGTCGGTTTTGCAGCAATCGGACCGGCCCTCAGTTGACGCGGTGGCCGCCGCAATCAGCGCTGCCATCGAGCATCTCGGCCTGACAGGCTGCCTCGACCTCATGGCCCAGGAGTTCGGCGACCACCCGGAGACCGCGAGCGAGCGGATGCGGTGGGTCGGCCAGCTTGAGCTGCCGTCCATCGCCTAGGGCAAGCGTGCCCGTGCTCGGTCAGCAGACCACAGTCCCGGAGCTGGCGGTGAGCTCGGCAAACATCTCGGTCAGGCGCAGCGTGACCGGGCCAGCCTTCCCCCCGCCGATCTGCCGCCCATCGATCGTCAGCACCGGGGTCAGGCCGCCCATCGTGCCGGTCACGAAGACCTCGTCGGCCGCGTAGAACGGGGTCAGGCTGTAGTCGCCGACCGCTACGGGCAGGCCGGCCTCGGCCGCCAGATCGAGCACGGCCTGCCGGGTGATGCCTTCCGGGCAAGCAACCGCGGTCGGGGTCCCGAGCGCGCCGCGGGAGACCAGGAACAGATGGGTGGCGTTTGTTTCCGCGACGAAGCCGCGCTGGTCGAGCATGACCGCGTCGTCGGCGCCGGCCACGTTCGCCTCGATTTTGGCGAGGATCGACGTCAGCAGGTTGTTGTGATGGATCTTCGGGTCGAGGGTGTCCGGGGTGTGGCGGCGCGTGGTCGCGGTGATGAGGGCGATGCCGCTGGCGTCGTAAACCGGCGGCTTGTGCTCGGGCAGCACAATGAGCGTCGGGCCGGACTGATTGAGCCGCGGATCCATACCGCTGGTGAATTTCACGCCGCGGGTCAGCGTCAGCCGGATGTGCACGTTGTCGGTCATGCCGTTAGCCGCGAGGGTTCGGCGTATCTCGGCGATGATCTCCTCGTCTGACGGGATCTCGGTGAACGCCAGCGCTTGCGCGGACCGGCGGAGCCTGGCCAGGTGCTGATCAAGCCGGAAGATCCGGCTGCGGTAAAGCCGGAGGCCCTCCCAGACCGCGTCACCGCCCTGAACGACCGAGTCGAACGGGCTCACCCCCGCCTCGTCCCGGTGACTGAGCCTCCCGCCGATGCTGACCATCAGGTCGCGGTTGCGCTCGTCGAAGGTCTGCAGCATGGTCGCGCTCCTTGCGGGTGGGGGCTATCAGCCTGCCTCGGCCAGCCGGGCCAGACCGTCCACGAAAATATCGATGAGCAGCTCGAACCGCTCGTCGCGGTCCGCGTCCGCGAACTCCTCCGCCAGGCTGACCAGATTCGGAAAGCGCTCCCGTGGCAGCGCGGCGAGGTAGCCCCCGGCTGCAGCGGCCGCATCGGCAGCAGCGGCTCCATCTGGCCCGGTGCCGCTGACGCCGGTCTCGTCGATGGTGAAGCCGTTGACGGTGCTGATGAGCAGAAGGCTGGCCCGGACCGCGAGGCGGGGAGGCAGGCCGCCTGCCCGCAGGATGGCGAGCGTTCGCTCGGAGAACACCAGCGCGTTCGGGCCCATCGGAATCCGTCCGATCGAGACGCGGACCACATAGGGATGTCGGAGCGTGCCGGCCCGCTGGGCGCGCGCGAGGTCCTTGACCTGCTCGCGCCACCGCGGCGGATCCGGGTCGGGGACGCTCACCTCACCGATGAGCTCATCGAAGACGAGATCGAGCAGGCCGTCCTTGCTGCCGACGTGCCAGTAGAGAGACGCGGCGCCGGTGCCGAGCTCCTCGGCGATCCGGCGCATGGACAGCGCGTCGAAGCCCTCGGCATCCATAAGCCGGATGGCCGCCGCCACGATCGCTTCCTTGCTGATCGGGTCGCGGCGTCGTCGGGCGGCCCTGGTCGGCGTCCGCTGCCAGGGTGGCGGCGGGACCGGCTCACCGGGGGAGCTGGTCGTTCCCATCGCCCCGGTGTCGCCTGTCCGGCTGGGATCGCTCGTCATCGGTCGTCGATTCTCCCTGGCCCGCCACGGCCTCCAGTTGAGGTCACCGACGAACAGCGTACTGCTCTGGAACGCCGGTTGACTAGAACACGCTACGATGATAGAACAATGTTCGAATAGAACGATGTTCGATAGGGCGCTGCCTGGTGGCCGATTCGGGAGGACTCGAGATGACCAGCAAGACGGGGACCGGGGTCCGCAGCTCGCATGGGGCGGGCGCGGAGGCCGGCAGGGGGCCGAGGCGGCGGTGGCTGGCAGCCGCGGTGCTGACCGCTGGGGCGCTGATGGACCTGGTCGATGTGACCATCGTCAATGTCGCGCTGCCGACGATCCGGCGTGATCTGAACGCGGGCGCTACTCAGCTGGAGTGGGTGGTCTCCGGCTACATGCTGGCATTTGCCGCCAGCCTCATCATCGCGGGGAACCTCGGCGACAAGTTCGGCCGCAAGCGGATGTTCCTGGTCGGGGTCGCAGTGTTCGGGGCGGCGAGCCTCTGTGCGGGCGTGTCCGGCACGACCGGCGAGCTGATCGCGGCTCGCGTTGTGCAGGGCGGCGGAGCGGCCGCGATGGCACCGCAGGTGCTGGCCACCTTCCGGGTGATCTTCTCCGGACAGGAGCGAGGCCGAGCATTCGCGCTCTACGGGGCGATGGCCGGGCTGGCGTCGGCCATCGGGCTCGTGCTCGGCGGGGTGCTCACCGACGCGAACCTATTCGGCTGGAGCTGGCGCGCTGTGTTCTTCGTGAACGTGCCCATCGCGCTCGGTGCGCTGGCTGCGGGCGTCCGGCTCATCCCGGAGACCCGCGACCCGAAGGCTGGGCGTCCGGACCTGCCGGCCGGGGCTTTGCTAGCCGGCGGCCTCGTGGCAATCGTGTATCCGCTGCTCGAGGGCCGCGACCTGGGCTGGCCGGCCTGGACCTGGCCGGTGTTGGCGGCCGGGGTGGCGGCGATCGTGGCGCTGGCGTTGCGGGAGGCCCGCGGCTTGCGGGCCGGGCATGGCCGCCGGGCCGGCTTCGGTGCGGTGGCGCCGCTGCTGCGGCCGCGGCTGTTCCGCATCCCGGCATTCGCCGCTGGCCTCGGCGTGCTGGTCGCGTGGGGCGCGGGCATGCAGGGCTTCTTCCTGACTTTCGCACTGTGGCTGCAGGCTGGCGAACATTACTCACCGCTCAAGGCCGGCCTCACGGCGCTGGCATTCAGCGCCGGCAGCTTCGCGCTGGCGCCAGTTTCGCTGCCGCTCGCGCTGAAGTACGGGCGCCGCGTGCTGGTCGCCGGTGCGGTACTGATGGCTGGCGGTGCGGCCGGCGTCCTGGCGGTCATCAGCACTGTGGGCGTGAATGGCAGCCCCTGGCCGGTCGTACCGGGCCTGGTGGTAGCGGGCGCCGGACTGGCGCTGATCCTTATCCCGCTGGGGAACGTCGTCCTGGCGGCCGTGCCGGCCGAGGCGGCCGGGGGAGCGTCCGGGCTGTTCAGCACGGCTCAGCAGCTCGGCGGGGCGGTTGGCGTGGCGCTGCTCGGCACGATCTTCTTCGGCTGGGTGACCGCCGGGCACACTTTTGCCGCGGCCATGAGCCACAGCGCGCCGTACGCGATCGGCGCGTTCGCCCTCTGCGCCGCGCTTTCGCTGCTACTGCCGCGCACGGCCGTCAGTGAGGAGGCGCTGAACGGCGCGGACAACGACGACGCGCAGATGGCGGGCGAGCAGGTCCGTCAGTCCTGGTAGACCTCTTCCATCAACAGCACCGCACCCTCGCCTGCGCCGTTACTCTTCAGCGGCGAGCACGTCACCGTGCAGGTGAAGGACCGGCCGATGCGGTTGATAGCGGCGACATGGATGGGGCCCGTCCGCTGGCCGCTGGCCAGGCATTCCTGTACGAGGTTGTGAACCTCTGTGGTTGGCAGGCCGAAGACCAGGTTGAAGAAGGCCTGATTGCGCACCTCGTCAGCGCGCAGGCCCCACAGTTCCTCGGCTCCCTTGTTCCAGCTCCTGACCAGCAGGCTCCGGTCCAACACCACGACGCCCGCAGCAACGCTGAACAGCACGCCTTCCAGGAATGTCCGCGCCTCATCGAGCTCGGCCGTGCGCGCTCGCATTTCCTCATTCATGGTCTCCAGCTCTTCGTTGCCTGACTGGAGTTCCTCGTTGGTCGTCTCGAGTTCCTCGTTGGTCGACTGGAGTTCCTCGTGCGCAGTGTCGAGATCCTCACGGTTCCGCTTGAGCTCCAGCTGCACCCGGGTGGAAACGGTGGCATCGATGAACATCAGCATGGCCCCGGCGCTCAGCCCGTCACTGCCCCAGAGCGGCTGAATCTGAATGTCCCAGTACTGGACCTCCTCCGGGCCCAGGCGGAGCTCGACAGAGTTGACGCGCACAACGCGGTGCTCCGCATAGGCGCGCTCGATGAGGGACCTCAGCTCGACCGGGCGGTAGGAGATCTCGAGATCATGGAAGGGACGCGAGAGGTCACGGGATGTCATGCCGAAGACACTGCGCATCTGAGAGTTGATCAGGACCACCATGCCGTCGGCGTCGATCCCGAGAATGGCGAACGGAGCAGCCTCGAGCGCTAGATCGCGTAGCTGCCGCTTCCTGCTCACCTCGCGGATCTCCGGGCTCCCGATCGTGTCCAGGCGTATGGGCATCGTCTGATACCGAGGCACGGCCATGCCAGGCCGGCGCCGGAAGATTCGCTGGCGCATGCTGACCACCTCGAAACGCTCGCTATCGGACAGGAGCATCTCAGCCTTGCCGAGGAACAGCTCACCGCCTTCGCGCAGCGCGAAATGGAAGCGGTCGATCACCTGGGACTGCGTCTCCACGTTGAAGTACATGAGCGTGTTACGGCACACCAGCAAGTCGAGGCGGGAGATCGGGGCATCGCGCGTGATGTCGTGCCGCCCGAAGATGACCCGTCGCCGCAGCTCGGGCCGGAAGGCGAAATGCACGCCGTTCTGCTCGAAGTACTTGCTCCGTAGCTCAGATGGAATTGCCTCAAGCGCTTTGGCGGTATAGATCCCGGTCCTTGCGTCACGCAAGGCGTCCTCATCGACGTCTGTGCCGTAGATCTTGACGCGCTTTGCGGTTTCCTCGATGCCGAGTGCCTCAGCAAAGGCGATTGCGAGGGAGTACGCCTCTTCCCCGCTGGCGCAGCCCGCGGACCATACCCTGATGTCGCTGAATTTCTCCGCATCTGCGATGAGGTCAGGCATCACCTCTCGCTGCAGGTACGTCCAGGTCTCGGCATCGCGGAAGAAGCCGGTCACATTGATGAGAATCGTGTTGAACAGATGCCCGAATTCTTCGGCGCTGCTCTCTAGCCGGTCCCGGTAGTCCAGGTAGTCGGCGACCCCCGCCTCGTGCATGCGCTTGCGGATGCGCCGAGCCAGGGATGATCGCTTGTAGCCGGTGAAATCGAAGCCGCGGGAATCGCGGATGAATACCAGCAGTTCCTCAAGAGTGCTGTCGACTTCGGGCTGATCATTAGGTTGCGTCATGACAAGCTCTGTTCCGCCTCGACCAGACCGCAGATGACCTGGGCGACCTCGTCGAGAGGCAGGATGAAATCAACGGCGCCTGCCGCTATGACGGCGTCAGGCATCCCTCTGAACTCGGCGGACTCGGGATCCTCCACAATCACGGTGCCCCCACGGGACTTGACCGCGGAGGCCCCCATGGCGCCGTCGCTGCCGGTCCCCGTCAGCACGCAGGCAAGAGCCCTCGGACCATAAGCACCGGCCACGGACTCGAACAGCAGGTCTGCGGACGGTCGCAGGAAGTGGACCAGCTCGCTGCTGGAAAGCACTAGCACTCCCTCCGCCTCAACGAGCAAGTGGTGGTTCGGTGGCGCTACGTAAATCATGCCGGACTGAGCCCGGTCGCCATCGGTAGCGAGGACTACCGGCAGCTTTGCTCGCCGGCCGAGAACTTCGGCGATAATAGTCTTGTGGCGCGGATCGAGATGCTGCACCACCACCACTGGCACAGGAAATCCAGCTGGCAGACCGCCGAGAACCCGGCCAAGGGCATTTATGCCGCCCGCGGATGACGCGATGGCCACGATCTCGTAGGGCTGAGCCAGTTCACGATCGGACACGTCCGAAGCACTCATGGCAGCTCTACCGGAGCCAACAGTCGCTCATACGGCAAGAGTAGCCATCTCTACCGTCGCGCACGGCCTTGCGGCATCAGCCAGAGCCCGGTTCCGGCACGTAAGCACCGCCCGGCAGGACGTACGGACTACGCGGGCAGCGCCCGCGCGAGACCCGCTTCGGCCGGGCTCATCGGCGACTGTGATCCACCGCGCGTACTGAGGAGCTGACCGACCAGGTCCGCGTAACGCCTGATAATCCGCAGGTCCCGGGCCGATGGAGCGTGCGGGTGGGAGTAATGCGTCGATACAACTCCTACCAGCCGGCCGTCCCTGTCCACCAGTGGCGTGGACTGCACCGCGCGAAACCCTGACGCTTTTGCGATTCGCCGGTGCGGTTCGAAGTGCCTGTCTGTGATCACATCGGAAATGACAGTCTGCGCGTTGCGCGCTGCCGCCCGCCCGCACGCTGACATATCATCGTCAACTACTGCGAAGTAATCTAGAAATTCCGGGTCAAAACCGTGGTGCGCGATAATCCTCAGCGCACCAGACGCTGGATCAGCTAGCTGAAGGTTGCCGCGGTCAGCTCGTGCGAGCGACATCACAACTTCGAGCGCGAGGTCGGTCAGCATCTCAAGCCGCCGGACTCCCCGGAGCCTTGCCACCGTCAGGTACAACTGCCTGGCCAGCGTCGGCTCATCCAAGTCAAAGCGGGCACAGGCTGCGTACCGTTCGATGCGGCGCGCCCGCTCGATCTGGCCCGACACGCGCAGCCTGGCCGCAGACTTCAGAAAGGCGGCTTCTGCTGCCTCCAGCGAAACCTGGATTCTTTGGGTGAGACCCGGCGTCTCCAGCAATACCGAATTGCCGGACGAAATTTCTGCCGCGACAGCGTCCATGACAGGAATCTATCCGCAATGGCCGTCGGCTCGTAAGACCACCCGTCCCGAATATCCAACTCCGCGCTCTTTACGAGACGGTCGCTCCCGGCAAACTGCACGTCACGCGTGAGCGAGTTCCTCGGTGGCTGGCGCCGTGCTCGCCCGGCCCGGCAGCGGCTCGTTTGATGCCGACCGCGCCGTCTTGGCGACGATCTTCGCTGCTATATCCCGTAGTTTCATGTTCTCCCGCTGGGAAGCGCGGCGCAGCGCATCGAACGCCAGATCCTCCGGCCAGCCGCACTGGGCCATGATGATGCCCTTAGCCTGCTCGATGACCGGCAGGGACTTCAGCCGGGCCTGCAGCCGTGCGTGCGCCGAGTAGCGCAGCCTGTCGGCACTGGGGTGGGCCGTCAGCCACAGCTCGTGGATCTGCTCCGCCCGGTCCCGGGCGTTGCGGATGCCCTGCAAGATGACCGCGGTGTCGGATTTGGTCGCGTGTAGCTGCTCGGCGAGGATCTGCGACTGCACGCGCGCCGCACGCGCCCGTGTGTACACCTCGGCCAGCTGGCTGTCGATGAGGCTGTTGCCTGCAGGCATGCTGTCACCATACTTGCTCGCTCATGCCAAGCCGGGCGGGGCGTCGCTGGCGATAGCAGACGCTGCGCGCTCCCATCGTGCCGTTGACCCGAGCACGCTCGGAGAACCCCACCTTTCTTCTCTGCATTTTGGCTGATTGGCCCGCGAACCGTCTAGTAGCCGCCCGCAGCAACGCTGCCAGGAAGTCTCTGAAAATCGACCGATCGGCCGGGAGGGAGCACTGGGCTGGGCTGCGAATCCAGCGTCAGTGCTCTACCTCCCGGCTCGGCAGGCACGGCCCCACCAGCAGGGGGGATTGCTGGCTCACCAGCATGGGGGAGTGCTGGTCACCGATTACCCGCCGTCTCCCCGCCTGCTGAATGTGCGCAGCGGCGGGCAGTCTGTAAGAAACCGGCCTCCTCTGGCTCCCGCGTGGCCTGCGGTGCCCCGGCCGAAGTGGAGACCTGACATAACGCAGACCCCTCAGGAGCCTGACCGTTTGCGTGTGTCACTCCCGCGCCAGAGGTTCTCCGGGCACGGATCCGAGCGGGAAGCTCCCAGATCGGGTAGAGCTTGCGGAAGATGGGCTTGCTGCGGTCGTAGAGCCACGCCACGCAGGTGACGCAGAGTGCGTCGTCCGGGTGGTGCTCAAACCGAACCATGTTGATGGCCAGGTAGTACTTCCCGCAGCAGTGGCAGGAAGCCCAGTCGCTGGCGCCCGTGAGCGCGCTTTCCGTCACCGCCGCTCTTCCTTCCGGGAGCGGTCACCGGTGTTCACAGCGGCGGCCATGGCGTGATCAACGGGTTCGCCGTCAGGGGGAGTCGTCCTGCGCGTGTGGAGGCGCAGCCCAAAGAGCGATGATGTCAGGCTCGACGAGGACCCTGACCGGGTTCCCTGGAGATGTACACCCATAACGACACTCCGCGCTCAAAGTGGCCCTGCACGGGGCAGCACAAATCAAAGCGCGGGCTGTGTCGTCAACCCTCAGGTCCCAGTATGGCCCGGGCAGGCCCGGAGGCCAACAGTGCATTAAGACGGTTTTGGGATCAGCCGCGGCCCCGGCGCGGCAAGAGCGCGCCTCCATGCGCTTACACGTCGAGCCGGTGAGCTGCCAGTTCGTCGTAGAACGGCTGGCACTGCGCCGCCAGCTGCTCGAGCCTGGCCGGGAGATCCGCACCGGCGGGTGGCAGCCGGGACGGGCCGAACCCCGTCGAGCGCCGCACGCTGTCGTACCAGTACGGCGCCCAGACGCCGTCAGTAGGCCGCGGCCCCGCGGGCCAGGAGAGCATTGCCTCCTCGAACGGGATGCTGAGCGCGGCGCACAGCGCGCGGAGAGCGGCCGGCGGGTCGCGCAGGACGTCCGCGGAGTCGATCACCGGGCCGCCGAATGTCCGGAAGATCCCGGCTTGCTGCTCGAGTCCGAGGTCAGCTAGCGTCGGCTGGCTCCTGACGCGGGCGTAGGAGGCCAGCAGCTGGCGCGGATCGCGGATCAGGAACGCGTGCGTCAGCCCGGCCAGCCCGGCCCGGTCAACCTCAGGCAGCAGGTGGTGGGTCATGTGCTTCTGGTAGTGCACCGAGACGCCGGCCGACAGCGGTGCGCTGGTGAGTTCGTCAAGGACGGAACGCCAGTCCGTCGGCATGGCCTCGATGATGTCGTCGCGGCCAGGGTGGTCGATCCCGGTCCTCGCCAGGTAATAGCCGTAGAGCGGCTCATCCACGACGACAGTGTCCGGCCGGTTCTCGAACGACCGCATGAGCGCGGTCGAGACGGTTCGCGGCCCCGACCACATCGCGATCCGCACAGGGGAGCCGGTCATAGCAGCACGACCGAGCGGAGCACCTCCCCGCGCTGCATCTTTGCGAAGGCCTCCTCGACGCCGTCGAGCTCGATCGTCTCTGACACGAACCTGTCGAGCGGGAGCCGGCCCTGCAGGTGCAGGTCGACCAGCATGGGGAAGTCGCGCGTGGGCAGGCAGTCGCCGTACCACGATGATTTCAGCGCGCCGCCGCGGCCGAACACGTCAAGCAGCGGCAAGTCGAGCCGCATCTGCGGGTTGGGCACGCCGACCAGGACCACCGTGCCCGCCAGGTCGCGCGCGTAGAAAGCCTGCCTGTAGGTGTCGGGTCCGCCGACAGCCTCGATCACGACGTCGGCGCCGTTCCCATCGGTGAGCGCGCGGATCTGCTCGACCGGGTCGGCAGACGATGAATTCACTGTGTCGGTAGCGCCGAACTGCCGCGCCCACTCCAGCTTGCGATCGTCGATGTCGACGGCGATGATCTTTCGCGCTCCAGCCAGGGAGGCGCCGAGGACGGCGCCGTCGCCGACTCCGCCGCAGCCGATGACGGCAACGGAGTCGCCGCGGGTCACTCCGGCCGTATTGAGCGCGGCGCCGAGGCCCGCCATCACGCCGCAGCCGAGCAGCCCCGCGACTTCGGGCTTGATCTCCGGGCTCACCTTCGTGCACTGCCCGGCGGCGACGAGCGTCTTGTCGGCGAAGGCGCCGATGCCGAGAGCCGGCGACAGTGGCGTGCCGTCGGCCAGCGTCATCTTCTGGGTCGCGTTGTGCGTGGCAAAGCAGTACCACGGGCGGCCGCGCAGGCAGGCGCGGCACTGGCCGCACACCGCGCGCCAGTTGAGGATCACGAAGTCGCCCGGCTGCAGGCCAGTCACCTCGGGGCCGATCGACTCGACGAGACCCGCCGCCTCGTGCCCGAGCAGGTACGGGAAGTCCTCACCGATTCCGCCCTCGCGATAGTGGAGGTCGGTGTGGCAGACACCGCAAGCCTGTACGGAGATCAGCGCCTCGCCCGGACCCGGGTCCGGTACCACCACCGTCGCGATACCGACCGGGGCGCCCTTACCAGTGGCGATAACGCCGTTCACTTCGTGTGGCATCCGCTGCTCCTTCGTGGCACTGGCCGAGCGTGCTGCAGCCGCGGGCCCCGCGGCAGTGTCGCGATGATAGCTAGGGCCGCATGGGCGCGGGGGGCGGTCCGCTCGGCGGCTGCCCGAGCGAGTTCGGCGGCCACCCCGGCCTGAGCATGCCCGGCCGACGGGATCGCGGGGTGACCACGCGGAGCGCCGACATGCTGTTGACCACGCGGACGGGCACCGCCTCCGGTGCGAGTTCGTGCAGTGCCAGCCTCAGCTGCCCGGCCGTCATCTCGCAGATTCGGACGCGATAGCCGGGCGGCCGCTGCCGACTCATCGTGAGAGCGGGCGTGCCGCGGCCGACCCCGAATGGCCAGAGCAGGGCAGCGAAAAGCAGCGCGGCCTGCGCGCGTCGGCTGGGCGGAGCTACCCATACGGCCGTCGGGCCGAGAACGATATCCGCGAGCACCGTGTACCGGCGGGGCACCAGGGTCACCTGCGCGACATCGGCCCACGGAAGATAGGCGCGGCGACGCTTTAGCCGCCGCTTGCGGATGGTCCGCGTGCCCAGCAGGATCCCGGTGCCGTCAGCCCGGAATGCGACTCGTCTCGCGGTGAGCAGCACGCACACCACAGTCGACATGGCCAAGAGCAGGCCGCCGATCTCGCTTGCGCCGAGCCAGAGCGGCAGTTGTCCGTCGAGCCGCTCGCCGATCAGCGCTACGCCGCCGCTGAGAATCAGGAACCAGGCCGGCAACAGCCACACGTAGCCGCGCGGATATCGACTGGCTGGCCCCCTGACCAGACAGGTCACAAAGTCGTCCACGGCTGCTCCAGGTGGAGATCCCCAGGGTGATCATCGGTCCCGCAGGGTAGCTATGGCAAGGCCCTATTTGGGTGGCCCTGTCCGGCGAACTGGGCCAGCGCTCTGACCTGCTGCGAGTTCAGTGCGTTAGCATGCCGTGACGACTTGTAGCTAACGAAACGTTGATAACGCAGCGAGTACTCTCCGGTGTGCCTCATGATGAGACCACTGCACATCGGGCAGAGACGCCGCATCAGTCTCGGGAGTAACAGTCGGTATGACATCGGGGTGGCCGCAGGACCAGAACGATCTGCGGTGGCCCGCCGTCGACCACGACGACACCGGGCCGGCGACCAGGACTCGCGGCCGCGTCACCACGCAGGCCGGTCCGGGCGGCTCCGCACATCCCAGCGGACCGCTGCCGGTCGGTCCGATGCCGCGTCCGGGCAGGCTTGGCCGCGGCAAGTCGCGGGACACCGATCCTGGCCCCGGCGATGGAGCTGGGGACGCCGACTACGACTGGATTCGCTACCTGGGCGAAGCCGGACCTGCTCAGAACACAACTTCCCGAGCCAGCGGCTCGACCGGTTCAGTGGCCGCCCGTCCGCCCGCCGTCCGCAGTTCTCCGCCTGCCAGCAGCCCCGCGCCGCGGTCTGCGTCTCCGCCGCCGGCTGACCCGGCGCCGGGAGCGCGGGCAGGCCGCGCCAGCAGGTCGCACACCCGGCCGGGTGCGCGCCCACCGCAGCCCGAGCCGGACCCTGGCCGCTGGCAGCCCGAGCGCGGCTGGCCGGGGAACAGTCAGGCACGGGCAATTAATCCTCCGCCGATGGTCACGCCTGCCGGGCCGGCGCCGGGCGATTCGCTGCCGGGCGGTAGCGCCCCTCGGACGGGACCTATCCGCCCAGCAACCCGCGGTCAGCACCGCGCGTCGGGTCCCGCTGGTCGCGTGCCAGCCCCCGCGGCGCGGCCCGACGGCGCCGTCCGGCCAGGGCGAGCCGGCATCGAGCGAGACAGCGGGACCGGCCCGATGCCAGCCCGTTCCCCTTCTGGGCGGAGCATCAGGCCGGACGGACAGCGGCGCGCCAACACCAGCCCGGCGCTCAGCGCGGGCAATGGGGCAGCGCTGGCCGCTGCCGCGGCGCTGACGTCAGCAGCGGTGCTGGACAGGCCGACCGCTGCGTTGGACACGGCCACGCGAGCGCGCACCGCTGTTCCAGCGAAGCGGCTGAGGCGCGGTCTGACGGGTCGGAAGAAGCGGACTCCGGTTCCGATGATCGCGATCGGCATCGCCGTGGCTGCCGCGGGCGCCGCCAGTCTGGTGGTCACGCACCCTAGCCTGCTGCGCCCGGGCGGCCCGCAGCACAGCATCTCGACCCCGGCAAGAGTGCTCACCTATATGCAGGAACCTGCCCTTGCTCAGGGGATGGGTGCGCAGGCGCTGCGGGCAGAGATTGTGCGCAAGGGCAAGGGCGAGGCGAGCCATGTCGTCGACGCGGTCTATGAGGCCAACTCCCAGACCGGATCGAAATCCGGCCCGCTCATCATCTTGTTCATCGGCGGCAACCTGACTGGCTCGGCGAGCTCGTTTATCTCGAGTTTCACCGGCATGATGCCGCACGCATTCGTGACTGGCGCGGGGTCGATGGGTGGTCAAGCCGCCTGCGTCCCTGGCTCAGCCGGGCGCCCGGCGGAGTGCGCCTGGGCAGACAACGACACGTTCGGCTTGTTCGCGTCGCCAACCATGAGTGCCTCTGCCCTCGGGGCCCAGATGCGCTCCATGCGGCCAATGGTGGAGCAGCGCAAGAACTGAGCCGACGGGGCTCTCAGCTGGCCGGGCTCTCAGCTGGCCTGGCCGGGCTCGCTCGCGGGCTGATCTGGCGTAGTCATCGCGTCAGCTCTGCGCGTCAGCTCTGCGCGTCAGCTCTGCGCATCAGCCTTGGTTGGATTCGGCGGTGGCGCCGGGATCGCGGCCCGCTTGCGCAGGGACAGCCGCATGATCGCGATGGTGACCGCCCCGGCGAGCACGGCTAGCCCGACTAGCTGAGCGCCGATGAGGCGAGCGTCGATCGGGACAGTGGAGCTCACGACTGCCGCGTGCACCGACCGGGATCGGGCGTTCGGCAGGCCTAGATTTCCGCTGCCAGGGCTGGGGGTGACGATGGGGAACAACTCGGACGGGTTGATAGCAGAGACGCCCGTGCCCGGGATCGGCGGCAGCGCGACGAGCGGTGGCATCACGCTGGCCGAGGAGGGCACCGTTGCGCTGCTCGCCCCCGCCACCACCTCAGTCCCCGACTTGGAGAACGACAGCGCGCCGCTGGCCGAGGCCTGCGCGGTGAACCCCACGCGCCCGCCAATCGGGGCCGAGGTACTGACCGGCACCGAGACCAGCAGCTCGTAAACCTGGCCGGTCGGAAGGCTGGCGATCTTGCAGGTTGCACCGCTCACCGACGGGCAGATCGCGAAGCTGGGGGTCCCGAGGTAGCTTGCTGGGGCCACACTCGCGCGGACCGAGACGTTCTTGCTCGCTGCCTTGGTGCTCCAGGTCCAGACGATGAAACTGGCGGTGCCGCCTGCCGGCACGGTCGTGCTTGACGTCGGGTAGGTCTGCACCATCACGCACAGCTGCGGAGTCGGCGGCGGCGGTTTCGGCGAACTGGGTGGACTGGTTGGGCTGGGGATCCTCGATATCGTCGGGCGCGGACTCGCGCTGTCCGATGGGCTCGGCGATGTGGTGCCGCTCGGCGTGGCCGTGTCGCTGGGTGTGGTGGTGTCGGTCGGCGTGGTTGTGTCGCTGGGCGTGGTTGTGTCGCTGGGCGTCGTGGTGTCGCTCGGGGTGGTTGTGTCGCTGGGCGTGGTTGTGTCGCTCGGCGTGGTTGTGTCGGTGGGGGAGGTCGTGTCGGCGGGCGACGTGGTGTCGCTGGGGGAAACCGCGATCATCGCTGACGCCAGGACTATCGACGAAGCAGGAGGTGATCCGCAGACCGCAGTGGCCGGGGCGGCCGCGTTGGCCGTAATGGCCGCGTTGGCAGCGCGCATGGCAAACCCGGTGAAGATCATCCCGCTGCCGAAGAACGTCATGCCCACGATCAGGCTCAGCGCGGCTGGCCTGAGAAGCAGTGCCCTCACCGGATGCAACCTCGCTTCAGTCAGCCGTCCCGGCCGTCTTGGCAACACGCTATTCGTTGACCTTCGTCACAGTACTCATGCTTTGGGTGGCGATTCCAGCCGTCGCGGACTGGACACCAAAGGTTCATGATCGTTTCGCCTCGAGCACTCATGCAGTCTCCTGCGGTACCGACAACCGCATGGTTGCTCAATGCCCTGCTTTGCAGGCGTCATGCCACTGGCCCATCATGAGCATTTGGTTGGGCGACTTGTGCTGCAGTCTGCGGGCCGCGACGTGACGCGGCTTGTCGCGGCGGACGGACTGGTGATGGGCTGTTCGCGGCGGTGCTCGTCGGCAGCCATCGGAGGCGCCGGGCGCCGGGCGCTGGGCAGCCCGCCGTGCACCCTGGTCGTGCGGGCTGGCTCGACCGGCATGGCTGTTGGTCGTGTATTCTCTCCAAGCGCGGCAGGACCCGGTTCCGGCATCGCCCGGAACCTTGGCCCACACCGACGCCCCCTTAGCTCAGTCGGCAGAGCGTCTCCATGGTAAGGAGAAGGTCTACGGTTCGATTCCGTAAGGGGGCTCGTAGATCGGCTAATTCGCATCTTTGTCCAGTGCGATTACGGATGGCAGCCATTCTGGGTGCCATCCGAGAAAATCGATGCTCAGCGCGCGTGACGCCTGAGTATGGCGGGACTGCTGAGGGCGCATGGAGAGCCCCGGCAAGCGCGGCCATGCCTGCAGGCCCCTCCCAGATGGCTGTCGCCGTCACTCCTCGATGATCTGCTCGATCATCTCCTTCTCAACAGGTAGCTCTTCTGTCGTGTCCTGGCGCTGCCCGGCCATGAGGCCGCCGGGTACGAGTAGCCGGGAGTACGCGCGCTTCCGCTGCACGACGGCGCGCTGCCGGCCGTTCCCGGACACGACTAGCCGACGGCGCAGGAAACGGTAGCCGCGACGTCGCAGCAGGCCGCCAATGACCCCGATTGCGATGAGCACCCAGCCGGTCACGCGGAAGCTGAAGTAGGGTAACTCGGCGTTTACGGCAAAGGCTAGGATCGCGCCGATGGCGATCAGCGTCAGAGCCGCCGGGGATCTCATTGCTCATCGCCAGCCGCGAGCGGGATGTCGATCCCCATTTCGGCTGCCGCCCGGGTGAACTCCGGCGTGAGTTCAACGGGATGATCGTCAGTCCCGTCGGGCTTTTCCTCGACCGGCTCTTCGACTAAGACGGTGCACAGGAGCGTGTGGCTGACCGGGTTGACCTTGTACTCGATCAGCCTTGAGATCTTGTGTTTCAGCCGGAGAGCGACGTGACGTCCCCTCGGGATGTCAACCGTAGTGACCCAGTACAGGTAATCCATGACGCGCACCTACCCGCGGCTGCGGCTCGTATGTAAACCCGCCTCTGGGCGCAGACGATGCCCAGGTCGGCGGCTGACGGCAACCCTCACGGCCCTGGCTCTGAGTCCGCAGGTCAATTTGGCGCGTTCCGGTTTCCGTGACGGGCGCATATCAGGAAGCCAGGCGGGGGTCCGGGAGCGGACATTAGTAACAGCAGCGCTCTCGACGGGGCTCTGCTATGCGCCTTCAGGCCGGGTGTCTCCGTGGTCATAGCCGACCTGACCGCGACGATGACTGTTCCGCGATCCGCCGCCTGCTCCTCGCGAACAAGCCCTGATCAGCGACTGCGTGCACTGGGGCGCTCGTGCTGGTACCGGCGACGTGTTGCCGTACTGGGGCGCTCGTTCTAGTTCCCGTGGCTCGCTGCCGGAGTAAACGGCTGGCCGACTGCCTCGATAGCTCTCCCCCGGCTCCGCCTCGTTGGGCAGCGCAGGCGGCCAGGCGGATGGGCTGGTGGCCATGGCGAGACCTGATCTCGGCTGCGGCCCAAGTCAAAAGCCCGGATGATTGCTGCTGTGCTAAATACCGTCGCGGCTCGTCGCGATGACTACGCGAAGGATCAGTACGGTGCTGAAGAACAACCCGATGTAGCCGAGGAGGTGGAACAGGCTGGTGCCGGGGAAGAAGGCCGGCCCGCTGCGGGTGCCAATAAGCATCACCGACATGATGCCCAGTGTTGCGCCGACGAACGCCAGGATCGCGCGTCCCGCCAGGGCGCTGAGGAACCGCCTGTCTGATTCGTCGGCCAGCACCCGGATGCGGGTGCTGAGGCTGCCGTGTTCGAGCGAGGTGGTGATCCGGTCGAGTCGGCGGGGCAGCCTGCGCAGCATAGGCAGCAGTCCGAGTGCCTCGTCGGTGGCGGCTTCGCGCAGCGAGGTGGGGGTAAGCATCTGGCCCAGCCAGGAGCTGGCCAGGTTGCGGGTCTCCGCGATGAGGTCGAATCCCGGGGAGAGCGTGTCCAGGGTGCCCTCCAGCGTCATCATCGCGCGGAAGACCCCGCCGATCACCGGCGGGAACACCAGCCCGAAGTTGACCAGCAGCCGGAACAGCGCGTTGAACATCGACGCGTCCGGTAGCACGCCCGGGCCGAGGTGCTGGGCGATGAACTGGGCGAGCGTGTGCTCTAGCAGGTCGTCGTCTGCGGGCCTGCGGACCTGCGCGAGGTCGAGCAGTGCGTCGTGCAGTTCGGTGGCGTTGCGGCGGGCGACCGCGAGCAACAGCCGCCGCAGCGCGGCCTGCTGCAGTGGATCCAGCCGCCCGACTGAGCCGAAGTCGATGAGCGCCAGCCTGCCGTCGCGCAGCACCAGGACGTTGCCCGGATGAGGGTCGGCGTGGAACGTCCCTTCGATCATTACCTGGCGGAGCATCGTGGTGAGCAGCCCGCGGGCCAGTGCGAGCCGGTCGCGGCCCGCCAGCCGCCCGTCGGCGTCGCGTACGTTGACCCCATCCAGGCGCTCCAGCACCAGGACGCGCCTGCTCGCCGAGTGCACGGCGGGGATCTGGATCTGGCCCGGGCCGCCGGCGGCGACTGCGGCGATGTTGCGAGCCTCGATGCGGAAGTCGAGTTCCTCGCGCAGCGCGACCGCGAATCCGTCGGCCATGTCTAGCACGCCGAACTCGCGTGCCCAGGAAGCCCGCGCGTGCAGCGTGCGGGCCAACCGCAGCAGGATGTCCAGGTCGCCTTCGACCAGGGCGCGAACCCCGGGGCGCTGGACCTTCACCACGACCTGCTCGCCGGTGGCAAGCTGGGCCCGGTGCACCTGGGCGATCGAGGCCGCCGCGATCGGTTGCGGGTCGAACGAGGTGAAGTACTCGGCGGCGGGCGCGCCAAGCTCTTCGGTGAGCATTGCCTCTACGGGGCCGGGTGAGGCCGGGGGGACCTGGTCTTGCAGGCGGGAAAGTTCGGCGATCACATCGGGTGGCAGCAGGTCCGCGCGCGTGGACAGGACCTGACCGAGTTTGACGAACATGCCGCCGGCCTCTTCGAGCGCTTGGCGGATGTTGCGCGCGAGCGGCTGGGTGTCCGGTTGTGCCGCGCGCCGGCCGGTCAGGTACGCCGACAGCCCGTGCCGTGCGGCGATGCGGCTGATCGTTATGTACCGCCTGGTGTGGGCGAGGCGCTGCCGCAGCGCCCGCCACGGATGCGGGACCGGGCTGTTGCGTAGCCGGTCCTCCATTGCGGCGAACCGCCCCGGCCGCGACAGCAACTCCATCAGCACCGCGATCAGCATCGTGGCGATTAGCGCTGCGAACAGAACCGGCAGCCACTGCAGGTTCCGTGGACCATGCGGGTGGCGGCCGTTGACCGCCCACACCGTGATGATTCCCAGGATGAGCCCCACCCATCCCGCCGCCAGCGCGCGCCCCCAGCCCAGCCTGACGCCCAGCAGCCGGCCGCCCACCCGCGCAAGGACCACCACCACCGCTAGCGTGAGCAGCACGCCTACAACCGGGATGCTCCACACGCCTTGCGTGCTGCCAATCGGCACCGCCGCCCCATTCCCGGGCATTACCCGCCTCGCCTCACAGTCCGCGGCCGTTATGCCTGTTTCGGAACCCCACAAGCCGCTGCGGGCACGGTCAGTGATCGCCGGCGGTCATGCCCGGGGCCGCGTCGGGGTCCCACCATGCTGCGGTGCGGCGCCGGTAGGGCCCGGCGAACCCGCGCAGCATGATGAACCGCGGCACCGCCGGCACCTGGTGCGTCACGAACCGGTGGTCTGCCGGGCCGGTCTCGTCGAGCAGCCAGTGCCCTTCAAGCCCAAGTTGCCGCAGCGATTTAGGTTTGACGTTGTACTTCTGGTTCCAGGCGTCCCAGTCGGCCGCAGTGAGGGCCCGTGCCACCACCGGCATCGCCTCAGCGACCTCCCGGTCCATGTGTGGCACAAGCGCCGCAGTCAGCGAATCCAGTGCCTGCACCAGTCCGGCCCGGGAGCTGTCATCGCCAGCGGACCTGTACCGGCGTGCCGCCGCGGTCAGCGCCTCTATCGCGGGCACGATCGCGTGATGCTCGGCGACCATCTCATCCAGCACCCCGTCAGCGGCCGGGTCGCGCTCGCGGACTAGCGGCCACAACCCGTCGTCCTCGCCCTGGTGGTGCGCGTGCAGCATCTCCATCAGCCACAAGACCTGCCCGGCCAGCGCCTTCCTCCGGTCGCCGCCCGGCGCGGGTGCCGCTATGAGCATCACCCGGAGCCGGGCCATGTCACGGTGGAACGCGGCGTGCACTATCCCCATCATCCGGGTGTCGGCGGGTGGCTGCGCTGCCATCGTCAGCTCCAGAGGCCGACCGCGTTACCGTCCGGATCGGCGAAGATGGCGAACCGGCCGAAATCGCCGGGCAGGTCGGTGGGCGGTACCACCCGCCGCCCGCCCAGACGTTCGGCCCGATCGAGGCAAACATCGAGGTTGTCCACCCGCATGTAAATCTTCACGCCGGTGTCCCCCGCTCCCGCCGAGGGTCCGATGCCGCCGCCAATAGCGTCTTCACCAGCGCCGGTGTCGACCAGTGCGTAGCCGCCCATCGCCGGATCAGGGCTGGCTTGCCAGCCGAACATCTCGCAGTAGAACTTCCGCGCCTGCTCCGGGTCATCGCTGATCACCTCGAAGAACGCCACTGGTGCGCCCATGTCCTGCTCCCTTCACATGACTCGCCAGGCAAAACCTGTGCTCATGGTCGAAGGTGGCGATACATAACGGCTACAAACCCGCGGTGGAACCGGCTGATCCTGACCAGTAGACTCCTATTGCGCAGGGATTAGCCTATCCAAATCATCGGCCGGGCTCGGACGTGAGGACCGTCAGGGATAACGCCGACACGGATGTGAGGGGCCGCCAGGGATGACATCGTCTTCCCAGGACCTGCCGATGAGTTCGCCGGCCGTCGCGGATTCTTCGCACCAGCCCGAGGCCCGGCAAGCATCGTGCGGGCCCATCCTCCTGGTGCTCGGGCCGGTGACGCTGCGGGATGAGGCCGGCGGCGAGGTCGCGCTGGGTGGAACGCGGCCACGGCGGCTGCTGGCCGGGCTGGCGGTTCACGCCGGGGAGGCGGTCTCGGCCGACCGGCTCGCCGACATGGTCTGGGGGGAACGCCCGCCGCGTTCGGCCCGGGCCAACCTGCACACTTATTTGTGGTCGCTGCGCCGCTGCCTGGCTGCCGCGGTCGGCAACCAGGCACCGATAAGGACCCAGGCGGCGATCGAAATCTGCCCAGGCGGCTACATGCTGCGGGTCGGCCCGGGGGTGCTGGACTGGCACCGGTTCCGGGATCTGGCAGCAACCGCGGCCGGGATCGCCGGTTCCGACCCGGCCGCCGCCGCGGCGCTGCTGCGCCAGGCGCTGAGCCTGTGGCGGGGCCCGGCCGCGGCCGACCTGGACGGTGAGCCACCCGCCCTCGCGGCTCGGATCGCCGCCATGGGCGAGGCACGGATGATCGCCCTGGAACAGCGGGTCGAAGCGGAGCTGGCTGCCGGCCGGCATCGCGAACTTGCTCCCGAGCTGGCCGAGCTGACCTCCGCCCACCCGCTGCGCGAGCAGTTCCGGGCACACCAGATGCTCGCCCTGTACCGGTCCGGCCGCCAGGCTGACGCCCTCGCGGCGTTCCACCAGCTGCGTGACGACCTCGCCGACGAACTCGGCATCGATCCCAGCCCACCGCTGCAGGCCCTGCATCAGGCCATCCTCCGCGCCGACCCGCTCATCGGCTCGCCCCCAGCTCTGGCCGCCGACCGAGCCGGTCCTGGGCAAGAAGCCGCCGCCGGGACCGCTCCGGCGGGGTCGCCCGGCGTCACCGTGCCGGATCTGCCGCCAGAGGTCACCCTGGGGCAGCGCGCCGCGACCGAGGAGGCGCGCCTGTTCCAGGGCCGGCGCGCGGAACTGGACCGGATGCTCAACCTGCTGGCTGCACCTAGTGGGCTGCCGCGGGTCGTCCAGGTGCACGGGCCGGCGGGCATTGGCAAGACCGCGTTTGCCTATGCTCTGGCCCGCGAGTGCGCCCGCCGGGGATGGCCCGCGGTGGTCCTGGACAGCCGCGATTTCCGGCACGACGCGTCAGGGCTGACAGAGGCCATGACCGCCCGCGGTGCCGGAACATGGTCACCCCGCTGCGGCCGGCCGCTGCTGCTGGTGCTCGACACCGTCGAGGAAATGCGCGACATGGAACACCAGCTATGGGGCGCCGTCCTCCCGCGCATAACGGGCCCGGTCCTTGTGGTGCTCTCCGGGCGACGGCCGACGCCCATATTCGCCCGGCCGGCCGGATGGCACGGCCTGGTCGACGAGCTTGAACTGCGTGGGCTGCCCGAGCCGGAGTCGCGGCAACTGGCCCGGTTGCATGGCATCCGTGACCCCGGAGCCATCGCCGAGATCCTCGCCTTCGCCTGCGGCAACCCGCTGTTTCTCACCGTGGCCGCCCATCACGCGCGCTCGGCCGCGGGATACCGTCCACTTGACCTGCCCGCCGTGGTGTCCCGCTCGCTGATCGGCCGCATGACCCGCGAGATCACCGACCCTGCGGTGCGGCGGCTGCTTGAGGCGGCGTCGCTGGTCCGCACGTTCAACCAGGAACTGCTCGTGGCGATGCTCGGCGGTGCTGTCTCCGATTCGTTTGACACGCTGCGCGGGCTGGGTGTAGTACGCGAGGTCACTGTGGGGCTTCGGCTGCACGACCTCGTCCGTGAGGCGGTCGCCGCGGACTTCTGCTGGCGCGCACCGCGCACCTGCCATCAGATGCGCCAGCGCGCTTACCACTACATCGCCGTGCGTGCGCGGTCGGCCACCGACGCTGAGCCGCATATCCAGGAACTTCTGCACCTGGCCGCGGGCTCGTCCGCCCGGGCGCGCTTCTACGCGCCAGCCGGGGACATGGATGTGCACGTGCGGCCGGTCAGCTGGGACGACCTGCCGCGGCTCACTGAGCTGTGCCACACCGGGATCACCAGGTTTGGGATGCCACCGGCGGAGCGTGCCCGGCAGTTGCGTACCGACTTCCCGGTCGCCCCCCAGCACTTCGCCGTCGCACTCAACGAGGCTGGGGCGATCACAGGGTTCGCCTACACCGTGCGGCTCAACCGTGATACCTGGCGGACCGCGGCCAGGACGCGCGAGGCGTTCTTCGATAGCCTGCCCGAACCGGAACTGGCAGACATCATGGCGACCCCGCCAGCGGCATCACGCTCGGGCATCGTAACCGGCGCGACTCACCTGCCCGGTTACGACCACGTGAGCGCGGCGCTGAAGCTGGCGCTGTTCCCCAAAGCACTCAAACGTCAGTCACTGTCTGGCCATTACTGCACCTACCACCTGCTGACCAGGGACTGCCCCGAGATACCGGTCATCACCGCGGCCGGCCTCACGCGAAGATCGACTGACATCGAGCTGAACGGCTGGCGGGCCGACGAGTGGCTGCTCAGGTTCGGCGATGGCGGCTTCATCGGCTGGATCGGCGAGATCCTCGGGGTCGGCACCGCGCCCCCCGCCCCCGCGGACGGCGTCAGGGCCTGAGCAGGCAGGCGGCCAGGGTGCCCGCAAGCCAGTCCTGGTAGCGCTCCTCCGGCCAGCGCCGCCCGGTCACCAGCGCACGGTACAGGTCATAGCTGGTGAGCGCCCAGACGATGTCGGTTGCCTGGCCGGGGTCCAGGTCCTCGCGCAGCGCCCCGTGCTCGGCCAGGTAGGCGACCAGGCGGGCCTGGTTGGCGTGCCGCCGGGAATCGACCTGCCGGGCGGCTGCCGCGACCTCGGGCGTGACCGCGGCCGCCCCCCGCATCAACTCCAGCTCAGGGGCCGCCGCCTGATAGGCCCGCTGGGCCAGTTCGGCAACCAGCCGCAGCCGCTCCCCCGGGTCAGTGGCGGCGCGCACCCGCTCCACCAGGTCGCGAGGCGGCCCCGCCGACGCCAACGGGTCGACCACAGCGACCAGCAGGCCGCGCTTGGACCCGAAGGCAGCTTCCACGGTTTTGGTGGCCACCTGGGCGGACGACGCGATGACCTCCATCGTGGTCGCGGCGTAACCCAGCGTACGGAACAGCTCCCGGGCAGCGGCGAGGATGCGCTCGCGTGTCTGCTCTGCCTGGCGGCGGCGGGCCGGTGAATGGTAGGGGCGCCGGTCGGTGCCCTGGCTATGCGTCCTCGTCATGTCCACCAGCCGCCGGTCCGATCAGATGGGGATTAGCCTAGCCAATTGCCATGACGGCTCGCAGCAACCTGCTCCGGCCCGTCATGTAGCGAGTTTGTAGCGCTGGCTCGCAGGCTCACACCTGGTGCGGCTCGCAGGCTCACCTGACCACAGGAGGAACGGCGATGACGCTCACGACCGCCGCCCGCGCCGAAGACGTTGTCCGGCGCTACGGATCTGGCCCGGCCACCGTCACCGCGCTGGGCGGGCCGAGTATTGAGGTCTCAGCTTGGTCGTTCACCGCGGTGATGGGCCCGTCCGAGCCGGGGAAGTGGACCCTGCTGCACTGCATGGCCGGGCTGGACCGCCCGACCTCCGGCCGGGTCCGGATCGGCGGCGAGGAGATGGCCTCGATGCCCGACCGGCGGCTGACCCGGCTGCGCCGTGCTCACATCGGCTTTGTCTTCCAGGCCTTCAACCTGCTGCCGGTGCTTTCGGCAGCGGGCAACATCAAGCTGCCGCTCGACATAGCCGGGCGCAAACCGGACCCGGACTGGCTGGCCGCGGTCGTGGCGGCCGCGGCCCTGACCGGTCGGCTGGCGCACCGGCGCGCGGCAACGCGATGCGCAACCCGAGCAGCACCTAATCCTCTCAGGAAGAAGGCACAATGCGTACCCGTCTCCTCCTCGCTACCGGTGTGGTTGCGCCCCCGCTATTCGCGGTCGCCATGTTGATCGAAGGATTTGTCCGGCCTGGTTACAGTTCCTGGCGCGACATGGGCAGTGTCCTCAGCGTTGGCCCCGGCGGCTGGCAGCAGATCGTCAACTTCATCGTCTGCGGGCTGCTCATTATGGTGTCGGCGGTCGGCCTGGCGCGCGCCTACCCGGCGACGGCCTGGGGCCCCCGGCTGGTCGCGATCTTCGGCCTGTCCCTGGTCATCGCCGGCGCCTTCTCCACCGACCCGGCCAACGGCTACCCTCCTGGCTCGCCCCCATCTGGTGGCCCGCAGACCTGGCATGGCACCATTCACGGCGTAAATGCCATCCTGGCCTTCGGATCCATATGCCTTGCCGCCGTCATCTTTGGCCGGGCGTTTGCCCGTGACCAGCGCACCCGGACCTGGGCGCGTTATTCATACCTCACCGCGCTAGTAGGTGTGATGCTGTTCGCGGCGTCGCTGACAGTTGCCATGCTTGACCAGAGGCACGTCTGGCACAACGCCCCTGGGGGCCTCCTGGAACGGCTGACAATCATCCTTGCCTGGATCTGGCTATCCCTGCTTTCCCTGCGAGCCCTGCGGTCGCACGGTGATGCCGCCCTGACGCCTGAACTTGAGTCTTTCGCGTAGAAGCGACGCTCGCCGGGCTGCTCGCCGCGATAGCGCCTACACGCTGGGCGCCCAGGATGAACATGATCGCTGCGATCGCCGCCGAATGAGCAGCCCAGCCCTAAGGCCACCACCCTGAGCGGAGGACGGACGTGAGCTTCATCCTTATGGTCTTCCACTGGCCGCAGCCGGGCCATCGGGACACGCTCGCGCACTCGATGCGGGAGATGGGTGACGTGCTCGACGGGACGCCCGGGTGCCTGTCGGTCGAACCGCCTTATCTCACCGAGGACGGCACGTGCCTCGTCGGAATGTCGAAGTGGGAGTCCAGGCGGGCGTTCCTCGCCTCCGGTATCACGCTGCGCCCGCCCGCCGAGATCGTCGGAGGCGAGACGCGGCCACGAGAGCGCTTCCTCCTCGAGGAGGCGGGCACGGCTGAGCTCCATCCGCCACCCGCTACCTGAGCAGTGGCTCACCGATCATCCCGCCGGCCCCGGGAGGCTATCGCCGGGGAAGCTGCGAACCGGGTGCACTTCGTAGTTGAGTACACCGGCCTGGACGGCGGGGTCGCCATCCATGATCCGCACAGCCTCGTCGAGCGGCACATCGAAGATCCCGATGCCAGACCATCCGCTGTCGTCGACGACCGGGCATACGATCACCAGCCGGCCATCTGCCCGCATCGAATGGTTACGGCGCCCGTGCTCCCAGATGATCTTGCCCGCGTCCGGCTCGGAGTACCTGGCTCCCCTTCTCAGCAACACCAGGGAGTACCCCCGCGCCTTGCCGCGCATCTCGCGCATGAACTCATCGGTGATGTCGGCCATGCCCCAAGGATCGCAGCGTTCCCTACAAAGGCGATACATGACCGGGCCGCCCGCCCGGAGCATGACCGAAGCCCAACGCCATGTGTGTTCAGACGAGGCGCGACCGCCTAGCGATCCTTGGTCGCTAGGTTGTGAACCTTTGCGTCAAGTTTTCACGCAGCCTGGGTGACCGAGCGCGGGTGACGTAGCCGTCGTTGTGCTTGTCGATGGCACGGCGTCGTGTTCGGCTTTGTAAAGGTCGGCGGCGATCTGGCCGTTGATCCAGAACTCGGGCGTGGTGCCGAGGCCCTTGGCGAGGCGCATCGCGGTACCGGGCGTGACGCTGCGCTTGCCGTTGATGATCGCGTTCACCGCGACTCGGGGCATCCCCAGTGCTGCGGCCAGTTCGGCCTGGGTGAGCCCGAGCGGCTTCAGTTCGGCGCGGTAGTGGTGTTCGGTGTCGCCGTCCTGGCACTCCAGGGCGTAGCAGGTCGGCCGGGTGCCTGCCCGGGGGCCGTGGTGTCGGCTTGCTATAGCTCGTTCAGCGGTATATAACGTTTGCATGCCCGTACGTGCGATGCAGGAAGCGACCTTCATGATCCTTACCGCGCTGGCAAACGGCAGTCAGCACGGGTACGGGATCATCATCGACGTCCGGGAGATCTCCGGCGGCCGGGTCCGGCTGCGCGCAGGGACGCTGTACAGCGCCCTGGACCGCCTGCGCGCGGACGAGCTGATCGTGGTGGACCGGGAAGAGGTCGTAGAGGGGCGGCTGCGACGGTATTACCGGCTCACGCCTGCGGGCACCAGGCGGCTGGCTGCCGAGGCGGCCCGGCTGCAGGCTGCTGCCGCTGCTGCGCTAATGCGGTTGAAGCTGGCGGGAGGGATGGCGACATGACTGATCAGGCGGACCTTGAGCGAGGGTACCGGCGATTGCTGGCCTGTTATCCGCCGGAGTTCCGGCGGGAGAACGGGCAGGAGATCCTCGCGGTGCTGATGGCCGGGGCTCGGGACGACCAGCGCCGCCCCGGCCTGGCCGAGTCCGCGGACCTGATCCGCAGCGGCGTGTGGATGCGCCTGCGCCCCAGCGTGCCGCCGTCGGCGCGCACGGTGCAGGCAGCCGTCCGGCTCATGTATGCGGGCGCCGCCGCCAGCGCCGTCGGGCTGATCTTTGGGATGGCCCTTATGATCGTCGACCTCCAGGTCGCCGTCAGCGGCCAATTCCTGGGCCACAGCCTCATCGCCCAGAAACCGTTCGTCATCACGGTATCGATAGCCTTCGGCTTGGTCGTCGTCTGCATGTGGCTGTGGATGGCGCGGGCGAACGGCCGGGGCCGGAACTGGGCGCGCATCCTGTCCACGGTGCTGTTCGTCCTGGCGACGCTGCAGCTGCGCGGCGCCTTCACGCAGCCGGCGAGCCATGCCGGGCTCGGGGTGACGGTGCTGTACTACGGCGGCGTCGTTCCGTTCGTCGCGGCCTGGCTGGTCGGCGCTGCTGCGGTATGGCTGCTGTGGCGCCCGGCCTCCGCCGCGTTCTTCAAGCCGCCGGGCTCCACGCAGGCCCGCCGGCGCTGGCCCGGTGATGCCTGCGGCCCAGTCGGCTCGCAGCTGCCTTAACTGGTCCTGGACGGCCGCCTTTGGTGGCCGCTGAGACGCGTCGCCGGATGCGCCTGCCGCCGG
>DASQIW010000149.1:0-5093 GCA_035631375.1 Streptosporangiaceae bacterium
CTCCGCGCTCATGTTCTCCCCTCCGATCAGGCGCCGCGGGCCATCACCGCGAGGCCTGCCGTCGGCCAGCCGGGCTCGTCGACGACGTCAACGATAGGGCCATTCTGCCCACTGCCAGGCCCGTAGCACGAGACCTGACAGTCTTCGTTGTCGGGGACCGCGCCCCCGACGTCCACCCCGTCCGTCAGGTCCTGGACCGCCGGCGCCAGGATCTCCTCGTTCTCCAGCGCCTGCTCGACGTCGGCCGGACGGCAGCCTCGCACGTTGACGAAGGACGTGCGGTGCTCGGCGCAGGGACCGTGAGCGGCCAGCGCCCGCATGTGCGCCGGAGTGGAATATCCCTTATGCCGGGCAAATCCGTATGAGGGAAAGACCTCGTGCAGTTCGCGCATCAGCGCGTCCCTGGTGACCTTGGCAACCACAGACGCGGCTGCGACGCAGGCCGCGACCTGGTCACCTTTCCACATGGCCAGCGCCGGGGCAGTAAGGCCACGCACAGGGAAACCGTCGGTCAGCACGTAACCGGGCTCGTGGCCCAGTCCGGCGAGCGCCCGCCGCATGCCTGCCACGTTGCATTTATGCAGGCCGATGCGGTCGATGTCGGCAGCCGGGATGATCACGACATGCCAGTCGAGGGCAGCGTCCATGACCTGACGATATGCCGCGTTCCTGGCTGCTGCGGTCAGCGCCTTGGAGTCGGCCAGCTCGGTCAGCCGCCCGATACGGGACTGCCGGAGCATGACCGCCGCGACGACCAGCGGCCCGGCGCACGCGCCACGGCCTGCCTCGTCCACCCCGGCCACCGGCCCGAATCCGGCCCTCGCCAGCACCCGCTCATACCCGCTCAGCCCGCTGTCGCGCCGGGGCGTGAAGCCCACCGGCCGCTCCGGCCTGGCCGCGAGCACCGTCATCGGCGGCTCCCGGCTGGCTGGCGCCGGCGCCGGACCCCACGCCGGACCCGGCGCTGCAGCAAGGTCAGCGGCACCGCGGTGCCGAACCCGGCGGCGAGCGGCGCGTACGGCGCGGCGGCAGCCGCCGCCTTGACCAGGGCGGGCTGGTCAAACGTGGACGGAATCGGCAGCGTCCGCCACCGGCTAGGCGGCCACACGATCACGAAGGCCCGGCCGATCACCTCGTTCTCCGGGATCGTGCCGAAGCCGGGGTCTCCCTGCCGCATCCGCGAATCATCAGAAACCGTCCGGTTATCCCCCATCACCCACAGCCTGCCCGCCGGCACGGTGATGTTAAAACGGATCTCCGACGGATCCGAGCCCGGATACAAGTACGACGACTCGTGCAGTGGCACGCCGTTGACCGTCATGAGGCCTTGGACGTTGCAGCACGCAACATGGTCACCGGGCAGGCCGATGACCCGCTTGACATAATCCGTGCCGGTATCCGCCGGGGTTCCGAACAGGCCCGCGATCGAGCTGAAGAGCGGCCGCAACGTGACGTCATAGGCGCGGACGATCGGGTCAGAGGACGGCCTGGAAACCGGCGCGGGCGGGTTCCACGACCCGGTGCCGTTGAAGACGATGATGTCGCCCCTGTCGATCCCGCGGAAGTCGTACACGAGCTTGTTGACGAGGACTTTGTCGCCGACCAGCAGCGTGTCTTCCATGGAGGACGACGGGATGAAGAACGGCTGCACGACGAAGCTCTTGATGACCAGCGCGATGGCGAGCGCCACCACGATCAGGATCGGCAGCTCCTGCCAGCCCGACAAGCGACGGCGGTGCTCTCGACGCGGCGGAACCTGCGACGCGGCCGCGTTCTGCGACCCCTCGGTCGGCGGCGGCCCGGCTGGCTCCTCCGGCTGACCGGACGGCTCGGACGGCTCAGGCGGCTCAGGCGGCTCCTGCGGCGCCGTAGCGGCCGCCACCGGCTCGGCCAGGGCGCCAGGCGCCCCGAGATCCTCTGTCAGCCAGTCCGGGCTGCGCTGCTCGTCGTTCATCACGCAGAGCCTATCCGGCTGCCAGGCCGGCAGTTGGCGAGGAAAGTGCCGGCTTCGGCTCTCCCCCGGTTTTGCCTGGTAACGCGCGCTCATCAGGGCGGGCGCGATTTCGTCGCGTCCGCCGGTAGCCACCAAGGAAGGGAACGACGACCGCGGCGCCCGCGGCCGCACGCAGGGACGCCGCGCCCGCGGCGGAACCAGACCGCACGATGCCCGGCTTGCCAAAGGTCGCCGGGATCGGCAGGGTCCGCCACCGGCTCGGCGGCCAGGCAATGACGAAGGCGCGGCCGATCACCTTGTTCTCCGGCACCATGCCATTGCCGGGGTCGGCCTGGTGGCCGCGGGAATCATCGGATATCGCCCGGTGGTCGCCGAGGACCCACAGATAGCCCGGCGGCACCCGGATGCTGAACCGGCTCGGCTCTCCAGCCGGCGCGCTCGAGGGCTGGTTGCCTGGATACAGGTAGGAGCCCTCGTGGATGGCGACGCCGTTCACCGTGATCAGTCCACTGGCGTTGCAGCACACGACGCGGTCGCCCGGCACGCCGATCACGCGCTTGACGTAGTCGGTTTGATCGAGCGGCGAGCCGAACACGCCGCCGATAGCGTCAAACACCTTGCGGAGTGTGTCGTCGTAGGCGCGCGCCGCCAGACCCGGGCTGGGGGCGCCAGCGGGCTGGGCCGGGTCCCAGCTGCCGGTGCCGTCGAAGACGACGACGTCGCCCGGCTGAATCGACCGGAAATGGTAGACGAGCTTGCTGACCAGCACCTTGTCGCCGACATCCAGCGTGTGCTGCATGGAGCCGCTCGGAATGACGAAGGCCTGGACCACGAACGTCTTGATGACGACCGCGATCACGAGCGCGATGACGACGAGCAGCGGCAGCTCGCGAACGAGCGGCCGACCACCGGACCGGGCTGGGCTGCCAGGGGGTGCGGCGCTATCAGGTCCGGCTGTGCTGCCGGACCCGGCGGCACTACCGGGCAGGCGTTGCCTCGCGGCGCTCCCGGATCCGCGCCGCCTTACCGCGCAGCTCGCGGAGGTAGTAGAGCTTGGCGCGGCGCACCCGGCCCTTGGTCACGACCTCGATCTTCTCGATCGCGGGCGTGTGCACAGGGAAAGTACGCTCCACGCCGACGCCGTAGCTGATCTTGCGGACGGTGAAGGTCTCACGGGCGCCGCCGCCTTGGCGACGAATGACCACGCCCTGGAACACCTGAATCCGCGAGCGGTTTCCCTCCCTGACCTTGACGTGCACCTTCAGGGTGTCACCAGGGCGGAAGTCCGGGATATCGGATCGGGTCTGCGCCTGCTCTAGCTCGGCAATCGCGGTGTGCATCGCTGCGCTTCCTCAGTCATCATCAGCGCACGCCTGCGAACGCGCTGGATCGGTCTGATTGTCGGTTCGCCCCTGGCGACTGAGCCACGAGAGCATGAGCAGGCCAGCTGTGGGGCGGTGACCTTTAGTGTGCCATATCTTCGCCGTCAACCGGAAAACCGGCCTCAGCCAGCACCGCACGGTCACGTGAGTCCAGCAGGCCGGGCGCCGCTTGGACGAGCCTGGCCACCAGGTCGGGCCGGTTCTCCGCGGTCCGGCGCAGCGCGGCATCCCGGCGCCAGCGGCCGATGGCCGCGTGATCACCCGACAGCAGCACCTCCGGCACGTCGCGCCCGCGCCAGACCCGCGGACGGGTGTAGGCAGGACCTTCCAGCAGGCCGGCGCCGAACGAGTCGTCCGCCGCGGACTCGGCGTTACCCAGCACGCCGGGCAGCAGCCGGCAGACGGCCTCGGTCATCACCAGGACGGCCGGCTCGCCGCCGGCGAGCACGTAGTCGCCGATGCTGACTTCCTCGACGCGCATCCGGGTCCGCGCGTCCTCGGCGACCCGCGCGTCGATCCCCTCATACCGGCCGCATGCGAAGATCAGCCAGCTCTCGGCGGCGTACCGTTCCGCGTGCTGCTGCGTGAACGGCAGCCCAGCCGGGGTCGGGATCAGCAGCAGCGGGCCTGTGTCCGGCCCGGAACCCGCGCCGCCTTGCGTCACGACCGCGGTCAGCGCTTCGCCCCACGGATCGGGTTTCATCACCATGCCAGGCCCGCCGCCGAACGGCGTGTCGTCCACTGTCCGGTGCGGGTCGTGAGTCCAATGCCGGAGGTCGTGCACGCCGAAGGTGATGTCGCCGCGGTCGGCAGCCTTGCCGATGAGCGACACGCCGAGCGGACCGAAGTACTCGGGGAAGATCGTGATGATGTCGATGCGCACGTGCTGCCTCCGCCTGCCCGGCTCAGACCGCGGCGTCCGGATCAAGCAGCCCGGCAGGCGGGTTTATCCGCACCAGGCCGGTCTGAAGGTCAACGGCGGTCACGATGGCGGCCACGAACGGGATCAGGATCTCCGCTCCGGCCCGCGGGCCTGTCCCGGCCACAACCAGCAGATCCTGCCCGTGGTGCAGGACGTCCGTGACGCTGCCGACCGCCGCACCATCAGGTCCGATGACGGTCAGCCCGACGAGCTGGTGGTCGCGGTAACTGTCGGGGTCCTGCGGGTCGTCAAGGTCGGCCGAGTCGACCAGCAGGAGAGTGCCGCGCAGCGACTCCGCGACGGTCCTGTCGTCGACGTCAGCAAACCTGACCAGCAACCGGCCCGAGTGCCAGCGCATGCCAGCGACGGTGAGCGGCCCGGCCGTCGCGGGCTCCGTCCCCAGCACTTCACCCGGAGCAAGCCGCAGTTCCGGATCGTCGGTCCGGACCTCGACCGCCAGTTCCCCGCGTATGCCGTGCGGCCTGGTGATCCGGCCGACTACGAGCTGCATGGCGGCTAGCGAACCTCGTCGGCATCCAGGAGGTCGACGCGAACGTAGTTGCTCCCGGCCAGCGAGCCGATCACGGTCCGCAGCGCCCTGGCTGTCCGCCCGCCCCGGCCGATGACCTTGCCCAGGTCATCGGGGTGTACGCGCACTTCGAGCACCCGCCCGCGGCGTAGCCCGCGGCTGTCGACCTGGACGTCGTCCGGGTGCTCGACTATGCCCTTGACCAGGTGCTCCAGGGCCTCCTCGAGCATGTCAGGAGCCGCCATCTGCCTCGCCGGCGCCCTCGGCGGCCGCCTCGGTCGTGGTCTCAGCTGTCGTCGCCTCAGC
>DASQIW010000150.1:0-15300 GCA_035631375.1 Streptosporangiaceae bacterium
GCCGTGCTGATCGCCGTGATCGTCATGCTGAAGTTCATCGGCAGCGGCAACAGCGGGGTCACCATCCCGAGCGTGCAGGGCGATACGGTGGCGCAGGCAACGAGCACCCTGACCCACGAGGGCTTCCATGTGGGTGGCTCCGTCAGCCGCACGTCGACGGTCGTCGCGAGCGGCAAGGTGATCAACACCATTCCTGGTGCTGGTAACAGCGAGCCCAGGGGGAGCACGATCAGGCTGATCTTGTCTACAGGGGCCCCCGCGGCGACAACGGCCCCTGTGCCCGACGTCACGGGACTCACCCAGCAGGCTGCGCGTCAGAAGCTGGAGCAGGCCGGCTTCCGTGTGGCCATAGGTCCGACTCAGCAGCAAGCAGGGGCTCAACCGGGCACTGTGGTGAACCAGTCACCACAGGGGAACACGTCCGCGAAGAAGGGCTCGGTGGTGACCATCAACCTGAGCCCGTCGCAGGTGAACGTGCCGGACGTGACCGGACAGACTCAGCAGCAAGCCCAGACCCTGCTGAGCGGCGCGCCTTACGACTTCAACGTGACCGTGCAGCAAGTCTCGGGTCCCGGCCAGCCGGGCACCGTGCAGAGTACGAGCCCAGGAGCCGGAGCCACGGTTGCGCCAGGGTCGCCTATCACGATCTTCGTACTCCAGCAGCAGCAGAGCCCGTCCCCGAGTCCGTCGCCAAGCCCGTCGGGCTCGCCGTCGACGGGGCCGTAGCGCGACCGTTAGCCGAGGCCGGACGGGTCGACCGGCAGGTGCAACGACGCCCACGGATAGACGACGAACCAGAGCAGCACGCCGACGACCACGAGGAGCAGCACCAGCTGGACCAGGCGCGCCCCGGGCCCGCCGGGCAGCCGACGCCAGAGCCAGCCGTACACAGCCGTCAGCTCCCCGGCGCGCGCGGCAGCGTGCGCAGCAGCACACCGGTGACGACCACCCTGCTCGTGCCGGTCCAGGGCGGATCGCAGGTGATGAGCGTGATCAGCCGCTGAGTTGGCTGCTCGCCGGGGTGAAACGGTACCGCCGCGAGCGCGCTAAGGTCTCCGGCTGATACCCGTGTCGGTCCGCTCGTGACCGTGTACTCGTAGGTGCCCGTGATCGTCTCTACGTTGATCATGCTGCCCTTGCGCAGGCTCGGCAGGCCCCAGAACGGGTTGCCGGCGGTGACCCGGTGGGCCGCTACGGCGAAGTTGCCTACCCGTCCCGGTAGCGCGGTACCCGGCACGTGGCCAGGCGCGAGCAGCAACTGGGACACCCCGGTCCCTTGCACGACAGCTAGCTGCCAGGCCTGGCCGAACTGCGGGATTCGCAGCAGTGCGAAGGGGGTGCCGGCCGGAATGGTGCGCAGCTCCGCGAGCGCAGTGAGCGGGTTCGCCGCTGCCCACTGCCTGGTCAGCTCGCTGGTGTAGGTCTGCTGGGCGCTGTTCGCCCGTAGCGCTGTCCCCCAGTACATGTATGCCAGGAACCCGAAGACAACCAGACCGCAGGTGATGAGCAGCTCACCGACTATTCGGAAGAATCGTCCCACGTCCTACATCTCCGGAAAGGCCGCAGCGCGGTATGTGACCGAGAGTGCTCATAGACTAGCGATTGGTGACAGTCGCTGCAGCCGAACGCCCTCGCCGGGGCGAGCGAAGGGCTTCAGCGGCCTCGACAGTGCGCCCAAGCCATTAGGCTTGCCGCGAGGCGTCGCTGGGTCGGCGCACGCCGGAGCCCGCCGGGACGCAGGCGGGCGGTGAGTGTCTATCCGGGAGACGAAGTGCCAAAGTCCCGCACGCGAAGCAAGGCGGTCTACACCCCGCCGCCCAGGGCCACGAAAGCCAAGGTGAGCCCCCGCTGGCTGGCGCCGACCATGGTGGCCGCTTTTCTCGTGGGCTTGGTGTGGATCATCGTGTTCTATGTCAGCAGCGAGGCCTGGCCAGTCGGCGCGATCGGCGCCTGGAACCTGGTGGTCGGCTTCGTGTTCCTGATTGGCGGCCTAGGCCTCGCCACGAAGTGGCGGTAGGTAACACAGCCACGAAGTGGCGGTCAGTACTAACCCAGGACCGCCCCGGCCAGCTGATGATCGCGGATGATCACGCCGACGGCCAGGATGGCCAGCACGGCCACTGTGGCCGCTAGCTGGATGACGCCGCGCCGCTGACGTGGCGCGTAGACGTACGCAGCGGTGAGTACCCCGCCAGTTACCAGGCCTCCGATGTGCGCCTGCCAGGCGATGTACGAATGACCGACGAAGCTGATGGCCAGGTTCACCACGATGAGGAACACGACCATGCGGGCGTCCAGGCGAAGCCGCCTAGCCACGACGAACCAGGCCCCGAACAGGCCGAAGATCGCACCGGACGCGCCGAGCGCCGGCTGATTCGGCGCGGCCAGGAAGTAGTAGCAGACCGATCCGCCAATCGCGCTGACTAGGTAAACGGCCAGGTACCGCAGCCAGCCGAGCTGCCGCTCTATCGCCGGGCCGACGACGAACAGCGCCCACATGTTGAAAGCGATGTCCAGCAGGCCGAGGCTGCCGGCGCCCGGCAGGAAGGCACTGGTGATCAGCCGGTACCACTGGCCCGCGGCGACCGAGCTCCCCACCATCCACCAGTCGTATTGCAGGCTGGAGTCCACCAGCATGACCAGGTAGAGAGCGATGTTCACGCCGATGAGGATCTGGGTGACCCGTGCCTGGGTCGCGATGGTGCCCCCGAAGCGACCAGCGGGCCGCCGTACCGTTTGGTTGCCGCCCCGGATGCACTCGAGGCACTGATGGCCCACGGCCGCAGGGCGCAAGCAATCGGGGCACGCTGGCCTGCCGCAGCGCACGCAGGACACATAGGTCGGCCTGCCTGGGTGCCGGTAGCACACCGGCGGGGCGGCCTGAGTCTGATCGGAGCTTGGGGGGTTGGACATGCGGGCTCTGCTCTGTGTTACTCCATATCGGGATGGCTGATCTCGACGGATTCCAGCACCACGTCGGAGACCGGCCGGTCGCCGCGACTGGTCTGGACCCGGCTGATCTCCTCCACGACATCCGAGCCCTCGACGACCTCACCAAAGATCGTGTGCTTGCGGTTCAGCCAGGGCGTGGGCACCGTCGTGATGAAGAACTGCGAGCCATTCGTCCCAGGCCCAGCGTTGGCCATCGCCAGCAGGTACGGCCGGTCGAACGCCAGGTCGGGGTGAATCTCGTCGGCGAACTTGTAGCCGGGCCCGCCAGTTCCTGTGCCCAGCGGGTCGCCGCCCTGGATCATGAAGTCCGGGATGACACGGTGGAAAATCGTGCCGTCGTACAGCCTTTCCTGGCTTTGCTTGCGGGTGGCCGGGTTGGTCCATTCCCGCGATCCCTCGGCGAGCTCGACAAAGTTACGCACCGTCTTCGGCGCGTGATCGGGAAAGAGCCGGACGACTACATCCCCGCGGTTTGTCCGCAGCTTCGCGGTCATCGTATTGGTCATACCTCGCATCCTCCCACGTCGCGGCGGTCCTCCCGCACACGCCGGGTCCGATCGGATGCCGACACCACGTCCGCATCGCGGTTGACACCGCTTATGCAGGGAAGATGTGACAGCACACGGGAGAACACCCCGGGGAGGTTACCGTGTCCCTCTCGACGAGGAAACAGCCGCTTTCCATGAATGATCTGCTGCGCTACCGCGCGGCGCAGGCGGGAAGCCAGGTGGGTGCGCTGGCGGGAAAGGCAGTGCCCATCGCGCAGCAGGCTATGCCGCTGGCGCAAAACGCTGGTGCAACCATGCGCCAAGGTGCCGGCACCGCCATGTCCAGAACCACGCCGGCCGTGGAGGCCGCCCGGTCCTGGGCCGCTCCGCAGCTCGAGCAGTCCGCGCACGCGATCACCGACACCATCGCCCCGATGATCTCGGATGCCCTGCTCAATGCCGCGCACAAGATCGAGGTACCGAAGCCCAAGCACAAGTCCAATCGCGCCCTCGTTGTCGGCGCGATGGTGCTGACTGCAGCTGCCGGAGCGGCAACGGCGGCCGCGATGCGCATGCGGCGGAACGCCGACGGCAACGGCGCTGTGACGGTCATGACGGAGTCGATGACGGCAGACACCGAGCCGCCGCCCGATCCGGACCTGGACGGGCGGTCTCGCATCGTCTGATCGGCGCTGGCCGACTCCTCGTGGCGGCCGGCCATGACATCGGTCACGTTGGGACCGATACCGGCGTTACATGACTAGTTGCCCCAGGCTGCCTAGCCTGGGTGTATGGTCCGCCCGCCCGTAGCTTTGCCCGACGACGAGCCGGACGACGCCGGGCTAGCTCGAGCCCGCCGGATAACGATCGGCGTCCTTATCCTCGTGGCGGTGGGGTCGCTCGCGATCAGCGCGCGCAGCGATCACGCCATCCCCAGCGCGGAGCGCTGGTTCCTGCTGGCTGGCAGCCTGCTCTTCGCGGTGGTGGTTTACGTGTTCGGGCTGGTGCCGAGCGCTCCCACACTCCGGCCCGCTCCCTGGGCCGCCATCACCGTTGTCATCGGGCTGGCCGTCGCCCTCTTCGTTGTCGGCGGGATGGACTGGCTGGCCGTCCTGGCAGTAGGGGCTGGGACGTGCGGGCGGTTTGGCCGGACGCCCCGCCCGGCACTGGTCGCCTCGGCCGTGTGCGCCGCGGCGGGGTCGTACGTGGCCATCGGAGGCCATGCGGGTTACGGGGGTACCTTTGCCGCCATCGTCATCGGGCCGATGACGGCATTCTTTGGCTACAGTGCGGGCCGACGAGCCGATATGGTCAGCGTCCTGCGCCGGACCAGGGCTGACCTGGCCAGGGCAGCGGTCGCCGAGGAGCGGCTGAGGATTGCGCGGGATCTGCATGACCTGCTCGGTCATTCGCTGTCGCTGATCACGCTCAAAGCCGAGCTCGCGGGCAAAGTCATCAGCACCGACCCGCACCGAGCCGCGGCTGAGATCACCGAGCTGGAGGCGGTCGCCAGACAATCGCTGAGCGACGTACGCGCAGCAGTGGCGGGATACCGCCAGCCCGACCTGGCAGGCGAGCTGGCGTCCGCCCGGCAGCTCCTGGACTCGGCCGGCATCGCCAGCCGGATCAGCGGGCCGGACGCCGACGGCCTGTCGCCGGAGGTGGATGCGGCGCTGGCGTGGGCGGTCAGGGAGGGCACAACCAACGTGGTCCGGCATTCCAGAGCCACGCGCGTTGCTATCAGCGTCAGCTCCGGCCCGTCGAGCGCCGTCGCCGAGATCAGCGACAACGGACCGCCCGCAGTGGATGGCCTGGGTCCTCTCAAGATGCCCGGTGCCGCGGATGGTGCCGATACCGACGGAACGGCCCTGCCCGCGCGCTCCAGGTCCGGCGGCTCTGGGCTGGCCGGGCTTGCCGAGCGGGTTAACAGCCTCGGCGGCGAACTGGATGCCGACCACGTAGGCCCGCACGGATTCCGTCTCCGCGTCGTCGTGCCCAACGGGACGAGAATGGTCGAGTGACCGTGCGGATCATGATTGCCGAGGATCAGACGATGGTCAGGCAGGCGCTTGTCGCCTTGCTGGAGCTCGAGCCGGACCTCGACGTCGTAGCGCAGGCGGCGAGCGGCGACGAGGCGCTCGCGATGGCGCGCAGGCATGAGCCAGACGTCGCGATACTGGACATCGAAATGCCGGGGCCCAGCGGGATCGAGGTGGCTAGCCAGCTCACCGCGTCCGGGTTCCGCGGCGGGATCGTCATCGTGACCACCTTCGACCGGCCCGGTTACCTGCGTACCGCGATGGCCGCCGGAGCGCGCGGATTCCTGCTCAAGGACGCGCCGGCCGCCGACCTGGCAGCGGCAATCCGCCGGGTATCGGCCGGCGAGCGCGTGGTCGACCCCGCACTCGCCGCCGCCGCGCTCGCGCAGGGCGACAGTCCCCTGACCGACCGGGAGGGCGAGGTGCTCGCAGCCGCCGCAAGCCACGACGCGATCGCCGACATCGCTGCTCGGCTGCACCTGTCGCCAGGCACCGTGCGCAATCATCTGTCCGCCGCCATCCAGAAGCTCGGTGCGCGGAATCGCGCAGAAGCCGCGCAGATCGCTCAGCAGAAGGGATGGCTGTAAGCAGGATGCTGCTCGATGCGGTGGTGCAGACATCAGCGGCTGTCGCCGCCTCGCCGGGGCGGCTGGCCAAGATCTCGCTGATCGCCGAACTGCTCGGTCGGGTGCCATCCGACGAGATCGCGGTGGCAGTGTCCTTCCTGTCAGGCGATCTAACCCAGCGGCAGATCGGGGTGGGGTACGCGGCGCTGGCCGACCTGATGGGCGGCTACGGTGAAGGCGCGGGACCAGCCTCGCTTCCAGAGCCACCCGAGGCACCAGCGCTCACCCTCGCTGAGACTGACCAGGCTCTCGGCCAGATCGGTCTGCTGGCTGGCCAGGGCTCGCAGGCCGAGCGCCGGCGGCTGCTGGCCGGCTTGCTGGCCCGCGCCACCGAAGCCGAGCGCCGGTTCCTGGTCCGATTGCTCGCCGGCGACCTTCGACAAGGCGCGCTCGACGGGATCATGACCGAGGCCGTGGCGAGCGCTGCCGCCGTGTCCGCCGCGGAGGTGCGCCGCGCCTATCAGCTCGGCGGCTCCCTGCCGGCCGCAGCGGCCGCCGCACTTGCCGCCGGCCATCGCGGCCAGGTCGCGGTCGACGCGCTGCGCGCCATGTCCGTGCACGTCGGGCGGCCGCTCCGGCCGATGCTGGCGGCATCCGCCCCCACGGTCGCCGAGGCCATGGACCGGATTTCCCCGGCTGCGGTCGACTGGAAGATCGACGGAATCCGGGTTCAGCTGCATCGCCAGGGCGCGGCGGTACGGGTATTCACCAGAACACTGGATGACATCACCGACCGCGTGCCGGAACTTGCGGCCGCCGCGCTGACCCTGACGGCGCAGAGCGCGATCGTGGACGGCGAGGCGGTGGCGCTCCGGCCAGACGGACGTCCGCAGCCTTTCCAGGTAACGTCGGCTCGCACGGCCAGTCAGCCGGGTGCGAGCGGGGCGTCGGCGGTGCTCACGCTGTTCCTCTTCGACCTCCTGCACGCCGATGGCACCGACCTCATCGACGTTCCAGCCAGCCAGCGGTTCACCCGGCTGGTGACGATCGCACCGGCCGAGCTCGTCGTCCCCAGGCTGGTGACGAGCGATGTGACCGAGGCGGAGCAGTTTTTCGCGGCTGCCATCGAGCGTGGTCACGAGGGCGTCGTGATCAAGTCGCTGGACGCGCCGTACGGAGCGGGCCGGCGTGGCAGCGAGTGGATCAAGGTCAAGCCCCGGCACACCCTGGACCTGCTGGTGCTCGGCGCCGAGTGGGGCCACGGCAGGCGCCAGGGCTGGTTGTCCAACCTGCACCTGGGTGCCAGGGATCCGGAGACCGGCGGCACCGTCATGCTCGGCAAGACCTTCAAGGGTCTGACCGACGCCGTGCTCGCCTGGCAGACCGAGCGTCTGCTGGAACTCGCCGACCCACCCCGGGACCGGCCGGACTCAGCGCGACGCAGTGCTGGTCCTCGCGGGGTCGTGATGGTGCGTCCGGAACTCGTCGTCGAGATCGCGCTGGACGGCGTCCAGGCCAGCACGAGGTACCCGGGCGGGGTAACGCTGCGGTTTGCCAGGGTGGTGCGCTACCGGCCGGACAAGAGCCCGGCCGAGGCTGACACCATCGACACCGTGCGCGACCTGTGGCAGGGCGACGATGCGGCCGACTCGGAACCGGGCGGACCGCTCACGGCAGAATGAGCTGCGGCTGGCGCTGCGGGCTGGCCAGGACTGGGCACCGGGGAAGGGAGCCTGGCTGTGCAGACGCTCTGGCTCGACGCCGACGGCGCCTGGCGGACAACGCTCCGCGGCCGTCAGGTGCTTACCGAGCCGAGAATCAACAAGGGCACCGCCTTCACCGACGCCGAGCGCGCCAGCCTGGGACTGATCGGGCTCATCCCGCCCGGTCACCTCACGCTCGAGGAGCAGGCCAGCCGCGTCTACGCCCAGTTCCGCCGCCAGTCCACAAACCTGGCCCGCAACGTGCTGCTCAACGAGCTGCACGACAGGAACCGCGTGCTGTACTACCGGGTACTCGTCGACCACCTCAGCGAGATGCTGCCGGTGATCTATACCCCGACTGTGGGCGAGGCGATCGAGAACTACAGCCACGAGTACCGCCGGCCTCGCGGCGTCTACTTGTCGGTCGACAACCCTGAGCTCATCGAGCAATCGCTTCGCGCGCTCGGGATGGGCGCCGATGACGTCGACCTCATCGTGGCGACCGACGCCGGTGCGATTCTCGGCATCGGCGACTGGGGCGTCGGCGGGATGAGCATCGCCGTGGGGAAGCTCGCCGTTTACACCGCCGCAGGCGGCATCGCGCCCGGCCGGACAGTGCCCGTGATGCTGGACGTCGGCACCGACCGGCAGAGCCTGCTCGAGGATCCGCTCTATGTCGGTAACCGCCATCCGCGGGTGCCGACGGCGGAATATGACGAGTTCATCGCCGCCTTCGTCGCCGCGGTTCGGAAAGTCTTCCCGCACGCGCTGCTGCACTGGGAGGACATGAGTCCCGCACATGCGCGACGGCTCCTCGCCCGGTACCGGGACGAGCTGCCCAGCTTCAACGACGACGTTCAGGGCACCGGCGCGGTGAACATGGCCGCGGTACTGGCGGCGGTCAAGGCAACCGGTATCACCCTGGCCGGGCACCGCGTCGTGATCTTCGGCGCCGGCTCGGCTGGCATTGGCATCGCGGATCAACTGGCCACCGCCATGCGAGCCGACGGCTTGACGGCGGAGCACACCAGGGCGGCGTTCTGGGCGGTAGACCGGTACGGCCTTGTCGAGGCGGGCGACCAGCGGATGGCCGCCGATCAGCTCCGGTATGGCCGCAGCACAGATGAGGTGGCGGACTGGCGGCGCGACGCCGCTCTCGGCGGGATCCCGCTCGCCGAAGTGGTGCGGCGCATCCACCCGACGATCCTGATCGGCACGTCCGCTCGCGGCGGCGCGTTCACCGAGGACATCGTGAAGGATATGGCGGCGCACACCGAACGGCCGGTGATCCTGCCGATGTCCAACCCCACCGAACTGGCCGAGGCGCGCCCGGCCGACGTTATCGAGTGGACCGGCGGCCGTGCGCTCGTAGCCACCGGCAGCCCGTTCCCGCCGGTCGACTATCGGGGCACCCGCTACGTCATCGGCCAGGCGAACAACGCGCTCGTCTTCCCCGGCCTCGGACTCGGCGCTCTCACCGTCAGGGCCCGCGCCATTACTGACACGATGCTCAGCGCCGCGGCGCACGCGGTGGCCGGTCTCGTCGACGCCGGGACGCCGGGTGCTCCGCTGCTGCCTGAAGTCGCAGCCTTGCGGGAGACCTCGTTCGCCGTGGCCGTAGCGGTGGCCAAGGCCGCGGCCGAGGACGGCACAGCCGCCGCCGTCCTCGCCGGCGATGTGCACGAGCAGGTGCGCTCTCGTATGTGGCAGCCCGTGTACCGGCCCGTCCACCCGGCCTGAGCAGGAGACCATCAAGCTGCCGGCACGTCGGCCGCGACCAGCCAGGCGAGCAGCCCAGCGGGGCGGCCCACGCCTGGTGGCCGACCTGCGCAGTGGCCGGGCCTTCCTCGCTGCCGAGCTCAGCCGGCCAGGCTGGCTCGATTTCGGCGCCTTCCGATGGCGTGACCTCGCTGGGGGTCAAGCGGTGCGCGCCGCAATCGGTGTCGTGACCCCGCTGGCCATCGGGGTTGCGACCGGCCGGATCGAGTACGGCAGCTTTGCTGCCCTCGGCGCTCTGCCGGCCGGATTCGTGGCATTCCGCGGCGTCAGCCGCACCCGCGCGGTAGCCGTCCTGTGCGCCGCCGCCGGAATGGCCGTCTCGACGTTCGCCGGCGCGACCGCGGCTGGCCAGCCATGGCTCCTCGTTCCGCTCGTATTCGCCTGGGCATACGCCACGGGCTTGCTGGCCAGCCTGGGGCCGACGGTCCTGGCCGTGACGCTCCAGTGGCCGGTCGCGCTGCTGATCGGCAGCGCGCTCCCGCTGAGTGCGGCCGACGCGGCCCTGCGCGCCGGGCTGGTGCTGGCAGGCGGGCTCTGGCAGTGCCTCCTCGTCATCTCCTCGTGGGCTCTCAGCCGCGGCAGCGCCGAGCGGTCAGCACTGGCAGCAACCTATGCTGGCCTGGCCGGATACGCCCGCGAGCTGGCATCAGGGCACCTCGGGCCCCCGGACCCCAGCCAACTGCCCGCCGGCGCTGTCCTCGCCGACCCCAATCCGCTGCTGCGCACGGCCGCACGGCAGCACATGATCGACCTGGTCAACGAGGCGGTGCGGATCCGCGCGACGCTCACAGCCCTCTCCGTCGCGGCCGAGCCTGATGGACCATCCGCGCAGGCGGTACGCGGCCTGCTGAGCATGGCCGCGCGGGTTCTGACCGAGCTGGCGGCCGAGTTCGACGCTCGGGCAGGCCGGCGCCACGACCACCTGGCCGCTGCCCGCCGGGAACTGGCGAGCGTCGCCACCGATCCCGCCGCCGCGTGGCGGTGGGCAGCCGAGGCGCTGCTGGGCCAGCTCCGCAGCGCCTGCCGCATGCTCACCCGGCTGAACGACGCCGAGCCGGCCGCTGGCCGCGTCGCTCCGCCGCGCCCGATCCGCCAGGCGTGGCGGAGGGACGTTGTCCTGACCCTGCGCGCCAGCATCGGCACGTCGTCGGAGGCTGGGCGGCACGCCCTGCGGCTGGCAGTGGCGACTACGACGGCGGAGATCATCGCGCTGGCGGCCCATCTGAGTCACGGGTACTGGGCCGTGCTGACGGTCTTCATCGTGCTCCGCCCGGACTACAGCTCGACCCTGTACCGCGGGCTGCAGCGCGCAGCGGGCACTGTCGTCGGTGCGGGACTCGGCCTCGCGACCGTACAGCTGGCCAGGGTGAGCCTGACGGCACTCCTCATTGGCATCTGCGTCTCGCTGCTGGCTGCTTATGCGGTCTTCACCGTGAACTACTTGCTCTACGGCGTGTTCCTGACCGACTTCGTCGTCGTGCTGCTCGCGCTGCTCGGGCTGCCCGCCGAGCCGACGGCCGTCGCGCGGCTGATCGGCACCGGCTTCGGGGCCGGCCTGGCGATCACGGCGTACCTGGTGTGGCCCACCTGGGAGGGGACCTCATCGGCAGAGAAGTTCGCCCGCCTCTTCGTCGCGCAGGGCAGCTACGCGAGCGCCTTGCTGCGCGCGTACACGCGGCCCGCCAGAGGTGATGCTGCGACGCTTCGCCCGCTCCGGATCGACGCCCGTCGCGCACGCCTTAATGCCGAGGCGTCAGCAGACCGGCTTGCTGGCGAACCGGATCACCCGCCGATGGCGGCACAGACGGCACGGGCACTCGAATCGGCCGGCCACCGGGTCGCTCAGGCCTGCCTGACACTGGGCGCCGCTGTCACCGCGCACCACGCGGCGCAGCCTGGCCACGCCGGTCTGGACCCGCGGCTTCAGCCTGGGCTCGATCGGTTTGCTGGCGGCGTATCCGCCGCGGTGAGCCAGATCGGCGCGGCGCTGAGAGCGGCCGGCCGGGACGGACCGCGGCCACCCGTCGGCATGCCGCCGCTCCGTGAACTCCAGCAAGCGATCTGGCCCGACCCGGCTGACCGGGGGGCCTCGGACGGCGAGATGTACGGCCTGCTCGTCGCCACTGACAGCCTGGTGGATGCCCTCAACACAGCGGCATACGCACTCGGCGCAGGCGCGGCCGGCGGATTCAGTGGCTAGCTGACCGTGCTCGCCGCGGCGAGCACTGCGGCCCGGGCAGCCGAGACAGCCGGGCCTTCCGCCGGATTGTGATCCGACAGCACCGCGACCAGAAGTTCGTGCCCGTCCCGCTGGATCACGCCGATGCTGCCGACCACCCAGCGCGGGCCGACCAGGGAACCATCGGCGACTGCGAAAGGCAGGCCAGTGGTCGCTGCCGCAAGCACGCCCCACGTCTGCGGTACTGCGACACTGGTCATCAGGCCGAGCGCGTAGTCGCGGGAAGCCGAGTCAAGCGGGGAATTCGGCCCGGCGATGTCTTCGAGTAGCTGCAGCTGATCGGCAACCGTCGTCTTCGTCCACGTCCAGCTTGCGCCCGGCGCGAGGGAGGTGTTGCGGAGCTTCAGCGTCGCGTTGGCGGCCGCCAGGCCCCGCGCGCCACCGATGTCGGTCCAGAGCTGGTCCGCCGCCGCGGTGCTGTTGTTCTCGATCATGTCTGCGGCCAGTTCCGCTTCGCGATCGGTCATCAGCCTTCCGGCCTGCTGGTGCTGAAGGAGCATCGCCGCCAGGATGTCCGTCGTCACGATGGCGCCGCCCCGTATCACCGCTCCGGCGCCGTAGCTGGCCGCAGTGCCTGAGTTCAGGTCGACGACGCCGACCGCGAGCTGCCCCGGATCGCTGCCGAGTACCGGCCGCAGCGCCCCGGCCAGTGCGGCGCTCAGCGTCCGCTCTGACAGCGCCGTGCTGCCGGAGTGGCGCGACCCGGACGACCGGGCCGAGCCAGAGCCGCTGGTCGGGGGCTGCACGGCCGACTCGAGCGGCCGCTCCGTCATGGAGGGCCCGGCCAGGAGCAGATGTCCCCGCGTCGTGGTTGCCATGAACGCCACCAGGACCACGAAGCTCGCCATGAGGCCGAAGACCACCGTGAAGATGCAGCGCTCAAACGGCCGGAGCCGCCCTGCGTGCGCAGGCACCTGCTTCACCTCATTCCCCCGGCGCGCGCCGCGATCAGAGGGCAGGTCCCCGCTTCCGGGCAGCATTGAGCCGCTCGGAAATCCCTGCCTTTAACTAATGACCCTAGTAGTGCTGCAACTCCGTTTCGGAGTTGATTTTCTCCGTTATTTCAATGCTCTGCGTGCCCGACAGTACCACCGATCACCGGACAGCCCTAGTGGGGTTTCGCAGCAGACCTGAAAATGTTATTCACCGGACTCAGATCCACGCCGAGAAATTGTGCACCGCTTTTGACGTGTCCGCCACACCTCAGCCTCGACGCCACATCTAGGCTGGTCCTAGCCGCAGAGAGCTGGTATGTCATGGTCCGTCCGATACTTAGCCGGCCTCGCCGGTATGAAATACCGGCCAGCACACCTCGGTTACGTGCCGCGATTCATCGGGCGTTTCGAAATACGAAACTACATAGTATTCACGGATGGGCCCATCGACCCCGATTGCCCGGGCGGTGACGTATTTGCCTAGCTCGGCATACGTCTGATCAAGCTCGGCGAATGGGCCCCGGTGCACTGCCACCGCCAGCTCTGCAGGCGGTATCTCGCGCATCGCGACCCGGCCGGTGCAGGACACTCGCGCAGCGGCCGGAACGAACGCCACCACCTCGCCGACCTCAGCCTCGAACAGCTCGGCTGGATAGAGCGCGCCTGGCCGCCCGTCCGGCTGCACGCTGGCGGCCGCCAGCGTCGCATACAGCTCACTAAACGCCCCGCTCCACCAGTCCGCCAACGAGGACTCGGTGACGCGCTCAGCGATGGCCACTGACAGCGCGGGACCGACGGAACGGCGCTCGACGTCAGCCGGCTGGCGGGGCCGCTCCAGCAATGAGCGAAGCGACGCCACGGCCGCCTGTGTCTGCGACAGCTGAGATTCCATCCGCTCCAGGTGGGCGATGATGACCTCGCTTCTGCCCGCGACATCGGGCGCGGTGAGCAGCGCGCGGATCTCGTCCAGCGGCATGCCCAGGTCCCGGAACCTCCGGATCACCTGCGCAGCCACAATCTGGTCGGCCTCGTAGAACCGGTAGCCGGAGGACGCGTCGATCTCCGCCGGGTTCAGCACGCCAACGTCGTGGTAATGACGCAGCGCCTTGACGCTCAGGTGGGTCATCTTCGCGAAGTCGCCGATCGGGATCCGGGTGCGCATGAACCCGATTGTCGGCCGGTCCGCGGCTGGCCAGTCAAGCACCTGACGTGCTCCCTCCGCTTTCGGCCGGCCGGGAACGTCGTGGCAGCGCGACAGCGAGGACCGCCACGAGCAGGAGCAGGCCCGCGAGCTCCGCCAGGCTGACCTCGAACGCCCGGGCATATCCGCTCGACAGCAGTCCGAAGAAGATCACACCGGTGATGGCGACGCCGACAGCGTTCCCTACCTGCTGCACGGTGGACAATGCGCCGGTGACCGCCCCGGCTCGCTGCGGGTCGGCGTGAGCGAGCACCGTCGACGTCAGCGGAGTTATGCACAGCCCCATGCCAGCGCCCGCGAGCGCCAGGCCCGGCACAAGCCACCCGACCGACGCGCCACCGCGCTCGGCGACCGTCAGCAGGAGCAGGCCTTCGCCGGCCGCAAGAGCCAGCGCACCGACGGCGATGAGGCGCCGCCCGAATCGCTGCGTCATTGCGGGCGCGCGCAGCGAGGTCGCCAGATAGAAAGCGGCCAGCACCGTGAAGACCAGCCCCGCCTGCAGGGCATCCAGGCCCCGGCCCAGCTGGAGGTATAGCGCGAGAACGAGGAACAGGGCCGCCATTCCGCACCAGAACGCGAGCTGGGTGACCAGCCCGACCGCCAGCTCGGGCCGCCGGAAGAGCGACGGAGGCAGCAGCGGCGCCCGGCCGCGGCGTTCGGCGCGCACCTGGTCCGCCGCGAATGACGCGAGGATGACCGGCGCTGCAGCCAGACTCACCCACGTCCATGCTGGCCAGTTCAGCGCCGTGCCTTCCACGAGCGGAAGCACGAGCGCGGTCAGCCCCAGGGTTACCAGTGCCAAGCCCCGCACGTCGATCCGTGTGGACTGCGGAGCCGTGGACTCGGTGATCTGACGCCGCGACCAGGCAAGCGCGATCAGGCCGATCGGGATATTGATCAGGAAGATCGCGCGCCAGCTCAGCCCCAGCGGGTTGGCCTCGATGATCACCCCACCGAGCAATTGCCCGCCGGCCGCAGCCAGCCCCATGACGATGCCGTAGACAGTGATCGCCCGAACCCGCGCGGGGCCGGTGAAGGCGACTCCGATGATGGCCAGAACGTTAGGGCTGATCAGCGCGGCACCGGCACCTTGCGCGAACCGCGAAGCGACCAGCACTGCCGGGCTAGCTGCGAGCCCGCAGATCGCCGAGGCCAGCACGAACAGTGCGAGCCCCGCGGAGAATACGCGCCGCCTGCCGAACCGGTCCCCGAGCCGGCCGCCGGTGATGATCAGGACGGCGAAGGCCAGCCCGTAGCCGGCCACGATCCACTCCATCGCCGCAGTGCTGGCGTGCAGGTCGGCCTGGACGGAGGGCAGCGCCACGTTCACGACGAAAAAGTCGAGGACGATGGCGAAGACCGCCATCATGAGCACTGGCAGCGGCGACCGCGTCCGGG
>DASQIW010000151.1:0-17963 GCA_035631375.1 Streptosporangiaceae bacterium
TCGACGAGGCTGGCTACCGTCCAGCGCGGGTCGAGCGAGGTGAACGGGTCCTGGAAGACCATCTGCAGGTTGCGCCGGGCGGACTTCAGCGCGGCGCGCTTGAGTCGCACCAGGTCCTCACCCTGGAACAGCACCTGGCCCTGCCTGGGCGGTGGCGCCTGGATGACCGAGCGGGCCAGCGTGGACTTCCCCGATCCGGTCTCGCCGACGATCCCGAGCGTCTCGCCCACGTGCAGGTCGAAGGACACGTCGGAGACTGCCTGCAGGACGCCGCCCTTGGCTCCCCCGAAGTCGCGCAGCACGAACTCCTGGACCACGTTGCGGACCTCGAGCAGAACGTCGCTACCCATGACTGGACGGCTCCTTCTTGTACGGGTGCCAGCAGGCCCACCAGCGACCGGGCTCGTGCTGCCTGAGCGGCGGGGCCTGCTCCCGGCAGTCCTGCTGCACCGCCGGACAGCGCGGCGCGAACGGGCAGCCCGTCGGGATCTCCGACAGGTCCGGCGGACGGCCGCCGACGACCGGCAGAAGCACGTGCGGCTCCGCCTCGATCCGCGGGATCGCATCCAGCAGGGCTTGTGTGTACGGCATCCGCACGCCCGCGAATAGTTCCTTGGTCGGCGCTCGCTCCACGACCTTGCCGGCGTACATGACCATGACCTCCTCGGCGTAGGAGGCGGCCAGGCCGAGGTCGTGGCTGATCATGAGCAGCGCCGTACCGGTCTCCTGCTGGATGTCCATCAGCAGGTCCATGATCTGGGCCTGCGTCGTGACGTCCAGAGCGGTCGTCGCCTCGTCGGCGATCAGCACCGAGGGTCCGCAGGCCAGCGCGATCGCGATGACCACGCGCTGCCGCATGCCGCCCGACAGCTGGTGCGGATACTCGAAGAAGCGGCGCTCCGGCGCCGGCAGCCGCACCATCCGCATCAGCTCGACGGCCCTTTTGTGAGCCTCATCCTTGTCCACGGGCAGGTGGACCTGGATGGCCTCGGCGATCTGAGTGCCGATCCGCATCGTCGGGTTGAGCGACCGTTCCGGGTTCTGGAACACCATCGCGACGCAGCGGCCGCGGTAATCCCTCAGCTCGTGCTCGCTCCGCCCGACGACTTCGTCGCCCTTGAACTTGATCGAGCCAGACACCTTGGCCGTGCGCGGCAGGATACCCACAACGGCCTGGGCGCTGACGGTCTTGCCGGAGCCCGACTCGCCGATGATGGCGACGGTCTGGCCCGGCTCCACCGTGAAGCTGATGCCCTGCACCGCGAAGACCTGACCGCCCCTGGTGCGGAAGGTGACACGGAGGTCGGACACCTCGAGCAGCGGGCTGGGCCGCAGCGGCACCTCGGGCAGCGCGGCGTCCGCCGTGGTGGTCATCAGCGAACCCCCCACCGGCTGCGCAGGCCATCACCGAGCAGGTTGAGGCAGATGGTGGTCAGGAGCAGGAACAGGCTCGGCACGACGACGAGCATCGGGTAGACCGAGATGTAGGACTGCCCGGACGCGATCATGTTCCCCCAGCTCGCGCCCGGCGGCGGGATGCCATAGCCGAGGAAGTCGAGCGCGCCCTCGATGATGATGGTGATGCTCGCGCCGAGCAGGCTGAAGGTCAGCAGCTGCGGCAGCATGTTCGGCACCAGATGGGTGAACATGATCCGCCAGGTCCGGGTGCCGGAGAGCCGCGCCGCGACCACGAACGGCCGGTCGCGCAGGCTCAGGGCAGCCGCCCGCGACACCCGGGCGAAGGCCGGGATGCTGAAGGCCGACAGCGCCCAGATGACGTGGATCTCGCTGGGGCCGAGCCCGTCGGCGATCGCGAGCACGAGCACCAGCGACGGGAAGGCGATGAACACGTCGAGGACCCGCATCAGGACGGCCTCGAGCCAGCCGCCAGCGTACGCGGCGACCAGCCCCAGCAGGCCTCCGATTGTCAGGCCGATGACCTGGACCGCGGCGGCGACCACGAACGACACCCGGCCGCCATACAGGATCCTGGACATGATGTCGTTGCCGACGATGTCCGTGCCGAAGATGTGCCCGCTGGAGAAGAGGGGCAGGTCGGTGGTCTGCAAGAGGCCGCCGACCGGCTTGGGGACCATGCCGAACAGCGGCCAGATGAAGCAGAAGAACAGCAGCAGCAGGAGCACCGTACCGGGGATGACGATCTCGGCCGAGCGCAGCACGCCCCGGCGCCGTGCCCCTGGCTCACCCGCACTGGCGGCCGGGACGGGGACGGCCGTCGCGAGGATGTCAGCTGCGGGAACGGACATGACGAATCCTTGGGTCGAGCACACCGTAAGCCAGATCGGTGAGCAGGTTGGCGAGGACCACGGCGACGCCGAAGACGAGCACGATGCCCTCGACGACCGTGACGTTCCTGTTGCTGATCGACTGCAGCAGCTCCTGCCCGATGCCGGGCAGCGAGAAGATCTGCTCGACGATCACCGTCGCCCCGATCAGCGTCGCGATGTTAAGGCCGATGATCGTGAGCAGGCCGATGAACGAGTTCCGCAGTGCGTGCCGGGTGAGGATGCGCCACTCACTGACGCCCTTCGCCCGCGCGGTGACGACGTAGTCCTCGGACTGCATCTGTTCCAGCAGGTCGGCGCGCAGGAACCGGGTGTAGAAGCCGATGAGCGGCAGCGCCAGGATGATGCTGGGCAGCGCGAACTGGTACACGTTGCTGATGATCGACGTCGGCGCTGAGTAGATGGCCGGGAAGACCGGCAGGTCGACGGCGAAGACGATCACCAGGAAGAAGGCCAGCACATACGGCGCGATGGAGATACTGCCCATCGACAGCACCATGTTGAACCGGTCGATGATCCCGCGCGGCCGGCGGGCGCAGAGCACCGCCAGCGGGATCGACACCACGAGCGTGATGACCAGGGCGAAGATCACCAGTTCCAGGGTGACCGGCAGCCTTTGGCCGAGGATCGACGCGACCGACTGAGGGCTGGCGATCGAGGTGCCGAGATCGCCGTGCACGACACCGCCGAGCCAGTTCCCGTACCTGGTCCACAGCGGCTCGTTGAGGTGCAGCTTGATGCGGAACGCCTTCAGCTCGGCGGGCGTCGCGTTGATGCCGAGCAGCGCAGACGCGGCGTCACCCGGCAGAGCGTTGAGGACGAGGAAGCTGAGGAGCGTGACGCCCCACAGGACGGGGATGGCGGCCAGCAGCCGCCGGCCGCTGACCCGGAGGGCCGGAGACCCGGCCAGGCGGCGCGCACGCGCGCCGCCCGGCCGGCGTGCCGGCTGAACAGAAACCGAAGTGTTCATGTCGGCAGTGATCTCACAGTTATGCGCTGGCGTTGTTGTTGTTGTAGGCGTACTGCCAGAGGATCTCCGGGTTCACGTCGGTGACCGGGAGCGGTGACGTCAGACCTGGCGCGCCGACTCCCTTCGCTGCCACGTCGTAACCAGCGATGGGGAACAGGAACGGCCCGTAGGCGTTCTGTGCGATGTAGGCCGCGGCCTGGTCGTACAGCGACTTCCGGGTGGCCTGGTCGGTCGTGCCGGCCGCGCCCAGCAGCATCCCGTCGAGCTTCTTGTCCCACACGCCGGTGAACGGTGAGGTTGAGCAGAACCGGAAGCAGACGCCAACGCCGGTGCCGGGGTCATAGGCGCCGGCGGTCTGGAGCATGGCCTCCCACTTGCCGCCCGTGAAGGCGCCGATCAGTCCGGTGAGGTCCCAGCTCTGCAGCGTAACCTTCATGCCGGCCTGCTGCCACTCCGTCTGGATTGCCTCATTCATGGAGATGGCCGTCGGCACGCTGATCGTGCCGAGGTTGAAGCTCAGCCCGCCGAGTTCCTGCACGAGGGCCTTTGCCTTGTTGAGGTCGTAAGTGATGTAGCCCGGCACGTTCTGCTCGTAGAACAGACCTGCCGGAGCGGTGAACGACTGCCCCACCGGGTAGGTGTCGTGGAACAGGCTAGAGTCGAGCAGCGCCGCGTTCGTGGCGTAGTAGATCGCCTGACGTGCCTTCACGTTGTTGAACGGCGGGATCTTGGTGTTGAGCTGGATGTTGTACGGCGATGTCGACGGCTCAGCGGTCACCTGGAACTTCGCCTTGAACGCCGGAACGAGCTGCGGCGTGGAAATGCCCTCGTACGCCTGAGCCGAGCCGGATTCCATGGCCGTCAGCGCCTGGTTGTCACCAGCGACGGACTTGAAGGTCAGGTTCTTCAGGTACGGCAGCTTGGACCCGTCAGGGGCCTTCTCCCAGTAGAGCGGGTTTGCCTTGAGCACCAGCTCGGAGTCCGGCGTGTCGGTCACCACTGTGTACGGGCCGGCGCCGACCGGTGTCAGGGCGAACTGCTTCTCGCCCAGCTTGTTGATGGCCGTCGGCGAGGCGATCCAGTTGAACACGCTGCCCTGCAGCGCGTTGATGAACGGCGCGTCCACGAACTTCAGCGCGATCGACAAGCTGTAAGGACCGGTGGCCGTGATCACGGGCGGTGTGTTCTGCACCGGCGGGAAAGTCGGCTTACAGGTACACGTCGCGGTCAGGTCGCGCTTCCAGTTGAAGACGACCGCGTCCGCGTTGAACGGCGTGCCGTCAGAGAACTTGACGCCCTGCCGCAGCGTGATGTTGATCGTCTTGCCACCGTCGCTGAAGCTATAGCCGGTGGCCAGGTCGCCGGTGGTCTTGCCGCCGGCGGTGAGCTCGAACAGCTCGCCGTAGATCGAGTCCATGTAGCTCATGTTCGCGGCACCGTCGGTGTCGGTGGCGGGGTCGAGGCCCGGCCAGTTGCCTGCGAACCCTTGTCCTTCCAGCACGGTGAGCGACCCGCCGTGCTTGGGGGCATTGCTGGCTCCGGTGTTGCTGTTGCTGTTGGACTTGCCGCACGCAGCCAGGCTGACCGCCAGGGCCGTCGCGACGAGGACAGACGACAACCGCAGAGCCGACTTCCGGGTGTTGGGTCTGAAGGAGATCTTGGGTGTCACGTCGATTCTCCCGCTATAGAGATGCTCCTGTAGTGGACAGGCGGCTGCGCTGCCGTGCTGCCCGGGCATGCCGGGCCGGCGCGGTCGGCAGACCTCGGTGTCAGCGCGCGTTCTGGTGGCACTGACGTCGCGCCCAGCTTCCGCGACACCCCAGGGGTCAGTCCACAGCGCTTCCGTCCGGCGAAAGGGAGATGGAGGTGTTGCGGACTTGTTGCCAACCTGTGTCCGGCACGGGACCGATCCGAAAGTTGTTAACCGTGGCGTTCCTCTGCTGTTCGGCAGACTTTGCCGCTATTCCCAGAGTTCTTGCGGAACGGAGCCCAAAGTGCCAGCATGATTTCGGGCGTATTAACGAGCCTCCATCCGTCAGTCGGCACACACCGTCGGCAATTCATATCGTTGACAATGTGTTGGCCTGGCGATGACGCGAAGCGACGGAGGTGGGCATGCAGGAGGTGCTCGAGGCCTCGGCGGACGCGGGCGCTCCCCGCACGAACGCCGCCGGTCGGCTGCTGGCGGTCCTTGACGCCTTCGGGCCCCGCAGCCGGGCGCTGTCGCTCAGCGAGATATCGCGGCGATCGGGCCTGAGCCTGTCCACCACCCACCGTCTTGTCCATGAGCTGCTCAGCTGGGGCGCCCTGGAGCGCGACGCGAACGGCCGGTACTCGATCGGGGTTCGGCTGCTGGAACTCGCCGCGCTGGCACCTCGCGGGCTCGACCTGCGTGAGGCGGCCTTCCCAGTCCTGGACGACCTGCACCACCGCACCCGCGGAAACGTTCACCTCGGGGTGCGGAACGGACTGGAGGTCGTCTATGTCGAGGCGATCCGGGCCTGCGCTACCCATCCCACCAACGGCAGGATCGGCGACCGCTGGCCCATGCACGCCACAGGAACGGGCCTGATCCTGCTTGCCTTCGCCGATCGTGACCTGCAGGAAGAGGCGCTGCGGCGCCCGCTGGAGCGATTCACCCCGCTCACGATCACCGATCCGGCCGAGCTGCGCCGCAAGCTCGCTCAGGTGCGCCAGTCCGGCTACGCGATCGCCGTCGGCCAGATCACGCTGCCCGACGTGGTCGTGGCCGTGCCTGTCTATGACCCGTTCGGCGACCTCGCGGCGGCGATCAGCGTCGTCGTGGAGGCCGCGAGGGCGAAACCGCAGGTCCTGGTCAGCATGCTCGCCGACGCATCCGGCGAGATCACCAGGAGGCTGGCGGCCCAGTCCGGGCGGGCCGGGCAGCGCCTGCCGGCGACCGTGCCACCCCGGCCCGTGGCGCGCGGCCGCGGATTCACCCCTGCCGTCCGGGTCGGCGCGTCGGCGTAGCTTTGCAGAAGATCAGGCTGCGGCCTGTCACCGAGACCGACCTCGGCATGTTCCGGCGCTTCGTGACCGAGCCTCGCCTGATCGGTCTTGACTGGTCCGGGTTTCGCGACCCGAAAGCTGTCCAGCGCCGATACGACACCGACAGCTACCTCGGCGAGGACAACGGCAGGCTGATCGTCGACGTGGCAGCCGAGGCCGGGCCGGCCTTCGAGCCGGCTGGCCTGGTGTCCTATCAGAAGCGGTTCCACGGCGCCCAGGTGTACTGCTGGGAGATCGGCATCGCGCTCCTGCCCGAGTGGCGCGGCCAGGGCGTCGGCTGGCGCGCGCAGGCGATCTTCTGTTCCTACCTGTTCGAGAACACGCCAGTGCAGCGCATCGAGGCAAGCACGCATGCGGAGAACGCGGCCGAGCAGCGCTCGCTCGAAAAGGCCGGGTTCACTCTCGAAGGCGTGATGCGCGCGACCGAGTACCGCGGGGGCCTGTGGCGCGACGGCTACCTCTACAGCCGGCTCCGTACCGACCCCGACCCCCTGGCGGACTAGCGGAGCCCTACGCCGGCTCCTTGACGCCGAGCCAGCGGAACGCGTTGTGCCAGGTAATGGCCTCGAGCACGTCGGCCGGCAGGCCGAGCGAGCGCAGCGTCCGCCCGGCCGGGTCCTCGCGCGGCATCGCCGGGAAGTCCGAGCCCACCAGCAGGCGGTCAGGTCCGAGGTAGTCGACCAGGAAACGCAGTGCCCTGCGGTCAAAGACGAGCGAGTCGTAGTAGAAGCGGCGGGCGAATTCGACCGGCGAAGGTCCGTCATCGGGCATGACCGCCCGCTCGGGCACCTTCGGCTCCTCGTTCCAGCTGCCGCCCCAGAAGTACTGCGCCCGCGGCAGCATCATGGGAAAGCCGCCTGCCGCGTGGCTGAAGGCGATCCGCAGCTCCGGGCACTGGGCAGCGGTGCCGCCGGTGATCATGGACGCGGCCGCCATGGCGCCCTCAAGTCCGACCACGTATGTGCCCATCGCCTGCCGGGGCAGCCGGTCGGTCGCAGCCGGCATGGCGTGCACGAAGATCGCGACGCCGAGTCGCTCGGCCTCGGTGAAGAACGGCAGGAACTTCTCGTCGCCGATCGACGCGCCGAGCACGTTGGAGGCGATCTCTACGCCCGCGAGCCCGAGGTCGCGGACGGCGGCCAGCTCGGCGGCAGAGGCGTCCGGGTCCTGCATCGGTACCATGCCGAGCCCGATCAGCCGGTTCGGATCGACCGCGCAGAGCTCCGCGGTGACCTCATTGACATGCCGGGCCAGCGCGAGGCCGTCGCGGGGGGGCAGGTCGTAGCGCAGCAGCGGCGGCATCGGCGTGAGGACCTCGGCGTCCACGCCGGAGGCGTCCTGGGCCGCCAGCCGCTTCTCGGCTGCGAAGAACACGTCCCTCGCACGGAACCGGGTCGGCCCGAAGACCAGGAGCCGGTCTGTGCTGTCCTCGATCGCCTCCATCCGCGGAAAGCAGTCGGGCGCGCCGGGTGGGTAGTCGCTCGGGAGCATATGAGCGTGGGCATCGACAAGCACGGAAGTCCTCCGGTGCGGTGCGCAGGGGTGATTACAGGCCGGGGTGAACGGAGACGTGGATGGCCTTCTCCCCCGGTACGTCGCCACCGAGAGTCTGGATCGCCAGGGCGGCGTCAGCCAGGCCGAAGCTGTGGGTGTGCATCTTCTCCAGCGGGAACCGGCGCGACTGCAGCAGCGCGATGGCGTCTTCCATCCCGCGTGAGTCGACGCCGAACGCGCCGCGGATCGTGAGCGCCCTGTTGATGATCAGATCGGTCTGCAGCGGGATCTCTCGGTGACCCTTGAGGCCGGCCAGCACGACGGTACCGCCACGGCGCGCGGCTTGCATCGCGTCGGTGATCGGCCCGCCCGCCATCGGCGTGAGCTCAAGCACCACGTCGGCCATCTCGCCGCCGGTGATCTCCTCGACCCGCTTGACGACGTCTTCTGCTGCCTCGCCGTCCACTACCACGGTGTGGTCCGCCCCGAACTCCCTGGCCATGGCCAGCTTGTGCGCGTCGGCTTCCAGCCCGGTGATGATGACAGTGCCGGCGCCCGCTGCCTTGGACGCGACGACGGCGGCGATGCCCCGCTGCCCCGCGCCGAGGACCAGCACCGTGTCGCCGAGGCCTACCCCGCCGAGGTGACAGGCCCACCGGACGCCCGCGCCGAGCCCGTTGTACATCGCGGCGAGCTCAGCAGGCAGCGTGGCGTCCATCTTGTGCAGCACCGAGGTCGGCGAGATGTACATGTACTCGGCCAGCCCGCCCCACACCGCCGGCGGGGTTTCGACGCTGGTCACGCCGTGACCGTACTTGCGATTGCGGCAGAACTGATAGCGCCCGGTCAGGCAGTCCTGGCACGCCCGGCACGGGACGATGACCTCGACCGCCACCCGGTCGCCGGGCTGGACGCCCCACCGTTCGGCCGCCCGGTCGCCGATCTCCTCGATGATCCCGAGCGGTTCGTGGCCGGGGATGAAAGCAGGCCGCGGCCCGCCCATGTGACCGCGGAAGGTCTCGACGTCGCTGCCGCAGATACCGTTAGCCTCAACGCGCAGCAGTCCGTCGTCAGCTCCCGTCGTGGGCCGGGGAAACTCGCGTATCTCCATCTGCCCGGGGGCGACCTGGACTGCGGCCCGCACCATGTCAGTCATAGTTCTCCTTGTTGTTAGGGCCCGGTCACCGGGACGGCCGTACCTGACCAGCCGCCGAACAGCCGAACGACCATCGAGATGCCGGCGTTGCGCGCTCCCGCGACGGCGATGATCAGATGTTCTGCCTCGCCTCCTGGCAGCATGCGCTGGAACGTGTCATCGGTAGCGTGGCCGGGGCCGCGCACGCCGTTGTCGTCGCAGGCGTCTTTGCCCACGCCAGCCAGTGCTGCCGTGCTCCGGCCGGAGGAGTCGGCGAGAAAGGCGCGGATAGCAGCCCGGTCGAAGCCAGCTCCGGCCAGCAGCTGGGCGTGTTCGGGGCAGAAAACGATCCCGGCCGATGCATGCCGGAAGATCCAGGCCCCGGACCGGCCGATCGTGTCGGCGAAGTCGGCCAGCAACTGCTCAGCGTTGCCGGTGTGCCGGTTATCCACGAACTCGCAGGTGCGCAGCAGCGTGGCGGTGGCCGCGGAGGTACCCGGTGGCAGCCCTGCCTCGGTCGCCAGCGGCGGCCACGGGCTTTCCTCCTCGTTCTCCGCCAGGCAGATCGACCACCGGCCTGGCAGGCCCTGGGTCGCCTGCTCCAGCTCGTGGGGGTGAATGCCGTAGGCGTTGCGGACCATCAATCCGATCGCCCGCGGGATGGTCGCGTTCGGCCGGAAGCCCGGCCCGAAGACGCCCCCGGCAGCGTTGATGCCGAGCTCGGTCCGCACCGGGCCGTTCACGATGATGAGGGGCGCGGGCCCGCTCGTGGACTGCCAGCCACCGCCGGTCGTGGAGCGCTCACGCATCAGCGCGTCCCACGTGGCCAGGACCACAGGGAAGTACTGCGGCAGACAGCCAGCCATGGCCGCGTTGATGGCGGCGAGCTCCACCGTCACTGACCGGTCGAGCTGCGGCAGCCGGCCGATCACCTCTTCCGGGCTGCGCGCGGTCGTGGCGAGGAACTTCTCCACCAGCGGCCGGGTGGCCGGGACCAGCGGGAGGCCGTCGGACCAGCCGCGGGTGTAGCAGTACTCGATGGCCGCCTGCGCGGCGTCGGCATCGAGCTCGGTCTCGGCCTGTCCTGCGCTGTCGGTGTGCACAGCTGTCACGGGGCTCCGTGCTCCGTGATCGCGGCCACAACCTCCGGCAGCAGCTCCTTGGCCCGCTCGCGGACTTGATCCGTCGTGAGCACGGCGACCGGGTGCGCGGTGCGGACGTAGTGGTAGCCGGGTGCCCCGCGCAGTTCTGCCATCGCATCGGCCGTGACCACGAACGCGTCGCTGCAGATCACGGCGGCGGGCAGGCCCGCCTGCTCGAAGCCGATGCCGTCGGCTACCGCGGATGCGCTGCATGACCCGCAGTCGCCGACGCCGGTGATCACCACGTCACACGCCTCGCGGTAACGCTCCATCAGGTCGGCCGGCGCGGGCGCCGCAAAGTTTGCCTTGGTGGCCTCGACCGTGACGGTCGCGCCGTGCTCGGCGGCGAGCAGCTTGCCGAGCTCCGCCAGCAGCAGCGCGGCGTTGTGCTTGGTGTTGTCCATCAGCCCGACCCGCAGGCCTGACAGCTGGGGCCGCCGGGCCGCCAGCGTCAGCCCGGGTCCCGGCGACTTCGCCGCGCCGGCCCGGCCGGTCGGGTCAAGTATCGCGTTGGGCACGGCCGCCCTCCTTCGGGGTTCCAGGGGTCGTCCCCCTGGGCTAGCACTGCCTCAGTGCTCGTGGATGATCACGCCGCGGATGTTCTTGCCGTCGTTCATGTCCTGGTAGGCCTCGTTGACCTGCTCGAGCCGGTATTTGCGGGTGACGAGCTCGTCCAGCTTGAGGTTGCCGGTCTTATACAGGCGGATCAGCCTCGGGATGTCGAACAGGGGGTTCGAGTCGCCGAACAGGGCACCGCGGATCTGTCGCATGTAGCCGATCAGAAAGCCCGCCGGCAGGTGCACGGCGCGCTCGTCGAAGTGTCCGACCGCGGTGATCGTCACCTTGCCGCCCTTGCCGGTCATCATCACGGCAGCCTGGACCATCTCCTCGGTGACCACGCCGGGCGTCAGGATGGCGTGATCGGCCAGCTGGCCCCAGGTGGCCTCGACGACGTACTCGTGTGCCTCTTCCTTCGTCGCGAACGCTCTGGTCGCGCCGAAGACCGTGGTAGCCATCTCCCGTTTGAACTCGACCGGGTCGACGACGATGACGTCCCTGGCGCCGGCGAACCGGGCGCCCTGCACGGCATTGCTGCCGACGCCGCCCGCGCCGAAGATGACGACAGTGTCGCCCGCCTGCACGCCCGCCGCGTGCACAGCCGAGCCCCAGCCGGTCGGAACGCCGCAGCCGACGAGGCACGCGATCTCCCAGGGGATCTCCTCCACCAGCGGCACGCAGGCCCATTCCGACACGACCGCGTACTGCGAGAAGGTGCCGAGCGTGCAGAACCCGCCGAGGTCCTCCTCGCCCAGGTGGAACCGGAACGTGCCGTCGAGGAACATCCCGGTGCCGGCGTTGAGGCCCTTCACGCACATGTTCGAGTGGCCGGTCGAGCATGGCCTGCACGCACCGCAGGCCGGGATGTAGGAGCAGACAACGCGGTCACCCGGCTTGACCCGGCGCACGTCCGGCCCGACCGACTCGACGATCCCGGCGCCCTCGTGTCCGCCGACCACCGGCAGCCGCACCCGCGCGTCACCGGCGGTGATGTGGTCGTCGGAGTGACAGAGTCCGGCAGCCATGATCTTGACCCGGACCTCGTGCGCCTTGGGATCGTCAAGCTGGAGGTCCGTGATCTCCCAGCCGGTGTGGTACGCCTTCGTGATGGCGGCGCGGGTGGTGATCTGCATGTCGGTTCCTCCTACAGCCCGGCTAGCTGGGGCAGCACCTCCGCGCCGATGAGCGCGATGTGGTCGAGATCGTGGATGTCGAAGATGTGCAGGTAAACGGTGTCCGCCCCGGCCTTCGCCAGGTCAGCGATCCGGTCGGTCAGCGCTGCAGGGGGGCCGATGACCGCGGCGTCGCGCAGCATTCCAGAACCGACGATCTGCGCGCGGCGCTCGATCTCACCTGGTGTCGATCCGATTGCCGCCGGGAGGACTGCGGACAGCCGGGCGGTTCTGGGATCGCGGCCGATCGCCTCACACGCGCGGCCGAACCGCTGGAACCGCTCCGCCGGGTCGCCGCCGTAGGCGGCGTTGAACTCGGCGGCGTACCGCGCCGCGAGCGCGGGCGTGCGCTTGGGCCCGCCGCCGCCGATGATGATCGGCGGATGCGGGTGCTGGCTCACGCGCGGCGGCGTGCGGTTGTCGTCCACCTGATAGTGCTGGCCATCGAACGAGAAGCCCTCCTCCGGCGTCGCGTGCCACAGACCGGTGATGATGGCGAGCTGTTCCTCCAGGCGATCAAACCGCTCGCCGACGGGCGGGAAGGGCAGGCCGAACGCCGCGTGCTCGCGGGTGTACCAGGCCGCGCCGATGCCGAGCTCGGCGCGCCCGCCGCTCATGTCGTCGACCGAGGCCACGATGGTCGCGAGCATTCCGGGCAGGCGGAAGGTCGAGGCTGTCATGAGCGCGCCGAGCCGGACCCGGCTGGTGTCACGGGCCAGGCCACCCAGCGTCGTCCAGCAGTCGGTCGGCTTGTAGAGCGGATTATCGGGGTTGCCGCCCAGCAGGTGATCCGACCGGAAGAACGCGTCGAAGCCGGCGCGCTCAGTAGCGAGCGCCAGCGTGAGGATCTCCTCGTACGAGGCGCCGTCGCGCGGCTCCATCAGGACCCGCAGTCGCACGCCGTTCTCAGTGCTCATGGATGATGACGCCGCGGATGTTCTTGCCGTCGAGCATGTCCTGGTAGCCCTGGTTAATCTCCTCCAGCCGGTACCTGCGCGTGATCAGCTCGTCGAGCTTCAGGTCGCCCGACTGGTACAGGCCGATCAGCAGGGGCACGTCAACCAGCGGGCTGCAGCCGCCGTAGATAGAGCCCTGCAGACGGCGCTGGTAGCCGATCAGAATGCCGGGGTTCTCGTCGATCATGCCCTTGCCGACGGCGGTGATGGTGACCTGGCCGGTCTTTCCGACTACCCGGATGGCGTCGGCGATCACCTGGTCGTGCAGGATTCCGACGGTGATGATGGCGTGGTCGGCCAGCTCGCCCCAGGTGGTCTCGACGACGAAGTCGTGCGCCTCCTTGGCGGTGGCGAACGTATGGGTGGCCCCGAAGACCGCGGCCATCTCTCGCTTGAATTCGACCGGGTCGACCACGATCACGTTCTTCGCGCCCGCCAGGCTAGCGCCCTGGACTGCGTTGCTGCCCACGCCGCCCGAGCCATAGATCACGACGGTCTGGCCGGGCTTGACTCCAGCGGCCCGCACTGCCGAGCCCCAGCCTGTCGGGACGCCGCAGGCAACGAGCGCGGCCACGTCGAACGGGATCTCGTCCGGGATCTTGATCACCGAGAACTCCGACACGACCGCGTACTGGGAGAAGGTGCCGAGGACGCACAAGCCGCCGAAGTCCTCGCCGTTCTGATGGAACCGGAACGTGCCATCGGCGAACATGCCGGTGCCAGCGTTCTTGCCGGCGTCGCAGAGGTTCTGCCGGCCCGTGGCACAGTACCGGCACGTTCCGCACGCCGGGATGAACGAGCAGGTCACATGGTCGCCCACGGCGACCCTCGTGACGCTGTCACCGACGGCCTCGACTACCCCTGCGCCTTCGTGGCCGCCGACGACGGGCATGCGCATGGGCGCATCGCCCTTCTGGATGTGATCGTCGGAGTGGCACAGCCCGGCAGCGTGGAACTTGATCCGTACCTCGTTGGCCTTCGGGTCGTCGAGCTCGAGCTCGGTGATCTCCCACGGCTGACCGCCGGCACGGCACACGGCGGCGCGGGTGACGATGCTCATGTGGACCCCTTCCGGGCAGGCTGACGCCTCGTGGCTAGTCCACCTTCGGCCGCGCGAAGCGGGCCGCGCCACACCCCTTTTCACTTCGCGGAAGGGAAGTGTCCTGCGCCGTCCGCGGAGCTTTCGCGACACGGAAGGGCCGGTTCCCGAGCCGCTCGGCGCCGTGTTACGTTCCGCGACGGCGCGACCAGGTGAGGAGGCGGCGTGATCGACAAGTTCCGGGCTGATCCGCAGGCCGCACTGGCGCGGATCCCGTCCGGCGCGACCATCGCCGTGGGCGGATTCGGCAGCTCAGGACGGCCGGACACACTACTGGACACGCTCTGCGACCTCGACCGCCGCGACCTGCACGTCTTCGTCAACAACGTGGGCGGTGACTTGACCGGCATCGGTCGGCTGCTGGCCGAGGGACGGCTGCGCCGGATTACGTGCTCGTTCCCGGTCCTTCCTGATTTTTACACCGAGTACTTCGCCGGCCGGGTGGAGTTTGAGCTCATTCCCCAGGGCACGCTCGCGGAGCGGCTCCGCGCCGGCGGCGCGGGCATCGCGGCCTTCTACACCCCATCCGGCGCCGAGACGATGCTGGCTGACGGTAGCTTCCCGCTCTGCTACGACGGAGACGGCGAGGTGACCGAGCGGATACCGGCGAAGGAGCATCGCGAGTTCGGCGGCCGCCAGCACGTCCTGGAGTACGGCATCGTCGCGGACTTCGCCCTCGTGAAGGCATACCAGGGCGACCCGAAGGGCAACCTGCGGTTCCGGCTGTCTGCGCGGAACTTCAACCCGCTGGCCGCCATGGCCGGTCGGTACACGTTTGCCGAGGTGGAGCACCTGATGGAGACCGGCGAACTGCATCCCGATGACATTCATCTGCCGGGCGTGTTTGTCAATGAGGTGCTGATGCGCTCGAATACGTCGCCCCGGCTCCCCGTGGGACGGTCGTCATGACGGAGACATCGGCGGAACAGCGGGTCACCGGCCGCGACCGGGAGGGCGTGGCGCAGCGGCTGGCCGCCGACCTGCGTGACGGGTTCGTCGTCAACCTCGGAGTCGGCATCCCGCTGCTGGTGCCGAAGTACGTCCCGGCCAACGTTGAGGTCATCCTCCACGCCGAGAACGGCGTGCTCGGGATGGGCCCGCTCGCCCCGCAAGGCCAGGAGGATCCGGACCTCACCGACGCGGGCAAGCAGCCGATCACGCTCATGACCGGAGCCGCCATCGTTGACTCGGCAACGTCATTCGCGGTGGTGCGCGGTGGCCACCTGGACGTGACCGTGCTCGGTGCGCTGCAGGTGTCCGGCAGCGGGGATCTAGCGAACTGGTACGTACCCGGCCAGAACCCGGCCGTGGGCGGTGCGATGGACCTGGTCGCGGGCGCCCGCGAGGTCTGGGTCGCAATGGAGCACGTGGACCGGAAGGGGCAGCCGAAGATCGTTGAGCGGTGCACCTTCCCGCTCACCGGGCGCGGGGTGGTGACGAGGGTTTACACGGACCTGGCGGTTTTCCACATCGCGGGCGGCCAGCTACGGCTGGCCGAGTGCGCGCCCGGCATTACGCCTGACCTCGTCGCGGAGCGGACCGGCGCGCCGTTTGTGGAGGACCTGCCCGGATGACGGGAGACTGAGTTGCCGATCGACCTGAGCAGCATCACCGCGATCGACGTTCACACGCACGTGCACAAATCGGTGCGTGTTGACGAGGATCCAGCGAGCAGCGGCCGTGAGGCCATGGGTGAGTACTTCCGCATCGGCACCATGCCCCGCTACAGCGTGCCGGAGCTCGCTGACTACTACCGGCAGCGCGGCATGGCGGCCATCACGTTCACCGTCGACAGCATCTCGCAATCCGGCGAGGACCCGGTGCCGGACAACTTCGAGATCGCCGAGCTGGCCGCCGAGCACTCTGACGTGCTGATCCCGTTCGCCAGCATTGACCCGCACCGCGGACGGGCCGGCGTCGCGCAGGTGAAGCGGCTGGCAACCGAGTTCGGCATCCGGGGCGTCAAGTTTCACCCGGGCGCGCAGGCGTTCTACCCCAACGACCGGATCGCCTACCCGCTGTATGAGGTGATGCAGGAGCACCAGCTGATCGGGCTGTTCCACACCGGCCAGACCGGAGTCGGCGCTGGCACGCGCGGCGGCGGCGGGATCCGCCTCGCGTACATGAACCCGCTGTACCTCGACGACGTCGCGGTCGACTTCCCTGACATGGACATCATCGCGGCGCACCCGAGCTTCCCGTTCCAGGACATCGCACTGTCGATCGCGACCCACAAGCCCCGCTTCTACATCGACCTGTCGGGCTGGTCACCGAAGTACTTCTCGCCGCAGCTCGTGCAGTACGCGGGCAGCCTGCTGAAGAACAAGGTGCTGTTCGGCACCGACTTCCCGGTCATCACGCCGGAGCGGTGGATCTCCGACTTCGAGAACCTCGCCATCAAGCCCGAGGTCCGGCCGCTGATCATGAAGGAGAACGCGGCCCGGCTGCTCGGGCTCTCAGGCTCATGAAACAGGGCAGCTCATGAAGGACGTCGAGGGCAAGGTCGCGTTCGTCACCGGCGGCTCGAGCGGAATCGGCCGCGGCATCGCGCTGGCCTTCGCCAGGGCAGGCATGCACGTGGTGGCCACCGGCCGCCGACCGCAGCACCTGGAGGAGTCGGCAGCGCTGTTCGCGGCCGAGGGCCTTGACGTCGTCACCATGCAGCTGGACGTCACCGACGCCGACGCCGTCGAGCGCGCGGCAGCTGCGACGCAGAACCAGTTCGGCAAGGTACACGTCCTGGTCAACAACGCCGGGATTGGCATCATCGGGCCCGTCGCGCAGGCGAAGCAGGCCGACTGGGACTGGATCATCGACGTCAACATCAAGGGCGTCGCGCACGGACTGCAGGCGTTCCTGCCCAGGATCCGCGCGCACGGCGAGGGCGGGCATATCGTCAACACCTCGTCGATGGGCGGCCTGCTGCCGGTGTCGGCGGGTCTGTACTGCCTGACCAAGGCCGGCATCATTGCCCTCTCGGAAACGCTGCACATCGAGCTGGCACCGGAGAACATCGGCGTGTCCGCCTACATCCCCGGCCCTGTGCACAGCAATATCGGCTCGGGGGCGCTCGCACGGCCGGAACGGTACGCCGACAGCGGCTACCCGCCGCCTCCGCCGAGGGACCCGAGCCGGCCGCTGCCCCGCTTCCCTTACATGAGCGCCGAGGAGGCTGGCGAGCGGGTGCTGGCCGGGGTGCGACGCAACGACATGTTCATCCTCACCCACCCCGAGTTCCGCGATGGCGTTCGCGAGCGAGCGGACGCGCTGCTCAACGCCTTCCCCGACGAGCCGATCAATGAAGAACGTGCCGCGGCGATCACCTTCCTGACGTCGCATGCCGTCTACCGCGCGGAAGCCGACAAGCCGTCGCCCAGCCCGCAAGTCGCCATGGAAGCCGGGGACTGAGACCCTACTAAGCCGGCAGGGCGCACTGGTCACCGAGGACTACGGACCAGCCCTGCTGGACCGCGAACGTGGTGCCATCTGCCTTGTAGGTAATGACGGGAGGGTCCGACCGGCCGGCTGTGGCGGCGGTCGTTCGCGTCACTCCGTATTCCAGCGTGACGGCATAGTCCGGCCCCTTGGCCGGCCTGATGACGGCTCCGACCGCTGGCTGCCGCTGATTCCACGTGGGGACTCCCGGGCCGGCCAGGTCGAAGTTGCCGGTCTTCGGGTCGTGGTAGATCGGTACTATCCACGCTCTCGACATCCGCATGTTGCGTGCATCGGCGGGCAGGCGAACGCTCAGGATCAATACGGGTGTGCTGCCATGATTTTCCACGGCGTCGGCGATGGCGATCCAATGGCCCGGCTGATCTGGACCGCACTCCTCTCCGCCTGCTCCGCTCTTGCCGAGCGGGCCCGTGCTGGCTGAGAAGGTGCCGACCAGCGCTGCCGTCACGAGCAGCGCCCCGAGCATCACTGCAGTTGCCCTGATGCGCGGCCAGTACTTCTGCGAGGCGGATTCACCCACGCCCTCAGTGATACCGGGGCCGCGCCTGATCCGCTAGCCCGCTGACCGGGCGAGCTGCCCAGCTTCTTCGCCTAGGCTCGAGGAATGACGGCTGGCGGCACGACGGACGAGCCGGTCGGCCTTTC
>DASQIW010000152.1:0-2037 GCA_035631375.1 Streptosporangiaceae bacterium
CGAGGTGATGGAGCAGCACCTGCAGCTGCTGGCGCTGGGACGGCCGATCCTCAAGCCGGTCTACGACCATTCCACCGGCCACCTGGTGCGCCCGGTGCTGGTCGAGCCGCGTGACTTCGTGATCGTGGAGGGGCTGCTGCCTCTGCACACCAAGCTGGCCCGCGCCTGCTTCGACATCACGGTCTACCTCAACCCGCCGGAGGAGATCAGGCGGGAGTGGAAGCTGCGCCGCGACACCACCGAGCGGGGCTACACGCAGGAGCAGGTGCTCGCGGAGCTGGAGCGGCGGGAGCCGGAGTCAGCGGCGTTCATCCGCCCGCAGCGCCAGTGGGCCGACATCTGCGTCCGTTTCGCGCCGGTGGCCGGGCGCGGCGGGCCGCGCGGCACCCCGCTGTCGGCGGAGATCCTGCTGCGGCCGACCATCCAGCATCCCGAGCTGGCGCACGTGCTCACCGACGACGACCGGCGGACCGTTCACCTGAAGCTGATCCGCGATTGCGACGGCAAGCCGGTGGACGCGCTGCACATCCACGGCTACGCGCCCCGCGAGGACAGCCAGATCGTGGAGAAGGCGATCTGGGAGCAGCTGTCGTTCGACCACGGCACCGCGCTGCCCGACACCCTCGGGGAGTACGCCTCCGGCAGGCGGAGCGAGGCCCTGGCCATCGCGCAGCTGCTGCTGCTGTGGCACCTGCTCGAGGCCCGGGCCTGAAACCGGGGCGGCATGGATCAGCAGCAATATGGGTCAGCCGTGGGTACCGTTCCTGACATGACCCGAAGCCCCGGGCCCATGCGGCTGGTGATCATCGATGACCACCAGATGGTGCTCGACGGGCTGAAGGCCATGCTCCGCCCCTACGCCGAGCAGGTGGAGATCGTCGGCGAATGCAGCGAGCCGGCCGATGCGGTGCGGACCGTCGAGAAGCAGGCGCCGGACGCGGTCCTGCTCGACGTCCGCCTGCGCGGCGCCAGCGGCCTGGACCTGTGCGGTCAGATCCTGGCCGTCCAGCCCGCGTGCAAGGTGGTCTTCCTCACCGTCTACGACGACGAGCAGTACCTTTACCAGGCGCTGCGGGTCGGCGCCGCCGGCTTTCTGCTGAAGCGGATCCGCGGCAGCGAGCTCGTCGACTACCTGGGCCGGATCCGCGACGGCGAGGTGCTCATCGACCCGACCCTGGCCGGCCGGGTCGCGCTGTCCGCCGCCCGGCTGCACAGCGGGGAGTTCTGGCCCGGCGCGCACCTCGGCCTCACTCAACGGGAAAGCGAGGTGCTCTCGCTGCTCGTCGCGGGGCTGTCCAACCGGGCGATCGCGGCCAAGCTGGTGGTCAGCGAGGAGACCGTGAAGACCCATTCCCGCGGCGTCTACCGCAAGCTCGGCGTCTCGGACCGCGCCGCCGCCGTCGCGGTGGCTCTGCGAGAGGGCGTGTTCCATTGACCGGCGCGCGGCTGGACGGGGTGGACGCCGAGCGCGAGGCTCAGCTGCTGTCACGGGTGATCGACACGATCTCGGGCGGCCTGGATCTCGGGCGGATGCTGCAGGGCGTGGCGAGGCTGGTGACCGAGACCACAGGGACCGACGTGTGCTTCGTGCACCTGCTCGACGAGCGGGGCCGGACCCTGCGGCTGCACGGCGCCACCCCGCCCTTCGACACCCTGGTGGGGAAGATCGAGCTGGGGCTGGGCGAGGGTGTATCCGGCTGGGTCGCCTCGCACGGCGAGCCGGCGGTGATCGTGGACGACAAGAACGCCGACCCCCGCTACCTGTACATCCCGGCACTGCGCGGAGAGGAGTTCACCTCCATGGCGTCGGTCCCCATCGTGACCCCGCTGGGTCACCTGGTGGGGGTGCTGAACGTGCACACCAGGCTGCGCCGGGAGTTCACCGCCGCCGACGTGGAGCTGCTGCGCTCGGTGGCCGGCCTGGTCGCGGGCGCGATCGAGAACGCCCGGCTGCACCGGCGGCTGGCCGAACGGGAGGAGGCGCTCGAGCAGTTCGCGGAGCGGACGGTCGAATGGACCGAGCATGAGCGCCGCCGG
>DASQIW010000153.1:0-3139 GCA_035631375.1 Streptosporangiaceae bacterium
GTTCCTCCGCCAGCTCCGCTGACGCTGTCGCTCCCATCGACCGCGCCTGCGGCGATCAATAGACCCAAGCCTGGACACGGAAACTGTGTTACTGTGATTCTGTGAAGAATCTTACGGTCTCTGTTCCCGATGGGGTCTATCGAAATGCCCGCATTGCCGCAGCGCAGCGGGACACCTCAGTGAGCGCGCTGGTGGTGGCGTTCCTGGAGCAGCTATCTGGACGGATGGATCGATTCACGAGGCTCGAGGAGCTGCAGCGCGACGTGCAGGCGGAGATTGGCCAGTTCCGTGCTGCCGACCGACTCGGCCGCGGCGAAGTGCACGATCGTGCGATTCGTTGACACCAACGTTCTGCTCTACGCAATCTCACGCGACCCAGCGGAGCAGGAGAAGGCCGAGCGCGCCAACGCGATCCTGGCAGACCGCGACCTGGCCCTCTCGGTGCAGGTCTTGCAGGAGTTTTACGTGCAGGCGACGCGGATGAGCCGGCCCGATGCCGTCGCGCACGGGCAGGCAGTCCGGCTCATCGAGTCATTCCGGCGCTTCGACGTCCAGGACCTCACGAGTGCGATCATGATGGCTGCCCTGGGCGCCTGCCGACGGTTCCAGCTGTCGTACTGGGACGCCGCGATCATCGAGACATGCCGCGCGATGGGCTGCGATCAGGTCCTGTCCGAGGACCTCGACGACGGCCAGGACTACGCCGGCGTACGCGTCACCAACCCGTTCCGCTAAGCGAGCTCAATGAACGGGGGGCGATGCCAAACGTCTCCCCTCCGGTAGAACAGCCGTTGCGGACGCGCGATGCGCAATGGTCAACTCGTCAGATGAGCACACAGCCGGCGTTCGCTTTCGGGATCTTTGACTCCTTTGATCTCGGTGAGTCCAGCCCGGGGCAGGTCATCGCGAGCCGCCTCGATTTCGCCGTCGCCGCTGAGGCGGCGGGCATCGGCCACTACCACGTCACGGAGCACCACGGAACGCCGCTGTCGGTGTGCCCGTCGCCGAACTTGTTCCTCGCCGCGCTGAGCCAGCGCACCACCACGATGCGGATGGGCGCCCTCGTGCACGTGCTGCCTGCCTACGAGCCGCTGCGGTTGGCCGAGGAGATCGCCATCCTTGACCAGCTGACAAACGGACGGCTGGATGTCGGGGTGGGCAGCGGCATCAGCCCCTACGAGCTTGCCTACTTCGGCATCGACGCCGCCGAGGCCCGCGACCGCTACACCGAGACGCTCGCAGCGGTGACCGGCGCGCTGGCAACTGGCCGGCTGACCCACCGCGGCGTGCTGTTGCGTGACTACGACGTCGAGCTGTCGGTCGGTGCCGTGCAGCGTCCCCACCCGCCGCTCTGGTACGCCTCGAGCAACACGCGGAGCGCGGAGTGGGCGGCCGCCAACGACGTGAACTTCGTCGGCAAATGGAGCGGCGGCTCCTTCGCTCCGGCCGTGCAGGCCTACTGGCAGACCTGGCAGGACAAGCAGGAAGGGCACCCAGGGAGCAAGCCGCCCCGGGTCGGTGCCGCCGCCCATGTCTACATCGGGGCAACCGACGCGGACGCCGCCGAACGGTTCCGGAAGGCTGGCGCCGTCCACTTCGAGCACCTGCTCAGCCTCTGGCACAAGAACGGCAACCACGCCTTCGACTTCATGGCCGACCTGGACGCCGGGATGGCTTCGGGGAACGCGCTCGTCGGCTCCGCGCAGACGGTCCGCGACCTGCTGACCGAGCAGGTCGCGCAGGCTCCGGTCAACTACTTCGAGGCGACGCTGGCGTTCGGCGACCTCACCCCGGAGGAGGCACACGCCAACCTGGCCGCCTTCGCGGAGACGGTCATGCCAGCCGTCCGGGAGGCAGCAGCGCGCCGCGAGGCCGCGATCCCGGCCGGGTAGCGCGCGACAAGCCAGTCCGACTCGCCGATGCGGACCGGGACCAACGGCCCCGTTCCGTCAGGAAGAGCGGCCCTGCACCCGCCCGGGGAAATGCGCAACGCTGCAGGTAAGGCCTGGAGAAGGGGGCGCGAGATGAGCGGGCGGATCGTCGTTGGGGTGGACGGATCGTCGTCGTCGAAGGCGGCGCTGGCCTGGGCGGTCGACCAGGCCAGGCTCACGGGCGCGTCGGTGGAGGCGGTCATCGCCTGGCATTACCCGGTCGTAGTCGGAGGGATCCCCTTCGCGCCAATGGGGGTGGTCGACAGTCCGGACTACGCCGAGTTCGCCATGAAGGTCCTCAGCGACGCGATCGCCGCGACGGTGGACCCGGATGAACCCGTCAAGGTCAGCCTGGTTGTCCGCGCGGGCAACGCTGCTCAGGCGCTACTGGAGGCGGCAGGCGGCGCGGATCTGCTGGTTGTGGGAAGTCGGGGACACGGCGGCTTCACCGAGGCCCTGCTGGGCTCGGTCAGTCAGGCGTGCGTGCATCACGCGCGCTGCCCGGTTGTCATAATCCGCGCGGCGAAGAGCGGCTGAGGCCGTTTGCTGCGCCGCCGGGACTCACGGGGGAGGGGAGCCTGATGGGGACGACGGTAGCGGACGTGATGACCACCAGGGTCATCGCGGTCAGGAGGAACGCGGACTTCAAGCAGATCGCGCACGTGCTGCGGGACTCCCGGGTGAGCGCTTGCCCGGTCATCAATGACCTGGGCCAGGTTGTCGGCATTGTTTCCGAGGCCGACCTGCTTTACAAGACGGCCGATGCCGAGCTGCCGGCGGGCCTGATCAGGCTGCGCTGGAAGCTGGGCCAGGAATCCAAGATCACCGCCATCACTGCCGCGCAGCTCATGACCTCGCCCGCGGTGGTCATCGAGCCGGACGCGCCGGTCCAGTTCGCCGCCAGGGTCATGCGGGATCGCCGGGTGAAGCGGTTGCCGGTCGTCAACGCTGGCGGAGAGCTCATCGGCGTTGTCAGCCGGGCGGACGTGCTCGGCGTGTATGACCGGCCAGACGCCGACATCCTCGCCGAGGTCACGCGCGTGGTCGAGGAGGAGTTCGGCCTCAGCATGGCGTACTTCCAGGCGACGGTGTCGTCGGGTGTGGTGACGCTGTCCGGCCTGGTCGCCCAGCAGGAGATTGAGCTCGAGCTGGCAGCGCGCATCCGGCACATCGAGGGTGTGGTGGCAGTGCGGGACCGGCTCACCTGC
>DASQIW010000154.1:0-12155 GCA_035631375.1 Streptosporangiaceae bacterium
GCCGAGCTGCGCGATCGGGTGCTGGAAGAACTCGACTACCGCCGCGAGGCGGCCAACCAGCAGCGGCTGCACGACTACTTCGCGGGTCACCCGACGATCTCGATTCCCGGCATCGTGCCGGAGCTGTCCACCCGGCGAGTCGTCACGAGCGAGCTCGTGACCGGCGCGCGCTTTTCTGACGTGCTTGGCTGGGAGCAGCGAGAGAAGGACCTGGCGGGCGAGACTCTTTACCGTTTTGTTTTCCGCAGCTTGTACGAGATGCGCGCGTTCAACGGCGACCCCCACCCAGGCAACTACGTCTTCCACGGCGGCGGCAAGATCACCTTCCTCGACTTTGGCATGGTCAAGCACTTCACCGACGCCGACCTGCTGCCGCTGATGGCGATGGCGCGGACGCTGTGCGTGGACGGCGACCCGCGGCAGTTCCGGGCCAGCCTGGAAGAGGCCGGCTTCCTCGTGCCCGGTGCGCCGCTCTCCGATGCGGAAGTCGTCGATCATCTCGCCGTGTTCTACCAGCTCATCCGGCAGCGCACGGCGGTCACGGTAACCGGCGAGTATGCCTCTGCCGTGGTACGCCGGTTCTTCGATGTGCGCAGCCCGGTGGCCCAGTGGGCCCGGATCCCGCGCTCCTACGTGATCCTGCAGCGGATCAACCTCGGCTTGTTTGCCCTGCTAGGCGAGATGCAGGCGACGGCGAACTGGCGCGCGATCGCCGAGGAGATCTGGCCGTTCATGCAGGCGCCGCCGACCACCCCGATCGGCATGGCCGAGCTGGACTGGCTGGCCGCGCGCCCGCCGGTCGGCCCTGGCACCGGCCTGACCGCCGCCCGCTAGCCGGCCGCAGGCGGCACGGACCGGTGAAACGTGGCATCGGGATCGCTACGGCGAGGCGTCACATAGCGTGATCGAGTCTGTGCTGCCATGCGGGTGGCACAGAGGTCGGGTTGGTAATGTGCGAGCGGACCGGATAGCAAGGGTCCAGCTATGACAAATCGTACTTTCCTAGGTTAGAGGGCGATGTGAAAGTCCTGATCACCGGCGGCGCGGGTTACATCGGCAGCACCGTCGCGTCGGCCTGCCTCGACGCCGGCGTCAGTCCGGTGATCTTGGACAATCTGGTCACCGGACGCCGGGAGTTCATCAGAGACCGCGAGTTCTACGAGGGGGACATCGCGGATGGCGAACTCATGGACAAGATCTTCGCCGAGCATTCCGATATAGAGGCGGTCGTGCACTGTGCCGCGCTCATCGTGGTACCGGATTCAGTTTCCGACCCGGTCCGCTATTACCAGTGGAACGTGGCCAAGAGCCTGGAAATGCTGCAGCATCTCATCCGCAACGGCTGCCACCGGCTGCTGTTTAGCTCATCGGCCGCGATCTACCAGGCGAGCGAAGGCGGCAGCGTGGACGAGGACTCGCCAATCGTCCCGCTGAGCCCGTACGGCCGGACCAAGGCGGTCTGCGAGGGCATGTTCGCCGACATCGCCGCGGGTACACCTATGAGGGTGGTGTCCCTGCGCTACTTCAACCCCATCGGCGCCGACCCGCAGCTGCGCAGCGGCCTGCAACTCCGGTATCCCTCGCACGCGCTGGGCAAGCTGATCCAGGCGCACCAGGCAGGCGAGGCGTTCGAGATCACCGGTGCCGACTACCCGACCAGGGACGGTTCGGGCATCCGCGACTACATCCACGTATGGGACCTGGCATCGGCCCATGTCGCGGCCCTGCGGTTTTTCGATGCGGCGATCGGCGGCGCCACCTCGCTCGCCATCAACCTGGGCACTGGCACCGGCACCACCGTCCGTGAGCTGGTCGCCGCCTTCAACAGCGTGGTCTCGCCGCCGGTGTCGGTGGTGGAGGCGCCGCGGCGGCCCGGCGACCCGGCTGGCGCTTTCACCCGGAGCGAGCGAGCTCGCCGGCTGCTGGGCTGGGCGCCGGCACACTCGCTTGCCGATGGCATCGAAGACTCGCTGCGCTGGGCAGCGGTCCGCGACTCGGTCCTGGCTCACGCCGAGTGATCACCACTACCGTGACAACTGTGGCGAAGCGGTAGCTAATCGCCCTCCCTTATGCAACCGTTGCCGTATTCCCTGAGCCGGCCCGGCGCACGGGCCCGGAAGGGCAGGTGTCGGACTTAGTGACCGGGGCATCCCAGCAGGCGCTCGCGGTGACACTCGCGCTCGGCGGCGCTCTCTGCTATGCCGTCGCGGCAGTGGCGCAGCAGCGCTGCGCGGCCCGGCTCGACTCGGGGACTGCGCTCGACGCACGACTCGTGCTGCGGCTGGCGCGCGCCCGCGGCTGGCAGCTCAGCATGATTGCCGTGCTCACTGGATATGGACTGCACGCGGCCGCGCTCGCGATCGGCAATCTGGTGATTGTCGAGCCGGTGATCCCGCTGGGTCTGCTGATGGCGCTGCTGCTGGGGGCCCGTACGGAGGGCCGCCGGCTGTCCTGGTCAGAGTGGGCAGCGGCGGTGGCGACAGTGGCCGGCCTGGCCGTCTTCCTCGTCGCGGCGGAGCCCTCGGGCGGAAGCCGGACGGCTCCGGCGACGTCACTGGGGGTGGCCACGACTGGCGCGGTGCTGACGGCGGCCGTGTGCTGGGTCGTGACGCGGCGGGTATCGGCGCACCACCGGGCCCTGCCGCTCAGCGTCGCCGGTGGCATCGCCGCGGGCGTCACCGACTCGCTGACCAAGACGGTTGCCCCGCTCGCGGGCGTGCAGCAGATCGCGCTTCTCGGTGACGCGCGCCTCTGGCTGCTCGCCCTCGCTGGCCTGCTGGCCCTCACCTTGCAGCAGAACGCGTACCGCGCGGCAGGCCTCGCCGCGTCGCTCCCGGCGTTCGTTGTGCTTCAGCCCCTGACAGGCTCGCTGCTGGGAATGATGATCTACCACGAGCGGGTCGGCGGCGGCGGCCTGCGGATCACGGTCGAGGTGCTGGCTGTGCTCGCGGCCATCTGGGGGATAGCCAAGCTCGCCAGCTCGGTCATTGCCGAACTTGCGCGCCTGGGCGCGCACTCCTCCTCGGCGCTGGATCCAGCTCGCTGAGCCGACCGAGCACCCCTGAGGGCTGGCGAATACGCCACCCGCGTGACATCGTCGCCTTAATCGGCTGGCGACCCGCGGTCTTCGGGCGGCCGAAAGGCAGGTGGCCTGCTCGTTGACCGGCGTACCGGAACAGGCCCTCGCCATGGGCTTCGCGCTGGCGGGAGCGCTGAGCTACGCCGTCGCGTCGGTGACCCAGCAGCGGACAGCCGCCGCGGAAACGTCCGGCCGGTCGCTCGACCCGGCGCTCGTGCTGCGACTGCTCCGGTCACGGACCTGGCTGCTCGGGCTGGTGGCAGTGATCGTCGGCTATCTCCTGCAGGCAGTGGCCCTCGATCTCGGCAGGCTGCTGGTCGTCGAGCCGGTGTTCCCGCTCGGCCTGCTGCTGGCGCTCGTCCTGGCCGCTCGTGCTGATCGCAGGAGCCTGCGGCTGCCCGAGTGGACGGGCGCTACCGCGGCCGTAGCCGGGCTCGCCGTGTTCCTGATCGCGGCCGAGCCAACAGGCGGCAACCGGACGGCTCCGGCGACGTCTCTCGGCGCGACGGCCGTCGTGGCGGTCGCCGTCGCCGGGGTGTGCTGGCTGGCTTCTCTCAGGGCGGCCGGGCCGCGCCGGGCGCTCGTCCTGAGCGTGGGTGGCGGAGCAGGAGCGGGCGTCACGGACGCGCTGACCAAGACCGTTGCCGCGCTAGCGGGTCCGCTCCGGTTTGCCCTCTTTGGCGACGTCCGGCTGTACCTGCTCGCTGCGTGCGGTCTGGTCACGCTGACGGTGCAGCAGAACGCATACCGCGCCGCCGGACTGGCCGCATCGCTGCCCGCATTCGTCGTGCTCGAGCCGGTAGTCGGCTCGCTGCTCGGGTTGTTCCTTTACCATGAGGGTGTCGGTGACGGGCCCCTGCGAATCGCGATCGAGGCCGTTGCGGTGCTGACCGCACTCTGGGGGATCGCGAGCCTGGCCCGCTCAGTGAGCACCGAACATGCACGGTCGGCGGCCATCGCTGCCACCCCCGCGGAGCCTGCCGCCTGAATCTCTCCGCCCGCCCAATCCCTGACGGGCATCCATCTTCTGCCTCACTCTGCGAAGGAGCCAGCATGCCCAACTATGTGCTCACCGGCGCGCCCGGTGCCGGGAAGACCGCCATCGTGCGGCAGCTGGAGGTTGACGGCTACCGGGTGGTGGCAGAGGCCGCCACCGACGTGATCGCGCTGGAGCAGGCGCTCGGGCGGCCGGAGCCACATGCGCATCCCGGCTTCATCGACAAGATCGTTGAGCTGCAGCGCCTACGGCAAGCGGCGGCTGATGGCCCGGACGGGGACGTCGTGTTCTTCGACCGATCCCCGGTGTGCACGCTGGCGCTGAGCCGCTATCTGGGGTGCGCGGAATCGGCCCAGCTCGCCAAGGAAGTGGATCGCGTGCTGCGAGCTGGCGTCTACGCCAGGACCGTGTTCTTCGTCGAGAGCCTCGGCTTCGTCACCCCGACAGACGCACGGAGGATCAGCCTGGCCGACAGCTTGTTGTTCGCCGACGTGCATCGGCGTACGTACACCGAGCTCGGCTTCGAGCTCGTCGACGTGCCCCCCGGCCCGCTAGACGTCCGCGTCGACCTGGTGCGCCGCGGGATCGGCCTCGCCGCGAGCGGCACGCCGCTCAGACAAACGCGCCGAGACCGGTGATTGCCCGGCCGACGATCAGCGTGTTGATCTCGCGAGTGCCCTCGTAGGAGTAGATCGCCTCGGCGTCCGCGACGAACCTGCCGACCTGATGCTCCAGCAGGATGCCATTGCCGCCCAGCAGCTCGCGTGCCCAGCCGACCGTCTCCCGCATGCGCACCGTGCAGAAGGCCTTGGCCAGCGCGGAATGGTGGTCCTTTGCCAGACCCTGGCCTTGAAGTTGGGAGAGCCGCACACACAGGCACGCCGACGCGGTCACGTTCGAGAGCATCCTGACTAGCAAGTCCTGGACGAGCTGGAAGCCGCCGATCGGCCGGCCGAACTGCTGCCGCTCCCGTGCGTACGCCAGCGCGTACTCGTAGGCGCCACGAGCACAGCCTGTTGCCATCCACGCCACGCCCGCCCTGGTGAGGCGCAGCACCCGGGCGGTGTCGCGGAAGGTAGTCGCCTGCTGGAGCCGGTTCTCCTCCAGAACTCGGACGTTGTCGAGCGTTATCTCGGCATTCTGGACGACCCGCAGCGCGATCTTGTTGCGCATCTTGGCGGGGCTGAACCCGTCTGTCCCCGCCTCCACCACAAAGCCCTTGACCTGGTTGTCGGCCACATCCCTGGCCCAGACGACGACGTAATCGGCGAAGGTAGCGTTGCCGATCCACTTCTTCTGGCCATTCAGCACCCAGACATCGCCATCGCGCTGGGCAGTCGTCGTGAGGCCGCCGGCCGCGCCTGAGCCAACATCGGGCTCGGTCAGAGCGAACGCGCCGACCTTCTCCAGCCGGGCCATGGGCGGCAGCCAGCGCTGCTTCTGCTCCTCGGATCCGCACAGGTAGATCGAGCCCATCGCCAGGCCGCCGTGCACGCCCATGAAAGTGGCGATGGAGCAGTCGGTTCTGGCTAGTTCCATGGCGATCATGCCGTCGAGCAGCGGGTCGCCGCCAGGACAGTCATAGCCCTCGCACGCCAGCCCGGCGATGCCGAGCGCAGCGAGCCCGGGCACGAGATCGTGCGGGAACTCCTCCCTGGTCCAGTACCGGTTGATGACCGGCGCGACCTCCTTCTCCATGAACTCGCGCACCGCCAGCAGCTGCTGGCGGCCTGCCGGGTCGAGCAGCTCCTCCAGCAGGTAGAAGTCAGCGTTCAGGAGAGGGTCCATGGGTTGTCTCCCTAACGGGCGGCTCGTCGTTACGGTGCGGCGAGGAACTGGCTGATCACGGGCGCGAGCTCGCTGGCTTCTGTGACCAGGCCGAGGTGCCCGCCCTTGAACACGTGCAGCTCCGAATCGGGAATCAGCCGGTGCATGAGCCGAGCATTGGCCAGCGGGATGATCGGGTCGTCGTCGCCGGACACGATCAGCGTCCGCTGCCGGATCCGCGGCAGGAACGGCACGCTTGTCCAGCCCAGGCCGGCGGCCAGCTGGTAGAGGTAGCCGGTCCTGGACCCTAGTCGGTTGTCCGCGTTCATGGCTGCGGCCACCCGGCCGGGGTCGGTGCGCGCGCTCCCGCCGTACAAATCGCCGGCCACTTCAGCCAGGTAGCTGCGGTCGGTGTACCGCCGCGGCGTTGCCATGCGCGCGAGCACCGAAGGCCGGGCCGGGACCATGAGCATGCCGGTAGCGGTGCTGACCAGCACCAGCCTGCGGCAGCGCGGCGCCTGCACGGCCGCAAAGTGCTGGGCGACCGCGCCGCCCCACGAGATGCCGAGCACGTCGGCGCTCTCGTGGCCGAGTTCGGTCACCAGCCGGCCGATCAGACGGCACAGGCCGGTAAACCGGTACGGCGTCGCGGGTAGCGGCGAGCCGCCCACACCTGGCACGTCAAACCTGATGACCTCGATCGCCGGATCGAGCGCGTCCACGAACGGCTGCAGTAGCTCCAGACTCGCCCCGATGCCGTTGACCAGCAGCAGCGGCGCGCTGGCGGCAGACCTGGTGCGAAAGCGGCGGCGGGCTGGCCGCACGGCGACGCGCACGAGCTGGCTGCCGATGGCAACGCTCCGCACGTTCGGAGCCGACGGAGCCTCAGCGGTCGTGGACATATGTCCCCGGAGCCGGGCACAGCACTGGGAAGTCCTTGCTGCCCGCCTTAGCCCGGCGCTTCTTCGTTCCGCCGCTGCGGGCGGTGAGCCACGACGAGTAGTGCGGCCACCAGCTACCGCCGACCGTCGTCGCGCTGCCGAGCCACGCCGTCGGGTCAGCTGGGTTGTCCTCGGCTATCTGGAACGTTGCCTTCGGGTTGTCCGGCGGGTTGACCATCGATGCGATGTGCCCGCTGGTGGACAGCACGAAGGTCACCGGGCCCCCCAGCAGCTGAGTGGTGCGATAGCACGACTGCCACGGGCACAGGTGGTCGGCGATGCCTGCCACCACGTAGGTGTCGGTATCGACTTTGGACAGGTCGACTGGCGAGCCGAGCATGGTGGCAGCGTCGGGCTTGACGAGCGAGTTGTCCAGGGCAAGCCGGATGAAGTCGTGGTGCAACGCTGCTGGCAGCCGAGTCGTGTCCGCGTTCCAGTAGAGGATGTCGAATGCGGGCGGCGGCCGCCCCTGAAGGTAGTTGTTGACCCAGTAGTTCCAGATCAGGTCGTCGGGCCGGAGCCAGGCGAAGACCTCGGCGAGCGTCCGGCCGTCGAGGTAGCCGCGCGCCCTCGACGCGGCCATCGCTGCAGCAGCCGTCCCCTCGTCGATCATCGCCCCGGCGGTGCCCGCTCTCGCCTGGTCCAGGACCGTCACGCCCATGCAGAGACTGGCCACGGTGTCGAGCTGCGCGAGCTGATACAGGTGCGCGGCGACCATGGAGGACACGATCCCGCCGGAGCACAGCGCGCAGACGCTGACCTTGGCCGCACCGGTGATCGCGCGCGCGGTCGCGAGCGCGTCGACGACGGCCGCGCCGTAGCTGTTCAGATCCCAGTCCCTGTGCCGGTAATCCGGATTGCGCCAGCTGATCGCGAAGACCTGGTGGCCCTGGCCGACCAGGAACTCCGACATGCTCCGGCCCGGTGCCAGGTCGGTGATGTAGAACTTGTTGATCATCGGCGGCACGATGACCAATGGGTACCTGCCGACCTGCTCGGTCGTCGGGGTGTACTGGATCAGCTCGAACATCTCGGTCCGGTAGACCACAGAGCCCGGGGTCACCGCCAGGTCGGTGCCGACGGCGAACGAGCCGGGCTCCACCATGGACGGCACGCGCGGCGCTGTGGCGAGGTCGCTGAGGAGAGCGCGCAAGCCGCGGGCGGCCGACAGACCGCCAGAATCCACGAGGGACTTGATCGCTGCCGGGCTGATCAACGGATTGTTGCTCGGCGACGCAGCCGCGATCAGGTTCATCAGGACAAACCGCAGCCGCTCGGAGTCGCGCCAGTCGAGATCGGCGATCTCGAGGACGCTCTCGGCCGTCCGGCCGCCGGCCAGGTAGGCCTGCATGATGCGCTTCAGCAGCGGGTTCTGGCTCCAGGCCGGATCGGCGAATCGGCGGTCCCGGCGCTCGGGCGCGAGCTGCGATCGCCCGCCCGCGATCCGGGCGAATTCCGCACCGAGGCTGGCGACCTGGCCCGCCACCAGCTGAGGGCGCCTCGCCAGTCCGACGGCTAGCCGGAGGGTTGTCCCGTCCGGTCGGAACCGGCGGAGTACCCCGAGAGCGCCGTCGGCCAGCAGCAGGTCGAGTGCGCCGGCCAGGTCGCCCGCCGCATCGGGAAGCGTGGCACCAGGTGCCGAGCCGCGAGCCCGGTCCGACGCCGCCGTCACTGTGCCACCTCGGGGGACGACCCCCGGACCCCCGCGTCGGCCACCTCGGGGGACGACCCCCGGACCCCTGCGTCGGTTACCTCTGGGGACGACCCCCGGACCCCTGCGTCGGTTACCTCGGGGGACGATCCGTGGGCCGCTGCATCGGAGTGCTCCGGCGGCCGTACCTCGCGGCGCAGGATCTTGCCGGTCGGGCCCTTGGGCAGGCTGAGCACCAGCCAGACATGGCGCGGGTACTTGTAAGCAGCAACCCGGTCCTTGATGAACTTTTGCAGCTCTGCCGCGGTCGCACTGGCGCCGGGCTTGAGTGCGACAGCCGCGCCGACTTCCTCGCCCAGCTCAGGGTGCGCGATGCCGATCACTGCGACCTCCGCCACGGCAGGATGCTCATGCAGCGCCTCCTCGATCTCCCGCGGGTAGACGTTGTAGCCGCCGCGAATGATCATCTCTTTCTTGCGGTCGACTATGAAGAAGTACCCGTCTTCGTCGACCCTGGCCAGGTCGCCGGTGCGGAACCAGCCATCCGGGATGGCCTCGGCCGTCGCTTCCGGCTTCCCCCAGTAGCCCGTCATGAGGTTGTGGCCGCGGATGACGATCTCGCCTACCTCGCCTTGCGGCACCGGGTCGCCGCTGTCGCTGACCAGGCGCATCTCCACGCCCTCGACCGGCGTGCCGACCGAGCCTGGCTTGCGCGGCTTGTCGGGGTGGTTGAACGAAGCGACCGGAGATGTCTCGGAAAGCCCGTAGCCCTCCAGGATCATGCAGCCGAACTTCTCCTCGAAGCTGCGCAGGATCTCGACTGGCATTGCCGCCCCGCCCGAAACGCACAGCCGCAGCGACGCAGTTCTGGCGGTATCGGCGGCCGGGTGGTGCAGCATGGCGGCGTACATGGTCGGGACGCCCTCGAAGATCGTCACGTGGTCCCGGTCGATGATCTCGAGTGCTTTGCCGGGGTCGAACCTTGGCAGCAGCGTCAGCGTGCCGCCCGCGGTCACAGTCGCGTTGAGCCCGCAGGTCAGCCCGAAGACGTGGAACAGGGGCAGGCAGCCCATCATCACGTCCTGCGGAGAGTTGTGCAGCAGCGTTTCCGCGGTCAGCCGTGCGTTTCTGGCCAGGCCGCCATGGCTGAGCTGTGCCCCTTTCGGCTGGCCCGTCGTGCCCGAGGTGTACAAGATGACCGCGTTGTCGCCGTCGGCAGCGTCGGCCGGCGTCGCTTCGGGACTGATCCCGGTCAGCACGGCGCTCAGGTCGGCGTCGTCCACCTGAATCAGCTGTGTCCCGGCGTCCGCGGCGCCTTTAGCTGCCTCACCAGCGAAGTCGCGCGTCACGAAGAGCACCCTGGCCCCCGAGTCGCCGAGGTAATAGGCCACTTCGCGGCCCTTCAGCAGCGGGTTCATGGGCACGACCACCGCCCCGGCGGTGAGCGCGCCATAGAAAGCGACCGGGAACGCCGGAATATTAGGCATCATCAGCCCCACCCGGTCGCCGCGGACCAGGCCGGCCGACTTCAGTACCGTGGCTACGCCTGCGGCGGCGTCACTGAGTTGCCGGTAGCTGACTGACAGATCATCCAGCCGGATCGCGGTCCGGTCCGGCTGGCCTGCCGCCGAACGCTCCAGGATCGTGCTCAGGTTCGCCATCGGATACCCCCTGCGGCTCACGTACGACAAGTACGTTCAAGTATCGGTTTGGCGGTACCGGTTGACCAGGGTGATCGCGCCAACTTCGGGATTGGGCCAGGCAGCGCAGCTACGCCGCATCGTCTCGCCGGATCGCGTGTCGCTGTGCCCCGTTAGGCTGGAGGCCCAGACGCCGCCTTCTGCGGCGGCACATTGTCAGAGCAAGCTAGCGAGGCGATGAGCATACGCATCGGCATACTCGGTCCGCTCGAAGTGCGGGATAGCCGGGGGCTGCCGCTTACGGTCGGCGGCGCCCGCCTGCGCAGCCTGCTCATCCGCCTGGCGATCAGTCCCGGCCGCACCGTGCCCGTTGACACCCTGGTGGCCGACTTGTGGGCGGACACCAGTCCCGCTGTGGCTGGCAACGCCCTCCAGGCCCTCGTCTCCCGCCTCCGCAGCGCGGTCAGCCGGGATATCGTCAACCGCGAGCCAACCGGCTACCGTTTGTGCCTGCAGCCGGAAGAGATCGACGCCTGGGCGTTCGAAGCCGCGGTCGCGACAGCCAGGGATACGCTCGCCCGCGGTGACAGTGCGCGCGCCGCAGCCAGCCTGCGCCATGCGCTTGGCCTGTGGCGCGGGCCCGCCCTCGCCGACGTGGCCGATGCGTCGTTCGCCGCGCCGACGATCACGCGGCTCGACGAGCTTCGGCTCGCGGCGACTGAGGACCGGATCGATGCCGACCTGTCCTGCGGCCGCGGCGGCGAGCTTGTTCACGAGATCGAAGAACTTGCCACCCAGCACCCGCTGCGTGAGCGCCTTGCGGGTCAGCTCATGCAGGCCCTGTACGCGGCAGGCCGGCAAGCCGACGCGCTGGGAGCATTCGAAGCCACTAGGCATGAACTCGCGACCGCTCTCGGCGTCGACCCGTCTCCGGCGCTGGCCGCCGTGCACCTGGCGATCCTGCGCGGCGAACTGCCGGTCACATCGTCGCTGGCTGGGCCACGCTCGGCCGCGAGCCCGGAGCCTGCACTCACTGGAGGACGACTCCCTCCGTCGCGGGCAGGCAACCTGCCAGCCCAGCTCACCAGCTTCGTCGGACGGGACGAGGAGATCCGCCGGGTGACCAAACTGCTTGGCGAATCGCGCCTGATCACGCTGACCGGCATGGGTGGCTCAGGAAAGACCCGCCTCTCAATCGAGGTCAGCGCCCGGCTGGCCGACCAGGCACCCGATGGAATCTGGTTCGTGCCCCTCGCGCCGGTGCGGGACGCAATGGACGTCCCTAACGCTGTGCTGACGGCAATCGACGGCCGCGAAACGGGCTGGCCGGTCGATGCGGTCGAGGCCGCCCGGCTCGCTGCCATGGAGCCGCTAGACCGCCTGAGCGAGGTGCTCGCAGCGCGCACGGCGCTCATCGTGCTTGACAACTGCGAGCACGTCCTGGACGCCGTCGCCGAACTGGCCGGCCAGGTCCTCGCGGACGCTCCTGGCATGCGCATCCTGGCCACCAGCCGCGAGCCGCTGGGCCTGACCGGCGAGACGCTCTGCCCGGTGCCGTCGCTGCCGCTCCCGCCGGCTGGCGCTGATGTCGATGAGGCGGCCGCCAGCCCAGCGGTGCGACTATTCGCCGACCGGGCGGCGGCCGTCCGTCCGGGGTTCGGAGTCAGCGCCGACTCGGTGGAGTCAGTGGTCCGGATCTGCCGAGCCCTGGACGGGATCCCGCTGGCCATCGAACTGGCCGCAGCGCGAGTGCGGGCGCTAACCCCCGCTCAGGTGGCCGACCGGCTCGATGACAGGTTCGCGCTGCTGTCGGTCGGTACGAGGAGTCCGCTGCCCCGGCACCAGACGTTGCGCGCGATCGTGGACTGGAGCTGGGACCTGCTCGACGATCGCGAGCAGGCCGTCTTGCGGCGCCTTGCGGTGTTCAGCGGCGGTGCCACACCGGATAGCGCCGAGCAGGTCTGCTCGCTCGGCGGCGACCGCGCGGCGATCGTGGACATCGTCGCGTCGCTGGTGGACAAGTCTCTGGTCGTTGCGAGCGGCGAGCACGAGGTGCGCTACCGGCTGCTGGAAACCGTGG
>DASQIW010000155.1:0-5306 GCA_035631375.1 Streptosporangiaceae bacterium
GACTGGCTGCGCCGGGACAGGCTGACGAACATCGCATTGAAGCTGTTGCGCAGCATTGCCTCGTTGCCGGCCAGCCGCACTGCCTCCGAATGCACCTGGTCGAATGCGCGGGCGACCTGACCGATCTCATCGGCGGACGCCACGTCGATCGGCTCCACCTCCAGGACAGGCGTCGAATCGGTGGCCTCGCCTAGCCGCCGGACCCGCTCGGGCAGCTGAACCATCGCGACGTTGAGCGCGCCTTCCTTAAGCCTGCGCAGCGGCCCGACAAGGGACCTGGCTACCGCGAGGGTGGCGATCAGCACGAGGAGCAGGATCATGGCCGTCAGGACGGCGTTGATCAGCGCGGACAGTTCCGCCCTCCGCTGCAGCGACTGGGCGCGCGCAACGATGGATCCAGTCATCCCGCGCTCGACCTGCTGCATGTCGTCGACCTTGCGTGACATCGCCGAGTACCACTGGCCAGGCGCTGCGGTCGGGCTAATCCCTAGGGCGCCTGCACCGATATCCAGACTGCCGACAGACAGGATGTAGAGCTCAATGTCCTGAGCCTTGTTCACCAGCGGGCCGGCCACGGTGTTGTTGAAGGTGGTTTGCTCGGCAGCCGTAGCGGTCGTGTCGAACGCAGTCAGATCGTTGAGCTCCTCGGATTGGGCAGTGTTCACCGCCTGCTGCACGCCGTTGGCAAATAGCTGCTGGTTAAGCGCGCTGAACAAGAGGGCACGCTGCTGAGCGGCCTGATCCTTCGCCAGGGCCAGGGCGTTGAGCGCCTGGACGTCATTGGCGAGACCGGAGTCGGACGTACCCTGCGCGATCAGGTCGGTCAGGAGAATCATGTCGCCGATGGGAGGTGCATAGTCAGCGATCACGGCAAGCGCGGACTGGCTGGCCAGGGCTGTGCTGCGCAGCGCCTTGAGATTCCTGATCACCGAGACCACCGCGGCCACTCTGGACCGGATGTTTGCCGGGTAGGAGCCGCCGATCCCAGCGGTCAGCGCCAGCACCTTGGCGGCTACGGCGTTCGTCGCGTCATACGAGTGCTGAAGGTCCTTAGGACTGGTGAGGGGGAGTAGCCCGGTCGTCTGGTCGCGTTCGTCCTGTAGGGCCTGCACCAGGCCGGTGACCTGCTGTCCGAGGTTGGCGAGCTGCGCCACGCGGCCGAACTGGGCCGCGCTGTCGGCCGCATCCGCGACTCGCAACCCGCCAAAGACCAGACCCATCACGAGTGCCAGCACGATCACCGAAATCAGCCGCTGGGAGACTGGCCAATCCCGCAACCTCGACCGGCGCGGACTCAGGTTGCGCGAGCCCGCCCTGTCCTGAGCGCGCCGGGCGGACTTAGTGGCGCTCGCAGCTTTTTGGGTTCTCACTTCTGGTGTCCTTGCTGGTCACACGCTCTTGTCAGGCAGCTGTCCCTGCCGACCCGGCAAGCGCCGAAAACCGACAGCTCGGCTGCACGACTATGGCACGTCACTTTAACGGCCCAAATCGTGATGTCGCGGCCAAGCCGTAAACAAAAGAGCGGTCAGGCCGGGATGGCTCCATCGGTAGAAACTCAGCTCGTCCACGGCGGCTTGGTGGAGGTGATCTGCACCGAGCCTGCTGTACGTGTCGGCAGGACCTGATTGAAGGAGCCCTGCTGCCACTGGAAAATGAAGGCCGCTGCAGCCCCGTTTTCACCTAGCGCGTCGAATTTCACCGGGCCCTGCACGCTGGTGAGCGTGACGCCGCTATGCAGAAAACTGATGATCTTGGCGTTGTCGGTGCCGCCAGTGGCGGCGACCGCTTGCTCCATTACCTGGCCCACCGAGTATGCCTCAGCCACGTCGGCGTTCACGCCGGAAGCCGTCCCGTGGTACCGCGCGACGTACTCTCGCACCATCTGCTGGCTTGTCGCGTTGCGATACCCAGGGAACCAGCCGTTGGGCACCATCATCCCGTTGGCGTTACCAGAACCGACTTCAGAAGTGAATGCCCCGCCCTGGTCCGGCCCCGCCGCCGCAATGAACAGCTTGGGCGTGTACCGCTGCAGCTCGAACTCCTTCATGAAGGCACTGACGGTCGGCACGTCGGTGGATCCGAGCACCACGACCTGCGCACCGCTCGCGGCCACCTGGTCGGCCGGGTCCTTATAAGCGGACAGCACCGAGGGAAATACGTTCGAGTACACAGTCTGGAGCCCAAGCTTCTGTAGCAGCGTCTGGGCTAGCTGGACCGGCGGGTCGGCGAACGGGTCCTGAGCCATCGGGTACGCCGCCGTCGTCGGCCGCTGGCTAGGCGGCAGCGAGGCGATCCAGTCAACGAAGGGGACCATCTCGTCCGCGACCGGCAGGCTCACGTCGAATACGTTGTGGTCAGCCTGATTGGACGGGGTGTCGAAGACCGACGGCGCGCCGCCCGCTCCTTCTACGAACGCCATTCCGTATCGCGCCGCCACCGCTGACGCCGGAGCGGTCAGCAGTGATGAGAACGGCCCGAAAGCCAGGTCCACGTGGTCCGCGCCGAACAGCGTCTGGTAGTTCGTGACCACCTGGTTCGGCGAGCTCGCGTCATCGATGATGGTCAGCTTGACGGGCCGACCATCGATCCCGCCGCTTCCGTTGACGTCGCTGGCCCATAGCTCGTACCCCTTCCTGAACGCTTGGCCGTCATCGGAGAAGGGGCCGGTCAGTGACAACGACGCACCGATGGTGATCGGGCCCGTGGCACTGCTGGGCGAGGTGTGGCCGCTCGGCGACCTGGTGCCGATGCCGGAGCAGGCGACGAGCACGCTCGCGCAGAGAACCGCGAGCGTGCTTCTCGCGAAAGCGCTCGCCAAGAGCCGGGGGAGGACGGGTCTCACGCCGAGTATCTCCCTTCCGCTTCGGTCAGGACTGGTCGCACCCGACTCGTCGGACACGTCTTGTTATACCTGGCCAAACCGTCCCCTGTTCCGTGAACGAGGGTAAGTGCGACGTCAGCAGGTCTGCACGCATTGTTAAGGAGTTCGCGCTCTAGCCGAACGACACCCGGATCCCTCCCGCCGACACTTGTCGCAGGAGGACTGCAGATGGACTACTTCAACGCGGACCGCGCCGCAGAGGACGAACGGCTGCTGGCGCAGAGCAGGCTGTTCGATCCGCTCACTAGGCGTCTGCTGGAGGCGGTCGGGCTGGCGCCCGGGATGCGGGTGCTCGATCTGGGCAGCGGCGCGGGCAATGTGGCCAGGCTGGTCGCCGAACTGGTCGGCCCAACGGGCGCCGTGGTCGGCATCGAGAAGGACGCGGAGGCGGTGGAGTTCGCGCGGCGGCACACGAACGCCCCGAACGTGCAGTTCCGGGTGGCCGACGCGCAGACCCTGGACGGGATCGAGGACGGCTTCGACGCCGTGACGGGGCGGCTGATCCTGCTGCACCTGCCAGACCCGGCTCGTGCGCTGCGCGAAGCCGCCGTGCGGGTACGCCCCGGCGGGCTTGTCATCATGCACGAGTGCGACCTGGGCTACCTGTGGGCCAGCCCTCAGCCGCCGCTGTGGGGGCAGGTCCGCGCGTGGCTCCTGGAGACAGCCGAGAAGGCGGGAATCGAGGCCAGGCTGGGTCCGGCACTGTTCAGCCTGTACCGCCAGGCAGGCTTGTCTGGGCCGCGGCTGCTGGTCGAGGGGCTCGCCGAGGGCGGGCCCGATGCCCCGGCCTGGGGCTGGGCCAACATCGTGTCGGCCCTGGTGCCGCTGATGGAGAAACTGAGCGTAGCCACCCGGGCCGACGTCGACCCGCCGACGCTGGCGGGCCGGCTGCTGGCCGAGGTCCTTGAATGCGACGGCTGCGTCGTCTGCCCGCCGTTTACCGGCGCCTGGGCGATCCGGGCGTGAACGTCGAAGATCGCTGAATGGGTCGTCGCCGGGCTCGACTTCGACGCCCTTCGGTAGCGCACATCCGTTCTGCCTGGATCGCCGGTCCTCTCGGCGGGTCCGTGCCAGGATGCGACGGTGATCTCGAAGCCGCCGCGCCCGACAATGCGGGCTTGGCGACTGGGCACGGCCGCCGCGCTGATTGCGATCACTGCCGCGAGCGCCAGCTGCTCCGCCCCGCGGGTCACCTCGGCCGTGCACTCCGCGCAGCCAAGCGCGACCGCCACATCGTCCGCTCCGTCCGCGTCCGCTCCGTCCGCGTCCGCTCCGCCCGCCGTCGGCGCCCTCACAGGGACCACGGTGCCGGGCGCGACCAACTGCCCGATGTTCCCTGCCGACAACGTGTGGAATACCAACATCTCCAAGCTGCCGGTGGACTCGCAGAGTGCCGCCTGGATGCAGAGCATGGACTCATCGTCAACGTACCTGCACCCGGACTTCGGGCCAGATCCTGGCGGCTATCCGTACGGCATCCCGTTCACGGTAGTGACGAGTGCGCATCCGTCAGTTGCGGTCAGTTTTGAGTACGCGACAGAGAGTGATACGGGTGGCTATCCGTTCGGGCCCGACACTCCCATCGAGGGCGGCGCGAGCGCGGACGGCGACCGGCACGCGATCATGGTGAACTCATCCACCTGCAGGCTGTACGAGCTGTATAACGCCCGATACAGCACCAGCGACCCGACGGCAGGCTCCGGCGCAACGTGGCAGCTGACATCCAATGCGCTTCGGCCGGCCGGATGGACCTCAGCCGATGCCGCCGGACTGCCGATCCTGCCTGGCCTGCTTGACTACGCCCAGATTCAGGCTGCGGTAGCCCAAGGTCGGCCGATCACGCATGCGATCCGGTTCACCGCCAACAGGACCGCAGCGGCGTATCTGTGGCCGGCCAGGCACGAGGCAGGGTCAGGGTCGACGTCGACACTGCCGCCTATGGGCGCCAGGTTCCGGCTCAAGGCCAGCTTCGACGTCGCCACGTTCTGCAGTAGCTCGCAGCCGTTCTGCGCGGATGCCCGAGCCGTGCTCACCGAGATGCAGGATTACGGCCTGATTCTTGCCGATAATGGTAGTAATTGGTACTTCCAGGGCAGCGCGTATCCGCAGTGGCCGGACGCCCTCGTGTCCCTGCTGAAGCGGATTCAGGCCAGCGCTTTCGAGGCGGTGGACGAGTCGTGCCTGATGGTGAGCAGTAACTCAGGGGAGGCGCGGGCGAAGCCCGGCTGCCCAATGGGCTGACCGGCGCATCTTGCTCACTCAGCACGTCCACAGGATCTCCATAACTGTGGCCACCGTCCTTCACGCGGCCCTGCTCGGATACGGCGAGGGGCGGGCTCGTCGTGCCGCGTAAGGTCGGGACTAAGGCGATTTCGGGGGAGGGCGCTATGGGCGTTATGAGCAAGCCGACGATCAGTGAGCTACG
>DASQIW010000156.1:0-20215 GCA_035631375.1 Streptosporangiaceae bacterium
GTCCCTGCGTATGTCCGGCCGTCACTATTCCCGGCCCAGGTCCCGGTGCGTGACCTGGATCCCCGGCCAGGACTGGGCGAGCATGTCTGCCATCAAGTTGGCCATAACGACGCTGCGGTGCTTCCCGCCGGTGCAGCCGACAGCGATCAGCACGTCGTGCCGGCCCCGGCGTCCGAAGCCGTCCAGCGCGATGCCGACGGCGCGCACGAACGCGGCCATGAACTCCGAGGCACCGGGCTGGCCGAGCACGTACTCAATGACCGCTTTGTCCTCGCCGGTCTGCGGCGCCAGCTCCGGTATCCAGTGCGGGTTCGGCAGGAACCGGCAGTCGGCGACCATATCCGCGTCCACCGGGAGGCCGTACTTGTAGCCGAACGAGACCACTGTCACGCGGAGACCAACGTCCCCCTCCGTGCCGAACGCGTCCCGCATCCGGGCCCGCAGCTCGTGCACGTTCAGCTTGGTCGTGTCGAGGACCAGGTCTGCCTCGGCCCGCATGCCCTGCAGCAGCTCGCGCTCGGCCGCGATCCCGTCGATGACACGCCCGGTGTCCTGCAGCGGATGCGGGCGCGACACGCTGTCGAAGCGGCGCACCAGCGTCTCGTCGGACGCCTCAAGGAAAACGACGTACGGCCGGACGCCGCGCGCGTTCAGGTCGCTGATCGCGGACTTGAGGTCGATCGAGAAGGCGCGGCTGCGGATGTCCACCACGGCGGCCAGCCGGGGCACCGCGTCACCTGCCCGGCGGGCCAGATCCGCCATTGTCGGCAGCAGGTCGACGGGCAGGTTGTCCGCGACGAACCAGTCCAGGTCCTCCAGCGACTTCGCGGCGGTGCTGCGGCCGGCACCAGACAGCCCGGTGATGATGACGATCTCCTGCTGTGCCTGCGGTGTCGCGCTGTCAGCGCTCATTCTCCGCCCCCACGGACTGTGCGTAGTCGGACCTTAGCTCACCCTGCGGTCCCCGCAGAGACTACGACGTCACCGACCTTGGCCTGAAGGCTGAGCAGGTAGGTGCCATTCGGATCGTTCGGCACTGCCAGGTTCGTGTCGCCGGCGCCGGTGCTGGCATGGATCCGGTATCCGGTGCCGGACGGCACCCGGACGCGGATGTCCCCGGCGAGCGTCCTGGCTGTCACGCTGCCCGCAGAGAACAGGTTAACGGTGATATCGCCAAGCCCAGCCTGCAGGTCGGTGGTGGCCCCACGAAGATCCGTGGCGCCGATGTCACCGGAATCCGATCTGATCTGTACTGGTCCGGTGGCACGGGTGACGCTGACGTCGCCCGCGTGCACATCGATATCCACTTTCGACACTCCGGTCAGGCGGACGTCGCCGGCGTCGGTCGTGCCGGTCACGGTGACACCCTCGGGCACCTGGACGTCATAGTCGACGCCGCAGTGGCGGCCACAATTCGTGGTCAGGAACAGGGTGCTGCCCTCGATCCGGAAGGTAGTGCCAGACGGTGCGTCGCCGGCATACCTGATCGTCCGGTGGATCCGCACCTGCCCGTGGTTGCCAGGGCGCACGGTGATGTCGCCGGAACCGCCGCTGATATGAACGTCGGTGATGGCCACCTGCTCGGTCTTGTCGTCTGTCGTGATCGTGGTGGGGTGGACCGCACCGCAGGCGGCGATGGCCAGCAGGCTGGCGGCCGCGAGGGGCAGAGCAACCCAGCGAAATAACATCGTCATGGCTCGGAGATTAGGGCCCCGGCGGCCCTGCGGAACATCGGGATCATCCCCGAACCAGCCCTGAGGCCACCTCAGGGCAGCGACTGGGCCGCTGGCTGGTCGGCGGGGCTTGCCTCGGCATGGAGGGCCTCGTACACCGCCTGCGCCGTCCGCAGGCCAAATCCTGGCACCGCCGCGATGTCCGTGACCGACGCCGCCCGCAGCTTCCTGACTGAGCCGAACCGCTTCAGCAGGGCTCCCCGCCGAGCCGGGCCGAGACCGGGCACCTCATCAAGCTGGCTGCTGGTGAGCGCGGCCGCGCGCCGGGACCGGTGAAAGGTGATGGCGAACCGGTGTGCCTCGTCCCGCACCCGCTGCAGCAGGTAGAGCCCTTCACTAGAGCGCGGCAGGATGACCGGGCCGTCGTCGCCGGGCAGCCAGACCTCCTCCAGCCGCTTCGCCAGGCCGCAGACCGCTACGTCCACGATGCCCAGCTCGTCGAGCGCCTTGACCGCTGCCGACACCTGCGCCGGCCCGCCGTCTATCACCAGCAGGTTCGGCGGGTAGGCGAACTTGCGCCGGTCGCTGTCGGCACCCGCGGCCAGCTCGTCGAGGCCTGGCGGGGCTGCCGCCTGCTCCTCCAGGTAGCGCCGGAACCTGCGGCTGATCACCTCGTGGATCGCGGCCACGTCGTCGGTCCCGTCCAGGCCGCGGATGGCGAAGCGGCGGTATTCCGACTTGCGGGCCAGCCCGTCCTCGAACACCACCATGGACGCGACCACGTGCGTGCCCTGCAGGTTGGATACGTCGTAGCTCTCAATCCGCAGCGGCGCCTCGTCCAGCTCGAGTGCCTCCTGGATCTCACCGAGCGCACGGCTGCGCGTGGTCAGGTCGCTCGCCCGCCGCGTCTTGTGCAGCGTGAGCGTCTCGCCGGCATTCCTCGCCACGGTTTCCAGCAGTGCCTTCTTGTCGCCGCGCTGCGGCACGCGCAGGCTCACCCGGCCGCCGCGCTTGTCGCCAAGCCAGGCCTCGACCGTGGCGACGTCGGGCGGCAGGGTCGGCACGACCACCTCGCGCGGGATCCTCGAGGTCTGGACACGCGCGGCCGCCGGTCCGTCAGCCGCCGCCGGATCATCGCCGTACACCTGACCGAGGAAATGCTCCACCAGCTCGCCGGACGTCACGTCCTCGACCTTGTCCAGCACCCAGCCGCGCTGGCCGCGCACCCGGCCGCCGCGCACGTAGAAAATCTGTACGGCAGCCTCGAGCTGATCCTCGGCGAGCGCGATCACGTCGCAGTCGGTCCCGTCCGGCAGCACCACGGCCTGCTTCTCCAGCGCCCGCTGGAGAGCCTGGATATCGTCCCGCAGCCGGGCCGCTCGCTCGTACTCCTCGGCGGCGGCGGCCGCGCGCATCTGGGTTTCCAGCCGCTTGATGAACCGGCCGGTCTGCCCGGCCATGAAGTCGCAGAACTCCTCGGCGAGGAGCCGGTGGTCAGCCGCGTCGATCCGGCCGACGCATGGCGCCGAGCACTTGTCGATGTAGCCGAGCAGGCACGGGCGGCCGATCTGGCCAGCCCGCTTGAACACGCCGGCCGAGCAGGTCCGCACGGGGAACACCCGGAGCAGGGTGTCCACGGTGTCCCTGATCGCCCAGGCGTGAGAATACGGGCCGAAGTACCGCACGCCCCGGCGCTTGGCGCCGCGCATGACCTGCACGCGCGGGAACTCCTCGTCCATGGTCACGGCGAGGTAGGGGTAGCTCTTGTCGTCGCGGTACCGGACGTTGAATCGCGGATCGAACTCCTTGATCCAGGAGTACTCCAGCTGCAGGGCCTCGACCTCGGTGCTGACGACGGTCCAGTCGACGCCTGCGGCCGCGCGCAGCATCGACTGCGTGCGCGGATGCAGGCTCGCGAAGTCGGCAAAATACGAGTTGAGCCGGGATCGCAGGCTCTTCGCCTTGCCCACGTAGACGACCCGGCCCCGCTCGTCACGAAACCGGTACACGCCAGGCGACTCCGGGATAGAGCCAGGCGCCGGCCGGTACTTCGCCGGATCTGCCACAGGCAAACTCTATGCACTCCAGCCAGCACTGTGGCGGGGCGCGCCAGACGGCTTGCCGCCGCTGCTACCGGGAGTCGGCCGCGTGTGCCGCCCGCAACAGCGCCAGCACCTCGGCCTCCAGGTAGCGCCGGTGGCCGCCGAGCGTCCGCACCGCCGTCAGCCTGCCGTCGCGCGCCCACCGGGTCACGGTCTTCGGGTCAACCCGGAACATCGCCGCCACCTCGGCCGGGGTCAGCAGCCGCTCGGTGTCCGGTGCGGTCTTACGGCCATCCTGGCCGCCTGCGGCCGCCGTGCCATCATCACCGCCGCCGGCTCCCCTGCCAGCCAGTCGCGGCCCTGTCGTCTCTGCGTCGCCTGCCATCTCCCGCCCCCCGCGGTGCCTGGCATCAGCCAGGCAGCTAACTCCCTAATAGCCCTAATAACGATATATACCCCAAAGATATTCCCCGGTTACGAGCCGCCCGGGTCCTGCTCCCCTGCCACCAGGATCACCTCCAGCCTGCGCGGGCCGTGCACGCCCTCGACCCGTTCCAGCTCGATGTCGCTGGTTGCCGACGGGCCGCTGATCCAGGTCAGCGGACGGCTGGCGGCGCTCGCGAGCCGGGCGACAGCTTCCGGCACGAGGTGCACCACCTGACTAGCCTCCACGACGCACACGTGGTAGTCGGGGACCAGGGTGATCGCGCGCCGGCCCTGTCCGGGCGAGCCGTCCAGGACGATCGTGCCGGTCTCGGCGATAGCGATGGCCGCCCGGCTGACGACGCCGTCAAAGGTGTCCAGCTCGGCAGGCGTCAGGCCCGTGTCCACGGTGACGTCGGCCGAGCCGGCCAGTTCGATGTTCAGACCGGGCGGCACGACGATGCGGCGGGCGCCGCGTTCGCTGAGCGCGGCGCTGATCTCGTCGGCAAGCGTCGGCGGGGTCGCCCGGCGCACGATGGCGCGGTAGTCGGCGAGCCTTTCGGCCAGCAGGTCGAGGAGTTGCAAGCCGCTGAGGTCTCCGCTGGTCCGGTATTCCGCCGGAACGTGGCCGCCGGCGCCGGTCCCGCCTGACCGCAGGGCGGTGTGGATGCGTGCGAGCACCTCGTCACGCGCGGTCATGGCCTGCCCTGTTCACGCCACCACTGCCGGAACGTCTGGCGAGGCGGCACCGGCGCGTCCCTGGCGGTGGTCCAGGCGGACAGTGGCGGCGGCAGCGCGCCGATCCGGCCGCGCCTGCGCAGCAGACGGCCGGCCCGGCTCGCGGTCTGGGCCGCCGCGTACCGGGCCGGGTCGGCCATGACCCACGATGCCGCGGCCATGGTGACGGCCTCCGGCGAGGGCAGCCGTCGTTCCCTGATGTCCTCGTCGACGTGCCGGGCCCGCAGGTGCACCAGCATGGCCGGGATGTCGATCCGCACCGGGCAGGCATCGAAGCAGGCGCCGCACAGCGTCGAGGCGAACGGCAGCGACGCGTTGTCGGCTATGCCCGTCAGCTGCGGGGACAGCACCGCGCCGATCGGCCCCGGGTACACCGAGCCGTAGGCGTGCCCGCCGGTGCGCTCGTACACGGGGCAGACGTTCAGGCACGCCGAGCAGCGGATGCAGTGCAGAGCGTCGCGGCCTGCCGGGTCGGCCAGCGTCGCGGTCCGGCCGTTGTCCAGTAGCACCAGGTGGAAGGCCTGCGGCCCGTCGCCCGGCGTCACCCCCGTCCACAGGGAGGTGTACGGGTTCATCCGCTCGCCGGTCGAGGATCGCGGCAGCAGCTGCAGGAACACCCCGAGGTCTGCCCAGGCCGGGATCACCTTTTCGATGCCCATCACGGTGATCAGCGTGCGCGGCAGGGTCAGGCACATCCGGCCGTTCCCCTCCGACTCCACCACGCAGAGCGTTCCCGTCTCCGCCACCGCGAAGTTCGCGCCGCTAACGGCTACGGTCGCGGTCAGGAATTTGCGCCGCAGGTAGCGCCTGGCTGCCTCGGCGAGCGCGGCCGGCTCGTCGGTGAGACCCGGATCCACCCCGGCCATCTCCCTGGCGAAGATGTCCCGGATCTCGGCTCGGTTCCGGTGGATGGCCGGCACGAGGATGTGCGACGGCCGGTCGCGGCCGAGCTGAACGATCAGCTCGGCCAGGTCGGTCTCGTGAGCCGCGATCCCGGCAGCGGCGAGCGCGTCGTTCAGCCCGATCTCGTCGGTCGCCATGGATTTGACCTTGACTACCTCGGTGGCGCCCGCGTCGCGCACCAGCCGGGTCACGATCTGATTGGCCTCCGCGGCGTCGCGGGCCCAGTGCACGGTGCCGCCGCGCGCCTCCACTGCGGCCTCGAGCTGCGTCAGATAGCCGCCGAGATCGGCCATGGTGCGCGCCTTGATCGCCTGTCCGGCAGCCCGCAGCTGCTCCCAGTCCGGCAGCTCGCTGACCACCGCCGCCCGCTTGGCCCGGATCGTCGTGGTGGCCTTGCGCAGGTTGCGGCGCAACTGCCCGTTGCCGACCGCCTGCCGCGCGGCCACCGGGAAAGGGGCCTCCTGGCGCAGGTGGCCCACACCGGGCGGCGCGGTCGGCAGTCCGAGAAATGTGCTCACGTGCTCGCCAGGATCTCCGCCAGGTGCACTGTCCGCACGCCGGCCCGCAGCCGCGACAGCCCGCCGCCGATGTGCATGAGGCACGAGGAGTCGCCTGCGGTGCATACCTCTGCGCCGGTGGCCAGCAGGTTGCGCATCTTGTCCGCCAGCATCGCCGTCGAGACGTCCGGGTTCTTCACCGCGAACGTACCGCCGAACCCGCAGCACTCGTCGGCCTGGGGCAGCCCCACCAGGTCGATCCCCCGCACCCTCCGCAGCAGCCGCAGCGGCCGGTCACCCACGCCGAGTAGCCGCATCGAATGACAGGTCGGGTGATAGGTCACCCGGTGCGGGTAGTACGCGCCCACGTCCTCGACCGCGAGGACGTCGGTCAGCAGCTGCGACAGCTCGTAGGTCCGGGCGGCTACCGCCTCGGCCCTGGTGGCCAGCTCGGTGTCCCCGGCGCGGCGGGCGACCAGCGCGTGCTGGTGGGCGATCGAGCCGACGCACGACCCCGACGGGGCCACGATCACCTCATGCGGCTCGAAGGTGTCCACGTAACGACGGATCAGCGGCAGGGCCTCCCGCTGGTAGCCGGTATTGATGTGCATCTGCCCGCAGCAGGTCTGAGCGGCCGGGAACTCGACCTGGTGCCCCAGCCGCTCGAGCACCGTCACCGTCGCCTTGGCGGCGTCCGGGAATAGCGTGTCAGCCAGGCACGTGGCGAACAGCGCGATCTCCAACCAGCAATCCTTCCCGGCACTCGAGGCGCATCACTACTGCCTCCAGCCGGCGTCCGGCCGAAGGGAGGCAATCCATCTTCCTCTGGCTCCTGCTCGAGGCCACGGGCCGCCTGGCAGCTTCGCCTCACGGCGGGCGGCTGCGCAGAGCGCCTGTCACGGCTCGCTGAGGGCCACCGGCGTCGCCTGCCTCAGCCCTGGCGGCAGGACGACGGGGTCGACTGGCGGCGCCTGCGTCGACTGACGGACCACGAGCTCAGGCTCGAAGATCACCTGCCGGTGCTGGTGCGTGACATCGTCGTCGGCGGCCTCTTCCAGGAGAAGCCGTGCTGCCGTGCGGCCCAGCTGGTGCCGAGGCTGGCGCACCGATGTCAGCGGCACCGCAGCGGCCGCGGCGAAGTCAATGTCGTCGTATCCGACGATTGATATGTCCTCAGGGACCCGAATGTGATTGCGGGTCATCTCTTGCAGCACGCCCAGTGCCATGAGGTCGTTGGCACAGAACACGGCCGTCGGCCGGGATGACGCGGGGATCGAGGTGATCGCGGCTCCTGCCCACTTGCCCGCCGCCACATTCAGCGCCGACGTCTCGATCACCTGGAGCGACTGCGGCGACCGGCCTGCCCGCCGCAGGGCGCGCAGCGCCCCGTCTCGCCGGTCGGCAACCTGGCGGAGCGCCGGGGGGCCGCTCACGTAGGCAATCTGCTTATGCCCGTTGTCGAGCAGGTGCGTCACGGCCAGGTCCCCGCCGAGTACGTCGTCGACGGCGACAGAGCACTGGCCGCGGGAGGGCGCTCTGCTGTCCACCAGCACTACTGGCGTGCCCCGTCGCTGCAGGCCAGCGAGGGTCGTGTCAGCACCGGCCACCGGCGTGATCAGCACGCCCTGCACCCGGTGCTCCTCAAGCAACTCCAGGTAGCGCCGTTCTTTGCTCTCACGGTCGTCGCTGTTGCACAGAATCACTGCCAGGCCAGCCTCGCTGACCTCGTCCTCAACACCACGCGCGAGGTCGGTGAAGAACGGGTTGGCCACATCGAGCACAACCAGTCCGATCGTCCGGCTGCGCCCGGCGCGGAGCTGGCGAGCCGACTCGTTCCGGACGAAGCCGAGATCCCTGATAACAGCGTTCACCCGGTCCCGCGTCCGCTGCGCCACGATCTCCGGCCGGTTGAGCACGTTCGACACCGTGGCGACGGAGACGCCGGCCTCAGCGGCAACCTCCCTGATGCTGACAGCCACGTTCACCTGCTTCTTAGTGGGCTGACTGCCAGTCTCTGGGCTGGGTTGGAACGTGTCAAATGGGTGTTCCGTCTGACGGCGCACTGGCCACTAAGCATGAGTAACCATCAGCTCAGGCCGGCCCGCCGCTGGGCCGCATCCCATGCCCGTCCGTTGCCGGACGGAGCGTATCGCCGCAGGCGAGCCCCGGAGACGCCAGAGCGCATCAGTTGCCGCATCTCCTCCAGCGAGCCCGGCGCAGCCCGGAGGGCCCGCGCCTGCACGAGTGCGTTTCCGAGGGCGGTGGCCTCGGCCGGACCGGCCACCACCGGCAGCCCGCTGGCGTCAGCGGTCAGCTGGCAAAGCAACTCGTTCCGGGAGCCGCCCCCGACGAGGTGAACCACGTCGGCGTGGCGCCCTGACAGGGACTGGGCGGCAATCAGCGCTCGCCGGTAGGCGATCGCCAGGCTGTCGAGAACGCATCGGACAACCTCGGCCGGACTCGACGGTGCTGGCAGGCCCCTGCTTGCCAGCCAGGTGGCGATGCGCGAGGGCATATCTCCTGGCGGCGTGAATACCGGGTCGTCGGCGTCGATCACGAACCGCAGGGGCTCCGCAGCAGCCGCCTCAGCCAGCAGCGCGTCCAGAGCAGGGCCTGCTGGTCCCCAGTGCCGCTGGCACTCCTGCAGCAGCCACAGGCCGGTCACGTTCCGCAGGTACCGGATGGTCCCGTCCAGGCCTGCCTCGTTAGTGAAGTTCGCCCGCCTGCTGTCCTCGGTCAGCACCGGTGCAGGCAGTTCCATGCCCACCAGCGACCAGGTCCCGGAGGAGATATAGGCAAAATCCGGACCGCAGGCGGGCACCGCCGCAACAGCCGAGGCAGTGTCGTGCGAGCCGACCGCTACCAGCGGCACGGAACAGGCGGCACTCTCGGTGATGAGGCCAATGACATCTCCTGCCCGACGCAGCGGCGGAAACAATCCGGGTGATATCCCGGCCATTTGCATCGTGGCAGTGGCCCACTGCCTGGTGGAGATGTCGAGCAGCGAGGTTGTCGAGGCGTTGGTGACCTCGGCCCCTACCGAGCCGGTCAGCCAGTATGCGAGAAGGTCGGGGATGAGGAGCAGCGTTCTGGCCGCGGACAGGGCCGGCGTGCCCGCCGCGGCGGCGAGCTGGTAGATCGTGTTGAACGGCAGGTACTGCGTGCCGGTGACCGCGTACAGGTCGGCGTGCGGAACCGGGACGGTCACGCCGTCAGTGCGCGAGTCCCGGTAGTGCACCGGGTTGCCGAGCAGCGCGCCGGTGGCGTCGAGCAGCCCGTAGTCCACGCCCCAGGCGTCAATGCCCGCGCTGGCCAGCGGGAATGACGACGCGGCTGAGCGAAGCCCGGACACCACCGAGCCATAGAGCCGCAGGATGTCCCAGTAGAGCGTCCCGCCGGCCGATACGGGTTCGTTGGGGAACCGGCTCACCTCGTGCAGCTCGATGCCGGACGCCGTCACGCGGGCGGCGATGACCCGCCCGGCTGACGCACCAAGGTCCACGGCTGCTACGACGCGATCGTTCACACCAGGCTCATCGCAGGAAGGCGGCCGCTACTCCGGCATCGACGGGGATGAGCAGGCCGGTGGTCAGCGGCAGATCGCCGCCGCAGAGCGCGAAGACCGCGGCTGCCACGTGCTCGGGCAGCACCTCGCGCTTGAGCAAAGTCCGCCGGGCGTAGAACTCGCCTAGCTCGGACTCCGGCACCCCGTACACGGCGGCCCGTGACGCTCCCCAGCCGCCTGCGAAGATCCCGGATCCGCGCACCACGCCGTCCGGGTTGATCCCGTTGACTCTTATCCCATGCTCGCCCAGCTCAGCGGCGAGCAGCCGCACCTGGTGGGCCTGGTCAGCCTTGGCAGCGCCGTACGCGACGTTCGACGGGCCCGCGAACACGGCGTTCTTGCTGCAGATGTAGACGATGTCACCGCCCATGCCCTGCGCGGTCATTAGCCGTGCTGCCTCACGCGAGACCAGGAACGACCCGCGGGCCATGACGTCGTGCAGCGCATCCCAGTCCGCCGCGGTCGTGTCGGTCAGAGGCTTGGAGATCGACAGCCCGGCGTTGTTGACCACCAGGTCAACCCCGCCGAACGCGAGCGCGGCAGCTTCCAGCGCCGCCGCGATGTCGTCCTCGCTGGTCACGTCCGCCGTCACGGGGACGGCGACGTCAGCAGAACCGAGACTGGACGCGACGGACGACGCCGACTGCCCATCCCGGTCCGCCACGACAACGCAGGCGCCCTCCTGGGCGAGGCGCCCGGCGGTGGCGCGCCCGATACCGGATCCGCCGCCAGTGACCAGGGCGATGCGGCCTGCCAGCGCCTTCGGCGTCGGACGGCGCCGGAGCTTCGCCTCCTCGAGCTCCCAGTACTCGATCCGGAACTTCTCGCTCTCAGGGATCGGCCGGTATGCCGATATTGCCTCCGCCCCGCGCATGACGTTGATCGCGTTCAGGTAGAACTCGCCGGCCACGCGCGCGGTCTGCTTGTCCGCCCCGAAGCTGAACATGCCGACGCCAGGGATCAGGACAATGGCCGGGTCGGCCCCGCGCATCGGCGGCGACGAGGCGTCGGCGTAGCGCTCGTAGTAGGCCTGGTACTCCTCGCGGTAGGCGGCGTGCAGTTCGCCAAGGCGGTCAGTCGCAGCCTTGATGGTCGCGTCCGGCGGCAGGTCGAGCACCATCGGGCGCACCTTGGTGCGCAGGAAGTGGTCAGGGCACGACGTGCCGAGCGCGGCCAGAGCCGGGTGCTTGTCCCTGGCCAGAAAGTCCAGTACCGCCGCGTCGTCCGTAAAGTGCCCGAGCTGCGGCACGTCAGCAGACGCCAGGCCGCGAATCACCGGTGCCAGCCGGGCGGCGCGGGCCCGGCGCTCGGCCGGCCGGAGCGTCTGGTAGACGGTTTCCCCGAATGGCCGCGGCGTTCCCCGCTTCTCGATGAAGCGCTGGGCCGACGCGATTATCTCCAGGGAGTGCGCCTCGCACTCAGCGCTGGTATCTCCCCACGCGGTGATGCCGTGGCCGCCAAGGATCACGCCGATGGCTCCTGGATGCGCACCGCGGACGGCGGCGATGTCCAGACCGAGCTGGAAGCCGGGCCGTCGCCACGGCACCCACGCAACCCGGTCGCCGAAGCATTCCCTGGTGAGTTCCTCGCCGTCGGCGGCGGTGGCGAACGCGATGCCCGCGTCGGGGTGCAGATGGTCCACGTGCGCGGCGTCGGTGAGGCCGTGCATGGCGGTGTCGATCGACGGTGCGGCGCCGCTGGTGCCGAACGCGCAGTAGTCGAACAGGGCGACCATGTCGTCTTCGCAGTCGGGTCCCTGATAGGCCGCCCTGAGCCCGCGCAGCCGGTCGAGCCTCAGCACAGCAAGCCCGTCAGCGGTGAGAGTGCCGAGGTCGCCGCCGGATCCCTTCACCCACATCAGCTCGACGCTCTCGCCGGTCGCCGGATCGATGCCACGGCCCTTGGCTGAGGTGTTGCCGCCGGCGTAATTCGTGTTGCGGCGGTCCGCGCCGAGCCGGTGACTTCGGGCGATCAGCTCGGCTTCGGGGTCAGCCACCAGGTCGGTAGTCATCAGCTTCCCCAGCCCGCCTGAGTGCCGCCGACGCGGTCAGCCACGATCTTCTCCTGATACCCAGACTGGTGATAGGCCGACACCGGGTCGGGGTCGAGGCCCTGCCCGGCGCGCATGTCCGCCAGCAGCGGACGGACATCGGTGTCATAGGCGTCCATGAGCACGGCGTGCGCGCCGAGCACGTCCCCGGCCTGCTGCGCCGCCACCAGGGCCGCGGAATCGACCAGGGCCGCCTTGGCGGCCGCCTCCTGCACGTTCATCACCGAGCGGATCTGAGCCGGGATCTTCGGCTCAATGTTGTGGCACTGGTCCAGCATGAACGCGATACCTGCCTCAGGGCCTAGCGCTCCGGCCCGGATCACCTCCCGCAGGATCCGGAACAGCTGAAACGGGTCGGCCGCGCCGACCATGAGATCGTCGTCAGCGTAAAAGCGGCTGTTGAAGTCGAAGCCGCCGAGACGCCCCTGCCGGAGCAGCATCGCCACGATGAACTCGATATTGGTGCCGGGCGCGTGGTGCCCGGTATCGACCACGACCGCTGCCCGTGGCCCCAGCGCCAGGCAGTGCAGCAGCGCCGTTCCCCAGTCCGGCACGTCCGTGGTGTAGAACGCGGGCTCGAACAGCTTGTACTCCAGCAGCAGCCGCTGCTGCTCGCCCAGCCGCTCATACACCGCCCGCAGGGAGTCAGCGAGGCGGTCCTGGCGCTCGCGGATGTCATCCTGGCCGGGGTAATTGGTCCCGTCGGCGAACCACAGCTTAAGGTCACGCGATCCGGTCGCATCCATGATGTCCACGCACTCCAGCAGCCGGTCGACCGCCTTACGCCGCACCGCAGGGTCCGGGTTAGCCACGCTCCCGAGCATGAAGTCGTCGTCCTGGAACACGTTGGCATTGATCGTGCCGATCGCGACCCCAGCCTCCCGCGCGTACGCCGCGAGCTCCCCGAAGTCCGGCACGCTGTCCCAGGGAACGTGCAGCGCGACCGTCGGCGCGGCGCCAGTCAGCTCATGAACTTTGGCCGCGTCGTCGATCTTCTCCTGCGGCGTCCGCGGCACGCCCGGCTGCGCAAACACCTTGAACCGGGTTCCCGAATTACCGAACGCCCACGACGGCAACTCGATCTTCAGTGCTGCGACGGCTTCCTCAACAGCGGCTAGGTCGGGCATGAAACTCTCCTGCGGAATGTCGTGCGGTCAGTCGGGGCGGAGTAGCTCGGGCCGCCTACGGAACCCCTCGTCTGGCCGCGGATCGGCGTCGGCGAAGAACAGCTTTATCTCCGCTTGCCAGCGATCGTTGACGCCGGTTGATCGTGCCGAGCGCTCCTGCGTCGAGCGCTTCGGTGAGATGAGTGAGGTCGGTCATTTCAGTTCCCCATACTGGCTGGCTGCCATGCGGGCACCGTGACCGACGCATGCCCGCCGTCCAGCGGTCGATCGTCCTGCCCCGGGAGGCGGAGGACGCCCTCGACACCCTCGGGAAGATCGACGTCAACGGTGAGTTCGTCACCCGAGACGCTCCACCGTGCGGCGACACGGCCACGTGGGGTATCGAGTGTCGTCTCGGCGTCCGTCAGACCGCCGCCGGGTTGCGGGGCGATGAGCACCTTCGAGTAGCCGGGCGCGAGTGGGGCGACGCCGCCCACGACCCGATGCATCCAGTCGGCGACCGCGCCGAGCGCGTAGTGGTTGAAGGAGGTCATCTGGCCGGGGTTTATCGTGCCGTCCGGAAGCATCGAATCCCATCGTTCCCAGACAGTGGTCGCGCCCATGGTGACCGGGTACAGCCACGACGGGCAGTCGCGCTCGAGCAGGAGCTTGTACGCCTGGTCAGTGTGGCCGGTCCTGGTGAGCGCGTCAGTGATGAACGGGGTTCCGGCAAACCCGGTGGATATGCGGTAGCCGGCCTGGGCGCACAGTTCGGCAAGCCGGTCAGCGGCCAGAGTCTCGTCGGCCGCATCGAGCAGGCCGAAAACGATCGCGAGGGCGTACACGGTGGTGCAGTCGCTGAAAACGCGGCCTCCGGTGACGTAGTGCTCGTTGAACGCTGCACGAAGGCTGGCCGCGAGATCCGCGAACTCGGCGTGTTCCGCCTGCCGGCCAAGGATCGTGGCCGTCTCGGCCACGATCACGGCGGACCGGAAGGCGCACGCGGTTGCGACAACACCGGTGTCAGCCTTGGCCCTGGCCGGGTCGTCCGGCGGAGCATCGGGATCGAGCCAGTCGCCGAACTGGAAGCCGGTCTGCCATAGTCCGTTCGGCGAGAGCAGCGAACGGACCCGGCGCACGTGCGCCGCCATGGACTCGAACTGACGGCGGAGCACTTGTTCGTCGCCGTACGCCTGATAGAGGGTCCACGGAACCCACACGCCCGCGTCGCTCCACAGTGCAGTCGACTCGACCTCGCGCCGGCCATTGGGGAGTCCCTGGAACTTCAGCACGTCGGGAACGACGTAGGGGATGATTCCGTCGTGGTGAGCCTGCTCCAGTGCGAGATCGGCTAGCCAGTCGCTGAGGAACGCGTCGACGTCGTACAAGAATGCGGCCGTCGGTGCGAATGCCGCGATGTCACCGGTCCATCCCAGGCGCTCGTCGCGCTGCGGGCAGTCGGTCGGTACGTCGACGAAATTGCCACGCATGCCCCAGACGACGTTGTCGTGGAACTGGTTCAGCAGCGGATCGGAGGTGCGGAAAGTGCCGGTCCGTTTGAGCTCGGAACCGATGGCCACGGCGGTGAGGTCCTCAGGCTTGAGCTCGGTTGGCCAGCCGGATATCTCGGCGTACCGGAAGCCGTGAAAGGTGAACGTGGGCTCGAATTCGTCCCGCTCGCCGCTCAGAATGAACCTGTCGGTCGCAAGGGCCGTACGTAGCGGTCGAGTACCGAGTTCCCCGCGCTCGAGAACTTCTGCGTGCCTGATGGAGACCTCCGCGCCCGCGGGTCCCTGAACCGTGACGCGCACCCATCCGACCAGATTCTGGCCGAAATCCACGAGCGTCTTGCCGGACGGCGACGTCGTGATTTCCTTCACTGGGAGCTCGTTCCAGCGCAGGGTGCGGGGGCCGACGTATGGCGTGAGGATCTTCGTGTCGAAGTCGAGGACGTGAACGCCGACCCAGTTATCGCTGGCGAACCCAGGCTGTAGCCAGGAGTCGTCACGCAGCCGCGCGTCGATAGTCTCGCCGTCGTACAGGTCGTTGGCGACAACAGCGCTCGGGCCAGCCGTCCAGCTCCGATCTGTCGCGATGACCTGGATCGAGCCGTCCTCGAATGTGACCTCAAGCTGGGCGAAAGCGCCGAGCTCTGCGCCGTAGAAACCTGACCGCCCTGACCAGCCCAGTCGCCCACGGAACCAGCCGTTGCCCAGGGCCATGCCCAGTACGTTGTTCCGATCGACTAGGCCAGTGACGTCATAGGTCGCGTACCGCAGGCGCCATTCGTAACTGCTCCAGCCTGGCGTGAGCACGTCGTCTGAGATCCGGCGCCCGTTGAGCCAGGTCTCGACGACGCCCAGGGCGGTGAGGGTGAGCGTGGCGCTCGCAACGGCACCGTGACCTGCCTCGAGCGTGAATTCGCGTCGCAGCAGCGGCGCGCCATCAAAGTCTTCGTCGGCGGCGATCATTAGCGCTTGCCAGCTCATTGGGCCCTCTCCATTGTGGGTGCTGGTCGTTCTCGGTCCTCGGACTTGGTTGCAGCGGGCTGACCACCCGAGTCGACGGGTCGCGTCGGCGAGCAGCCACGGCGTCCGGCTGCGGTGTCAGCCTTTGATGGCCCCACTCGTGAGGCCGGCGACAATCTGCCGGTTGGAGAAGATGTAGGCGATCAGGGGCGGGATCGTGATGAGCAGGATGTCCATGAACAGCAGGTTGTAGAAGCTCAGGTTCTGGCTCTGGAAGGTGAACAGGGTGAGCTGGACGGTCGCGTGCTCGTTGCCCGGCAGGAAGTACAGCGGGCCAGCAAAGTCGTTGAACACGAATACGGCCTGTACCACGGCCACGGTCACCACCACGGGCCGTAGCAAGGGCAGGACAACCCGGAAGAACAGAGTGAACGGACCGGCGCCGTCGATCACCGCCGCTTCGTCGAGCTCGCGGGGAATGTTCCCGACGAAGGCCCGGAAGAGCAGGATGGAGAAGGACAGCCCGAAGGTGGCCTCGATCAGGATCATTCCCGGCAATGTTCCGAACAGCCGGAGACGCTGGAGGACCCAGATGGTCGGCACCACAGCCGGCGGTACGATCAATCCGGCCAGGACGAAGAAGTTGACGATCCCATTCCATTTGCTTTTCCGCCGGGCAAGCACATAGCCGGCCATCGCCGCGAGAATGACCATTATCGTGACAGACGTCACGGTCAGGATCGCGCTGTTGAGGAAGGCGCGCCAGATGATTCCAGAATTGGTCTGGAGCACGGCGCGAAGGTTTGAGAAGAACTGCCAGTGTTTCGGCCACGAGAATGCGAGGGTCGACGCATCGGCCGGAGTCTTCGATGCCTGGAGCACGACAAATATGAATGGCACCAGGAAGACGACGATAGATACGATGATCGCGATGATGCCCACGGTCCAGGCACGGCCGCGTACCCGGGTCATAGCTGCACCTGCTTTCTGTTGAGCACATACGTCAGCGGGACCATGATCACGGTGACGACGAGGAACAGCACGACGTTCCCGGCGGCCGAGAGGCCGTAGAAGCCGGCCTGGTATTCCTTGTAGATCACGGATGCAATCACGTCGCTCGTGAAGCCGGGTCCGCCGCCCGTGGTGGCCCAGATGATGTCGAAGGATCGGAGACCGCCGATCAGGGAGAGGATGATGACGGTCGCCGTCGCCCCCCTCGACAGCGGGATCGTGATCTCGCGCAAGATCCTCCATGCCCCCGCGCCGTCGATCCTCGCGGCCTCGAAGTACTCGCGCGGAATGGCGACAATGCCGGCCATGAAGATGAGCGTCGCAATGCCGACGCCCTTCCAGATGTCGACGGCCGCGATCGTGTAGATGGCGAGGTGCGGATCGGTGAACCAGCCCGGCTGCGGCAATCCGAAGAACCGGAGAACGGCGTTGACCATCCCGTGAAACGGGTCGAGCAGCGACTTGTACATGATTCCTACACCGATCGTCGAAACCAGTACAGGAAAGAACACGACTGCCCGGAGATAACCGCGACCCATCACGGGGCCGGTGAGGAGCACCGCCAGGAAAAACCCGATAAGGACCTTAGCCCCGGATGTGATCACACCGTAAAGCAATGTGTGGATGAAGCTCGTGTAGAGCTGCGGATTCTGGAAGAACTCTACGAAGTTGTCGAACCCGATGAAGTGCGAGTCGAACAGCGACCATCTCGTCAATGAGAAGTAGAACGACGCGACCGACGGGATGGCGAAGAACACGACGTACAGAACGATTGTCGGGATAAAGAAAGACCTTGGGTAGTACGACTTGATCGTCCGCTTCTTCGACACACGAGGTTCGGTGATGACGTCAGCCGCTTGCGTTGCGGCCGCGGTGTTGATCGTCGACACGATGTACTCCTCGTCGGGTTTACAGCTGAGGCGCGACACACGGGGTCGATGGCCGCTGGTCATCGACCCCGTGTGTCAGGCGCTATGCCCTGGGGGCATGTGGATCTCCCGGTCTACCAGCCCGGGAGTCCGAGCTGCTGGGCCTCAGCCTTGACGTCGTTGTCGTAGAGGGCGGCGCCCGCCGGCGCCTTGGTGATGCCGGAGCCGACCTGGACGAGGATCTTCTCGAGGTTCGGTCCCTTGATCGGTGAGATGAATTCCAGCGCCAGGCCGGTCTGTCCCTCGGTCTGATACTTGGCCTCATCCGCCACCAGCGCGGGGGCGTTGCCCGGTAGCTTGCACGTGCTGATCGCGAACGGGCCCGAAGGAGTGCCGCCCGACTCGTTCTGGATGTTGCAGCCTGTCGGCGAGTTGATGAAGGCGACGAGCTTCTTCGCCGCATCGAGCTTGGCGCCCGTCGTCGACTTCGGAATGTACGCTCCGCCTGCCTCCCAGACCGTCGCGTGCGGGGTCCCCGAGTCAGGCGGCATCGCGAAGTAACCGATGTCGTTGACGTCGCTCGGGTTGCTCTGCACCACATTGGAGATCACCACGGTGATCATCGGGTACTGCGCCGCCTGACCGGTGGCAAGTTCCTTGAGTGCATTCACGTTCGACAGCGACGCGTAGTCCTTGTTCATCAGGCCCATGTCGAAGACCTGCTCGGTGTGCGTGAAACCGGCCAGCGCTGGCGGGTTCACGTACTTCGCCTTGTTGTGCGTGTAGTTCGTCGCCCAGTTGGGGTCCTGTGCGCTGACATTCGCGAAGTCGGCGAGCACGAAGAGCTGGCTGGTCCAGGTGTCGCCGTAGGAGGCAAGCACGGGGATGATGCCGGCAGCCTTGATCTTCTCGCTGTTACTGATGAACTGAGCCCAGCTGGTCGGTACGGAGAGGCCGAGCCTCGCGTAGACCTTCTTGTTGTACATGATGCCGCCGTCGAAGGTCGTGCCGTTCGGAGCGCCGTACAGGCCCTTCGGCGTGCTGACCGTGTTCTTGAAGTCCTTGGTGAGGTCCTTGACCCAGGGCTGGTCGGTCAGCGGCTGCAGCGTCTGGTCGGGATGCAGAGCCTGGAACAGAGATCCCGTGTTGTACAGGAACACGTCGTCCATGGTCCCCGTCGACAAGCGGGTCTTGACGAGGTTGTCACCGTCGGTTCCGCCTGGACGAGTGTCGACCTTAACCGTGATCGTCGGGTTCGCCTTGTGGAATGCGGCCGCAAGATCGTTCGCGAACTTCGTCGCCGCGGGATCATTTCCACCCGCCATCAGTGAAATGGTTGTCGGGCCGCTCGAGCCGCCTGCGCTCGATGAGCACGCAGCAAGCATCCCGCCAACAAGGGCGAGGCTGCCGAGTGCGACGGCCACGCGAGCGGCCGTCCGTCCAGAGAACATGAAATACCTCCTTGTAGCGACGCGCCGCTCCCTCGCGATCCAGCATGGAGTGAAGCGTTTCAAATGAAGTTAGGCGCGTGACCAGTCCGGGTCAATCAGGGAATTGTAACGATTTAGACACCACGACTTCACGGCGTCCAGTCCCTGGTCAGACACCCGACCAGCGACCGGTCGGGACGAAGAACATCACCTCTGGGCCCGGACGCGACGGCCGGAGCGTCAGGGTAGGCACGGCCGGGGTGAGTGGACCAGTACGTGCTGTATGGAACGTTTAAACTCGCTACCACGCAGGCCCCTGGGTCGTGGCCGAACCCGGTCAACCGAATTGACGTGCGGATAAGGCATGGTCGTGCTGGTGAAACGTTCTAGGGTGCCGCACGCTCGGAATGGCTCCAACTGACCTGAGCCACTGGGAGACGCAGCCCTGTAGGCTCGGCCCCTCAGGTCGGGACACAGGGAGGCCGCGATCGTCATCGTCTGCGTCCTGGCGAGCGTGGCGGCGCTGGCCTGGCTCTTCCTGCTGACGCTGCACGGCGGCTTCTGGCGCACCAGCCATCGGCTCCCGCCTACGACGGCAGCGCCGCACTCGATGCCGAGCGTGACCGCGGTGATCCCCGCGCGGAACGAGGCCGCCGTGCTGCCCGCCTGCCTGCCCACCCTGCTGAGCCAGGACTATCCCGGCCGGTTCCGCGTGATCGTCGTGGACGACGACAGCACCGACGGCACCGGCAAGATCGCCGCCGAGCTCGCCGTCCAAGCCGGCGGACCAGAGCTGACCGTTGTGACCGCCCGCCCCACTCCGCCCGGCTGGGCCGGCAAGGTGTGGGCGATGTCGGAAGGCGTCCTGGCCGCGGGTGACGCGGACTACCTGCTGTTCACCGACGCGGACATCGCCTACGCGCCGGGCACGCTGACGAGGCTGGCCAGCGCCGCCGTGGCCGGCCGGTACGACCTGCTGTCGCAGATGGCGCTGCTGCGCTCCAGCACCCCAGCGGAAAAACTGCTGATCCCCGCGTTCGTCTACTTCTTCGCTCAGCTCTATCCGTTCCGCCGGGTGAGCGAGCCTCGGTCCCGGACCGCCGCGGCTGCGGGCGGCTGCATGCTCGTTCGGCCGCAGCTGCTGGCCGAGGCGGGCGGCCTGGAGCAGATGCGCTCGGCCCGGATCGACGACGTGGCGCTCGGCCGGCTGCTGAAACGAGCCGGTGGCCGCTGCTGGCTGGGACTGACCCGCGACGTGCTCAGCATGCGCAGCTACGACCGACTGGCCGACGTCTGGGGCATGGTCGCGCGCAGCGCCTACACCCAGCTCGGCTACTCGCTGACGGCGACCGCCGGGTCCGTCCTCGCGCTTGCCTGGCTCTATCTGCTGGCTCCAGCGGCAGCGATCGCCGGCCTCGTGCTCCTCGCGGCCGGCGCCAG
>DASQIW010000157.1:0-4584 GCA_035631375.1 Streptosporangiaceae bacterium
CGCCGGCCGGATCGAGGAAGGCGGGATGGAAGCCGCTGAAGTCCGGCAGCGGGGCGCACGCCTCGGTCTGTTTCAGTACCGCGCGGGCGTGCGCAGCCTGCTGCGCCGGGCTCATCTCCGCGGCGCTCTCCTCCAGGTCGCGGACGATCTTGACCAGGACCTCGATGAGATAGGCCACGGCGCTGCGTGTCGTGCCGATGTTCGTCATGAACAGCACCGTGTTGCGTGAGGTCTTGTTGATCTGAATGCCGAACTTGTCCATCAGCTGCTCGCGCTTGAACGTCGCGCCGTCGATCCCGGTCGGGCCGATGTACAGGCTGACCCGCGACGGGTCCAGCACGAACTCGTCGGTTTCCCACACTTTGGCCATGCTGGCCAGCCCGTTGGCCAGCGCCCGGTCGATCCCCGACGGCCTGAACTCGGCGGGAATCAGCTCGGCGGTGATCAGGGTGTGCATGTACTTGGCCAGCAGCGGGTGCGTGTCGATGGCCTCCCGCAGCCGCATCGCGGATTCGAGTTGCCTGGCGACGAGCTCGTAGCCCTCCAGCTCCGCCTGCCGGCGGCCGATATCGAGTGAGGCCAGGATCTGGTAGTTCGGCGAGGTCGACGTGTGCGTCATGTACGCCTCGTGGAAGCTCTCCTCCACTTTCTGCGCGAAATCCTGATCGTGCACGTGGATCATCGAGCCCTGGCGCAGCGAGGTCAGCGTCTTGTGCGTCGACTGGGTCGCGTACACGCGTACCCGGGCCCTCGCCGGGTCCGGCAGCAGCCGTTGTGCCAGCCAGGACTCGTCGCCGCCCTCAGCCAGCTCCGCCGCCTGCCGTTCATGCGCGGCGCGATGCTCCGGCGACCGCAGCCGTTCGGCCAGCGTGCGGGCCGCGCGCATGGCGGTGCGCGGGCGGTAGACCGGGTGGAAGCGGGCGAAGGCGAACCATGCCTCATCCCAGAGGAAGACCAGGTCGGGCTTGATCGCCAGGCACTCCTCCATCACCCGCTGGACGTCGTAGACGATGCCGTCGAACGTGCAGTTGGTCAGCATGAGGAGCTTGACCCGGTCCAGCTTTCCGGCCGACCGCAGGGCCAGCAGCTGGGACTTGACCTCACGCAGCGGCACCCCGCCGTACATCGAGAACTCGTGCAGCGGGTACGCGTTCAGGTAGACGACGTGCGCCCCGGCCAGCATCAGCCCGTAGTGGTGGGACTGGTGGCAGTTGCGGTCGACCAGCACGATGTCGCCGGGGGCGACGAGCGCCTGCGCGACGATCTTGTTGGCGGTGGACGTGCCGTTCGTGACGAAGAATGTCCGCCGCGCGCCGAACGTTTTGGCCGCGAGCTGCTGCGCCTGACGCAGCGGGCCGGTCGGCTCGAGCAGCGAGTCGAGGCCGCCGCCGGTGGCCGAGGTCTCGGCCAGGAAGATGTCCAGGCCGTAGAAGCCGACCATGTCATTGATCCAGTGTGAGCTGACGATCGAGTTGCCCTGCGAGATCGGCAGCGCGTGGAACACGCCTGCTGGCTGCTGGCTGTAGTGCCGCAGCGCCTCGAAGAACGGCGTGCGGTACCGGGCGGCCACCCCGGTGAGGATGCTCCGGTGCAGCTCCAGCGTGCCTTCCTGGGCGTGGAACATCCGGCGGAAGTGGTGGCTGAGACGCCCGGCGGTGTCCTCGACGCCGGACTCCGCCATCAGGTACAGATCGAGCTCGGGGCGCTGCCGGGCCAGCCGGCGGGCCAGGGCCTGGTAGCGCTCGTCCGGCGTCAGGTCGGCCAGGTCGCCAGCGATGCCGCTGTCGCCGAAGTCGGCCAGGCTGGACAGGTCGTGCCTGGCCGCTGCGGCGAAGCGGCGGCCGACCACGCAGGCCTGCAGGTTCGCGTTCAGCCGCGCGGCGATGATGGCCTCCTCGGCGCTGCCCACGACGACCAGCTCGTAGACGAAATGGTCGCTGGGCCGGCGTCGGCCGCGCAGCTCGTCGCGCAGGGCGTGCTCCTGCACCGGGGTCAAGGTGTCGACGACCAGCACCTCGAAGTACGGCCGGGCCACCCGGGCGTGGCTGGCCTGCCCGGCGTCTATCTCGTCCGGTTCAGCGTCGTCGTAGTCACTGTCGGCGAGCGCCCATCCGGTGCCCGCGCGGTAGGACTCGGTGACCAGGGCGCGGGTGATCCGGGCCACCAGCGATGCGAACCGGCCGTAGTCGGCGGACGCGAACAGGTCGCGGATCCGCCGGTGGGCCAACGGGCCGGGAAACGCCCAGTATTGCTCGATCGGGGCGAGCTCATCGAGCAGCCCAGCCGTAGTCTCCAGCATCTCGTCGGCTGGCTGGCCGGCCAGGACCGCGGCCGCGAGCTGCTCGCTTGCCTCTTCCAGCCGGGACCAGGCATCGTTGCGCGACTGCCACCAGCTGGTGTATGCCCGTGAGGCGGAGGTGTCGGCCACGCCGTCGCTCCTTGCGTCGTGCCCAGGGAGACATGGTCTGGCCGGAGGGCCCCGGATCCCCCTACTTGACCGCATCCTCTCGCCGCGCCCAGATGAGGGCAACAGCCGGCGGGCCTGTTCACGGAGGCTTCAGCCGGGCTGGCTGCCCAATCCCTGGCCGGCTGGCCGACCGGGGTAGCTTGGGCTCATGGGCCTCATCCCGCCGCTTCCGCCACCGGCCCCGGTGCAGGTTGTGCCCGGCTGAACGGCAGGGATCCCGGTCGGCCCGCCCGGCGGGGCGGCAGGCGCAACGGAGAGGAACTCAGACATGCCCGACGAGAACCGCCACGAGTCCGCTGAGCTTGGGGACTACGAGGTGCTGGACGCTTCCGACACGCTGGACGGCAGCCCGGGGGACGACCCTCTTGACCGGGGGGTGATCCCCCCGCAGCGGGAGTCGACCGCGCTGAGGTTCGGCTCGACGACGGCGGAGGAGGAGGCGGGCGAGTCCCTCGACCAGCACCTAGCCGAGGAGGAACCGGACATCACCGCCGACGCCGATGACGAGGAGCCCGAGGACATCGACGGCGACGAGGACGCGGGGGATGAGGACGTCGACGGGCTCCTGCTCGACGACGGCCCGGATCCACGGGCGGGCCGGCTGGTGGCCGAAGACGAGGGGGCCCACCCGGTCGCCGACGCCGACCTGGTCGCGCGTGACGTCGGCATCGACGGTGCCGCGGCGTCCGCGGAAGAGGCGGCGGTCCACGTGGTGGATGAGGACGACTACGACATCCGCTCCGAGGATGAGCCGTGACCACACCGGCGGTCTTCCCGGCCTGGCCGGGTGACGCCGAGGTGGCTGTCGCCCTGACCTTCGACGTGGACGGCGAGGCACCCTGGCTCGGGGAGGGCCCCCAGAACGAGCGGCGCCTGACGCTGCTGTCGCAGGGCCGTTTTGGCCCGGTGCGGGGCCTGGGCCGCATCCTGGACCTGCTCGCGGAGCTGGACATCCGGGCCACGTTCTACGTGCCGGGTCACACCGCCGACCATCATCCCGAGGCGGTGACCGCGATCCTGGCGGGCGGTCACGAAGTCGGTCATCACGGGTACCTTCACCTCGGCACCGAGGACCTCGACGCCGACGCGCAGCGCGGCGAGCTCGAGGCCGGCCTGGCCGCGCTCGGCCGGCACGGCGTCCGTCCGGCCGGCTACCGGTCACCGGGCTGGGAGCTGACGCCAGAGACCCTCGGGCTGCTCGCCGGGCTGGGCTTCGCCTACGACAGCAGCTTGATGGCGGATGACCGCCCGTACTGGGAGACCAGCGGAGCCCAGCCGCTGCTGGAGCTACCCGGGCACTGGAGCCTGTGCGACTGGCCCTACTTCGGGTGGACGCCCTACGACGGCGGGCTCCTCGCCGACCCGGGCCGGGTCGAACGCATCTGGCTGGAGGAATACGAGTCGGCCCGCCAGGAACACCGGGCCGTCACCTACACGATGCATCCCGAGGCGATCGGCCGCGGCTACCTGCTGCGGATGCTGCGGCGGGTGACCACCAGCATGCTCGACCGGGGACGCCCATGGTTCGCCACCCACGCCCAGATCGCGGCGCTCGCGACAACACCCGCTGACCGGGCCGCCAGCTCCGGAGCCGCCCGGCCCGCGTGAGCGGGAGGCTGCCGAGCTTATTGGTCACGGTGGCCGGTGGGGGCGATGTTGTGGTTGAGGTGGAAGACGTTGTCCGGGTCGTAGGCGTCTTTGACCGCGGTCAGGCGCGCGCGCTTGGCCTCGGAGTAGGCACGGCGCACGCCCGACGCACCCTCGTCGCTGAGCGCGTTGACATAGGCGCCCGAGGCGAACGGGTCGAGCTTGGCGGCCGCCCGCCGCGCTGATCCCATCCGCAGGCTGTCCTCGCTGGGATCACTCCATTTCGCGGCGGCGACGTATTCAAAGCGGATGCGGCGATGGCTGAACGCCGTCGCGTCGTCGTCGACGTCGGCGATCGCGCCGCCGTAGGCCTGAAGGCTGGCACCCGGCACGGTGGTGTCCGCCGGGTCGCGGTCCACGAGCTTCTCGATCGCGGCGTCGGGCAACTCGGGGAGGTAGTGGCCCTTCCAGTAGCGCCGGTACGCGTGGCCCTCGATGTCGTCGTCGCGGGTCTGGAGCTCGATGTAGGA
>DASQIW010000158.1:0-39922 GCA_035631375.1 Streptosporangiaceae bacterium
ATGGCGATCAGGACCGAGCTGCTGTCCCCGACCAACCACGTCTTCACCTCAGAGGTGTACGTGCAGATCGTGGGCGAGCACGGCACGATGATGATGATGCTGATGACCTCGGTCATCGTCGGTCCGTTCGGCAACTACCTGGTGCCGCTCATGATCGGCAGCAAGCGGGTCGCGTTCCCGCGGGTCGAGGCGCTGTCGTTCTGGATTACCCCGATGGCGTTCCTGATCCTGCTCTCGGGCCTCTTGCTGGGCGGCTTCCCGTTCGGCTGGACCGGGTACGCACCGCTGTCCATCCAGTCCACGGTCGGGGCTGACTCCTACGCCGTGGCGTTCGGGCTCATGGGCATTTCGATGATCCTGGCCGGCTTCAACATCATCGTCACGGTCATCTGCTACCGGGCGCCCGGCATGCGCTGGAGCCGGCTGCCGATGTTCGTGTGGGCCATGTTCACGACGTCGTTCCTGTTCGTGCTCGCGGCGCCCGTGCTGGTCGCCGGCATGTACATGCTGCTGATGGACCGGACCGCACAGACCGCCTTCTTCGTGGACACGCTCGGTGGCAGCAGCTACCTGTACCAGAACGTGTTCTGGTTCTTCGGGCACCCCGAGGTGTACATCCTTGCCTTGCCCGGCTTCGGCATCGTCTCGGAGATCATCCCGGTGTTCTGCCGCAAGCCGCTGTTCGCCTACAAGGTGGCCGGTGCCGGCATGATCGGCGTGGGAATCCTGAGCTTCTTCGTCTGGCAGCACCACCTGTTCGACAGCGGCATTAACCCCGACATGCGGCCGCTGTTCATGCTGACGACAGAGCTCATTTCGATCCCGACTGGCTTCATCTACCTCGTGGCGCTCGGCACGTTCTGGAAGGCGAAGATTCGGTTCACCGTGCCCATGCTGTTTGCGATCGGGATGTACTTCAACTTCCTGATTGGCGGAGTGTCGGGAGTGTTTCTCTCGGACGTCCCCGCCGACACCACCGAGCACGGCAGCTTCTTCGTCATGGCGCACTTCCACTACACGATCATGGGCGGGCTGATCTTCGCGCTGATGGGCGGCATCTACTACTGGCTGCCCAAGATGACCGGGATCAAGCTCAATAACAAGCTCGGGAAGTGGCACTTCTGGCTGATGTTCATCGGCTTCAACTCGACATTCCTGCCGCTGTTCGCGGTCGGCATGGCGGGCCAGCCGAGGCGCGTCTTCGAGTACGCCCACAACCTGCAGGGGCTGAACGACTGGGTGTCGATCTCCTCGTACCTGCTGGGCTTCTCGATCCTGCTGTTCGTGATCAACTTCGTCTGGTCAACGGTGGTCGTGCGCGAGCGCGAGACCGGCAACCCGTGGCGGTCGCGCGGCCTGGAGTGGCAGGTCGCCTCGCCGCCGCCGCCGGGCAACTTCGACCAGGTGCCAGTGGTGTTGTCTGGCCCGTACGACTACGGCGTCAAGGACGCGCAGCCTGTCGCTGACCTGCACCCGCCAGTCGGGGTGGTCACGGCAGCGCTCGGGACCTACAGCTCAGCAGGAGCGGAGGCATAGCAATGGCTGAGACAACCGCGCCGTCGGCCATGAGCCCGGCAGAGGAAGAGGCTGTCTACTATCACGAGGCCGCGCTCAACGCGTCCTGGACGGGGGTGCGACTCGCGCTGGGCGGCATGTCGTTCCTGTTCGGCGCGTTCGTGTTCGCGTTCTTCTACCTGAAGTCGCTGAACTCCCACGGCCTGTGGTACCCGTCCACTGGGCAGTTCGCGACGGTTCCCAAGGCGTGGTACGGCGTGGTGATCATGGCGCTGGTGGTCGTCAGCGCGATCGTGCAGACCGCGGTGCTGCAGCTGATCAAGCAAGGCAACAAGGCGGCCTGGCACCGTGGTGCCGTGGTCGCCCTGGTACTGGGCCTCGCGGCGGTCGTGCTCAGCATTGTGCAGCTGCTCTCCCTGCCGTTCTGGCCGGGCGCCAGCGGGTTCGCCAGCGTCTTCGTCGGTTTCTGGCCGGTGTACCTGTTCATCGCGCTGTGCGCGATGGTGTGGCTGGAGATGCTGATTATGCGGGCTCGGAGCATCCCGCAGATCTCGTTCGTCGAGCAGCCGCCGACTTACGCCGAGGCGTTCGCGGTCCAGCGCTTCCAGGCGTCCCTGAGCGCCTTCACACTGACCTGGAACTACCTGGCAGTGATGGCAATCATCGCCTGGATCTTGTTCTACCTGGTCCACTAGGGAACGGCAGGTAGGAACGTCGGTGTTCGCACACTGGTCGGCCAGCTGGCCGGTGCTGATCGGCTACGTTGTCGTGGCCGGCTGGCACCTGGCCGGGCTGCGCCGCCTGACGGCCGGGACGCAGGCGAGCGCCTTTGCGCCGGGCGGCCGGGTGGAGCTGCGTCGGGAGGCGGCCTTGTTCCACATCGGCCTCCTGGTCGTGGCACTGGCCCTGGCAGGTCCGCTCGGCTACGCCTCGACGGTCTACATCTGGGTCCGCGCCCTGCAGACGCTGCTGGTTGCGATCATCGGCCCCGGCCTGATCGTGCTCGGGGCGCCGTGGCTGGCTTTCCGTCAGCTGGTCCGGCCGCGGCCCGGTGCGAGGGCTGATGGCACGGCGCACGCCGTTCCCCGCTGGGTCTTCCGGCCGCTCTTCGCGGTGGTCGTATTCAACATCGTGGTTGTCTGCTGGCAGGTGCCTGCGCTCTACGACCCGGCGAGGACCGGCGGGCTTGCCCTGGCTGAGCACGCGTGCGACGTGGCTGTCGGGCTGCTGCTATGGCTGCAGCTGATCTCCTCGCGCCCGATCAGCGCTCCCGGCTCGCCGCTCCGGCGGGCGGGCCTGCTCGTCGGCACTGTCATCGTCTGGACCGTGCTCGGCATGGTGCTCGTGTTCGGCAATAGCGCGGTTTACCCCGCGTACGCGAACTCTGCGCATCACGTCATGACGGTCCTGGATGATCAGCAGTTGTCCGGTGCTGTGCTCTGGATGGGGATGCTCCCGGCAGCGGTCACCGTTGGCGTCGCTCTGCTCAAGCAGTGGCTGGACAACGAGGAATCGGCAGATGTGTCAGCAGGGCTGGACCGGCTGCTGGCTCCGCGCCGGGGAGGCTGGCCATCTCGGCCAGTCATAAGGTGAGGCTCGTGACTGGTACCAGGAGGCGGCTGTGCATGCTTTGATCCTCGCGGTCATCAACCCCGACAACACGCCGCATGGATACAACTGGACGTACGCGTTTCCCATGCTGCTGTTCATTGTGACCGCGCTCGTGCTCTGGGCGCTGTTCGGCCGCCCGCACCATCGAGTGCCAGCCCGGCCGCTGTCGACGGGGCAGCGTTCGCAGGTTTCCGCTGCGGGCACGGCCACGGCGTCCGATGACAGTACGGACCAGCCGCCAGCGGGTGGCGCCGGAGCGAGCCAGTGACCCAGCTGGCGGATGCCCTCACCGGGTCCGATTCGGCGGCCAGCGCCGGGGCGGGTGTCGCCGCCGGGCGGCGGTCCGTCGGAGCCGTGGCGCGGGCGCTTTTCCTGCTCACTAAGCCCAGGATCATTGAACTGCTGCTGGTCACCACGCTGCCGACCATGCTGCTGGCCAAGCGTGGTCTGCCGAGCATCGAACTGATCGCGGTGACGCTGATCGGCGGCGCCCTCGCCGCAGGCAGCGCCAACACGCTGAACTGTTACCTGGACCGCGACATCGACGCGATCATGCGCCGGACGTCGCGGCGGCCGCTCGTTGCCGCTCAGGGCGGCCGAACCGCTATCAAGCCGGCCGAAGCACTGATCTCCGGCGTGCTGCTGGGTGCCGCTGCCACGCTGCTCCTCGGGCTGCTGGCGAACTGGCTCGCTGCGGCGCTGGCCGACGGAGCGATCGTGTTCTACGTCTTCGTCTACACCATGGTGCTCAAGCGGCGGACCGCCTCCAACATCGTGATCGGCGGGGCGGCCGGCTGCTTCCCGGTACTGGTCGGCTGGGCGGCCGTGACCGGAACGGTGTCCTGGCCAGCCATCGTGCTGTTCGCGGTGATCTTCTTCTGGACGCCGCCGCACTTCTGGGCGCTGGCGATGAAGTTCAAGGACGACTACGCGTCCGCAGGCGTGCCGATGCTTCCGGTCGTGGCCACCGCGCGCACGGTGGCGCGCAAGATACTCATCTACTCCTACGGCATGGTGGCCGCGACGCTCGCTCTCACGCCCTACGCGGGCTGGGTGTATGGCGCCTGCGCGCTCGGTCTCGGTGTCTGGTTCCTGGTGGAGGCGCACCGGCTGCGCGAGAGGGTGAGCGGCGGCTCAGCGGCGGCGCCGATGCGGCTGTTCCACCTGTCGATCGCGTACCTGACGCTGCTGTTCGCCGCCGTGGCGGTCACCGCCGTCCTGCCCTGGCATGGATTCTGGCACGGATAGTCAGATGGCAGTGACCAGGCAGTCTGGAGTTCCCGCGGGGGCGCGCTGGCACGCGCTGCTGCGGCCGCGCTGGCTGGCCTGGCACGCGTTCGTGGTTGTCTCCACCATCGGAATGCTCGCCCTGGGCAACTGGCAGCTGCACCGGGCGCAGTCCGGGAACGAGCTCAGCTGGGCCTACACGTTCGAGTGGCCGTTGTTCTCGGCGTTCACGGTGTTTTTCTGGTTCAAGTCGCTGCGCGACGAGCTGCGCGGGCACGGAGCCGCCGCTTCTGCCGAGTCCGCTTCTGCCCCGATCGCTGGCATGACCACCATGCGAGCCGCTCCTGAGTCGACGGCAGGCGCAGCCGGCAGCGCTGCCGACACCAGCATGGCCGCTCCCGTGGACCGCCGTCCGGACAGCTGGGACGCGACCAGCTGGGACGCGACCAGTTGGGGATCGACGGGCCGGGAGGCTGGCGCGGGTGGGACCAGCAACCCAGCCGACCTTGCGCGGGCGACGCCCGCGGACGGCGAGGCTTACGTGGCCCGGCTCATGGCCGAGGTCCGTGGCCCGCGGCGTGGTCGCGGCCGGCGCTGACCGCTGGCAGCGGGCTGGTCTGAGCCCTGAAGCCGCGGCGCCATAACCTGGCGGGCTGCCCGAGCCAGTTTTAGAATCGGGTTCTACTTACCGGGAGGCCGCCGTGGCATGGGATTTCTCAACCGAACCCGAGTTTCAAACCCAGCTCGACTGGGTCGCCGACTTTTGCGCGAACGAGATAGAGCCGCTTGACCTGGTCTTCCCCGGCGCCGCCTGGTCGCGGAACCCGAAGGCGAAGGCTCTCGCTGACCCGCTTAAGCAGCAGGTGAAAGACCGCGGGCTATGGGCGCTATTCCTTGACTCCGACCTGGGCGGGCCGGGATTCGGCCAGCTCAAGCTCGCCCTGCTGAATGAGATCCTGGGGCGCTACCGGTCAGCGCCGGTGATGTTCGGCACCGCGGCGCCCGATACCGGCAACATGGAGATGCTCGCCGCCTACGGCACCCCCGAGCAGAAGGAGCGGTGGCTCACCCCGCTACTGAACCAGGAGATCTTCTCCGCCTACTCGATGACGGAGCCGCAGGGCGGGTCGGACCCGAACCTGTTCAAGACCCACGCCGTCCGCGACGGCGACGAGTGGGTGATTAGCGGCGAGAAGTGGTTCACGAGCGCCGGCGAGCGAGCGGACATCATCTTCGTCATGTGCACCAACGGCATGTACGTCGTGCCGCGCGAGACACCCGGCGTCGAAATCATGGACTATCCGCGGCTGCACAACCACATCCGGTACAACAATGTCCGGGTGCCGGCCGATCACCTGCTCGGGCCCGAGGACGGCGCCAAGGTGCTGGCGCAGCGCCGGCTCGGCGGCGGACGTATCCACCACGCGATGCGCACCGTGGCCCAGGTCCGGCTCGCCTTCGACATGATGTGCGAGCGGGCGCTGTCCCGCGAGTCCCACGGCAAGGTCATTGCCGAGCACCAGATGGTGCAGGAGGCGATCGCCGATTCCTACGCCGAGATCAACATGCTCCGGCTGATGGTGCTGTGGACGGCCTGGACCATCGACAACTCCAGCACCCGCGAGGCGCGCACCCAGATCGCGGCGTGCAAGTACACGATGGGCAAGGTGCTGCGTGAGGTCAGCTACCGGGCGCTGCACATCATGGGCTCCCTGGGAACCACGAACCTCACGCCGCTGCAGGCCATGTACGCGGGCGCGCCGACCATGGCGATCGCCGACGGCGTCGACGAGGTGCACAAGGCGACGGTCGCGCGCAACGTGCTCAAGGGGTACCAGCCGCACGAGGGGCTGTGGCCGACCGAGTACATTCCCGCCAAGCGGGAGCAGGCACGGAAGAAGTACGAAAGTCTCATCCAGGCAGACCCCGACCTCGCGGCCTGGGCCGACGCCGCGGTCCGACACGCCGAGAGGGGCTGACTGTGGAGATCACCGGCCGGGTCGCGATCGTCACCGGCGGTGCGAGCGGGGCGGGGCGCGCAATCGCGCTCGGGCTCGCCAGCCGCGGCGCGGCCGGCGTGGTGGTCAGTGACGTCGACGCCGACGGTGCCGAGCAGGTCGCGGCGGAGATCGAAAAGGCCGGCGCTCGCGGGCTGGCCGTGGGCACGGACGTGTCGCGGCAGGAAGACATCAACGATCTGGTAATGCAGTGCGAGGCCGCCTTCGGCCCGGCTTCCCTGTTCTTCTCGAACGCCGGGATCATCGTCGTCGGCGGTCCTGAGGCCGCGGACGAGGCGTGGTCGAAGATCTGGGCGGTCAACGTCCAGAGTCATATCTACGTGTCGCGCGCCGTGCTGCCCGGCATGCTCGCCCGAGGCGAGGGCTACCTGGTGATCACTGCGTCTGCGGCCGGGCTGCTGACGCAGCTCGGCTCGGCGCCGTACGCGGTCACCAAGCACGCCGCGGTCGCGCTGGCGGAATGGCTGTCGATCACCTACGGGGACCGGGGCATCCGGGTATCGTGCCTCTGCCCGCAGGCATTCACCAGCAACCTTCTGAGCACGAGCGTTCGCGAGCTAGGCGGCGCGCCGCCGCTCGCCGGCGCCAGCGGCGGTTCCGCGCAGGCCGCCGTTGACGGGGTGCTGACCGCCGAGCAGGTCGCTCAGTCCGCACTCGATGCGATCGGCACCGAACAGTTCCTGATCCTGCCGCACCCGGAGGTTGCGACCTACGAACGGCGCCGGGCGGATGACCGGGAGCGCTGGCTGCGCGGCATGCGCCGGATGCAGGCCCGGCTCGCCGACCAAGCCTGACCTGTCAGGGCGCTTTCTCCTGATATCAGACTGACCACGCGATCGAACCGCTTGTGATTACGCTGCGTATCTCCATGTATACGCACGGCGGCCGCCGGTCCAGAGCAGTCGAACATCAGCGAGGGAACTCCATGTCGACCCTGAACCGAACGGCGGCCGGCGTTGCCCTTTTCGCCGCACTGGCCGCGGGCTGTAGCAGCGTGGCCGCAACGCATTCAAACCCGGCTCACGCCAAGCCGAGGCCTCCAGCTCAGGCCCCGGCGCATCCATCGTCGCCCGCGCAGTCGCCTCCATCACCGGCTCCTGTCATGACTCCGCCGCAGCAGGCCCCGGCTCCGCAGCCGCCACCAGCACAGGTTCCGGTCATGACGCACCCGCCGATGCAGGCCCCACAAGCCCCGCCGGCCAATCCGGTCCCGCAGGGCGGCGGCGACGGGGACGCCGACAACAGCGGCGGGCCAAATGACGGGGACGGAAGCGTCTAGCGGTTCAGCACGACCGGCGAGCCTAGGCGCGGACAGCGCGAGCGCGTCGCGAGCGCCTCTGCCGGTTCCTGGCCTCGGGATGCCGGATCCGGACACTGCCGATGTTCGTGGTGACGTCGAGGCGGATACGCGGGAAGCCAGGGACGGGCGGTTCGACCCGCGAGCTCACGCCGCCGCGGTGCCGGATGATCTGGACGTCGACGCCGCGCGGAACGATGATCGTGATGGTTCCGCAACCGGTGTAGACGTGCAGATCAATGACGTGGTCGTCGAACTCTGCGCCCGTCAGGTCGAGCTTGACGCTGCCGATGTCGGCGCTGACGTGCGTTTCAGCGGCGACTTGCCACCGGCCCGCCAGCCGCAGGCGTCCGAGACCCGAGTGGATCTCGAGGGGCCTGTCCAGCCGCCGGTCGGCTTCGGTGAAGGTGACCGGCTGCGGCAATGACCGAACGACATCGACGAGCTCGGCTTCGGTCGTCGCACCGAGCACCCTGGCGATGCCGACCTCGAAGTGCACCTCGTCGATGCCGCCAGCGGCATACAGCTGCTTCACGAACTCGGTGGCTCGTTGCTTGTCTTCGTGGCGCATGACCTGACCCTGGTCGTGGCTGGCTCGTTTTCAGGCTACCTGTGGCCGACCGCGTCCGGTCGGCACTACGAACGGGGTTACCGGTAGCGAAACCCGTCGAGGAAACGCCGGAACACGCCGCCCTCGCGGGTCAGAGCGGGAGCAGGTGCAGGCGCAACGGTGCGCTGGCGGGCAACGGGCTGGTCGTAGTCAGTGCGGGCGATGGCGTCGACGATGCGAGACTCGTCGAAGTCCTCAGAGCCATCGATTCTGGGCACGTAGCCGACCAGCATGCCATCGCGCATGACCTGCGCTTCCAGGCCGGCCGTGCCATCGGTGTCCCATTCGGCATCGCGGCCGCCGGACAGCGTGACGCGGACCCCGAACCGGCCGACGCCGCCACGAAGCAGATGAGCATTGACGCCACGGTCACGAAGGGAGTCGACCACCCGGCGGGCGCGGAATTCGTCCATGCCGGGAACGTAGTCTGCGTTCCTGAAGAATCCCTGAACGATCGCCGAGCCGTCCGGCCCACCCTCGAATTGCGGTGTTATCCGGCGATCGAGACCTGTTTCTTATCGAAGGCGACGTAGCTGCTGTAGTCCTTGCCTACGCGGTCAAAGGAAGCCGGGTACGGGTCTGGGTAGCTCCACGCAGCGTCGTGGTGAGTGGATCCGTGCACGGAGATGTCGTGATACTGGCAGATGCCCTTCCACCCACAGATATACGGCGTCGGGCTGGCGCTGAGCACGCCGGCGCTGATCGACGAGGGCGGGAAGTAGTAGTTGCCCTCGATAGAGATCAGGTCCGAGTCCGCAGCATCCGCCACGACTGTGCCGTCGATGATGGCCTTCATCGTTCATTCCCTTCTGCCCCCCGGACGTTTCTCCTTCGTCAACTCCGCTCTGGCCACGACTCTTCCGGCCCGGACAGTGCCGCGTGTCGGCCGCGCAGGAACCGGATCTGGGCGGGACTCTCCGTCCGGGCGATGGCGGCCTCATACTCCGACGTCGCTTCGGCGTAGCGGCGAAGCCTGCGGAGCAGCTCGGCACGGATGCTGTGCAGCAGGTAGTAACCGTCCAGGTCGAGGCCGTCGATGATCTCCAGCGCGGCCGTCGGGCCGGCGACCTCCGCGACCGCGACCGCACGATTCAGCCGGGTCACGGGCGTCGGCGTCAGCGCGACCAGCTGGTCGTAGAGCGCGAGAATCTGCCGCCAGTCGGTCTGCTCCGTCGTCGCGGCGTCGCTGTGTACCGCGTTGATGGCGGCCTGGATCTGGTACGGACCAGGCTGACCCCGGCGCAGGCACCGCCGCACGAGTTCCTGGCCCTCGGCGATCAGATCAGCGTCCCAGGTGCTGCGATCCTGGTCGGCGAGCAGTACCACGTCGCCCAGCGCGGTCGTGCGGGCAAACCGCCGGGAGTCGATCAGCAGCATGAGCGCGAGCAGACCTGCTACCTCAGGCTCGTCCGGCATCAGGCCGGCGAGTAGCCGCCCGAGCCGGATCGCCTCGGCGCACAGCTCGGCACGGATCAGGTCGTCACCCGAGGTGGCCGAGTAACCCTCGTTGAAGATCAGATACACCACGGCCAGCACGGCGGCGAGCCGGTCCGGCAGGTCGGCCTCGGCCGGCACCCGGTAGGGAATCCCCGCGTCCCTGATCTTGCCCTTGGCCCGCACGAGGCGCTGGGCCATTGTCGGCTCGGGCACGAGGAAGGCGCGCGCGATCTCTGCGGTGGTCAGCCCGCCCAGCAGCCGGAGGGTGAGCGCAACCCTGGCGGCGGGCGCCAGCGCTGGGTGACAGCATGTGAAGATCAGCCGAAGCCTCTCGTCGCGCACGGGTCCCTCCCCAGTCTCGGCCTCCGGCCCGCCGGTTGCCGCAGCTGCCGACCGCGGATCATGTCCGGCAAGCAGTGCTGCCTGCAGGTACTTGCCGGGCTGGATGGCGTCGCGGCGCCTGCGGTCGATGCCCTTATTGCGAGCGGTCGTGATGAGCCAGCCCGCTGGGCTGGGCGGCAGGCCGGTGACAGGCCATCGCTCGAGCGCGATGGCGAACGCGTCCTGGACCGCGTCTTCGGCGAGATCGATGTCGCGGAAGACGCGGACCAGGACCGCGACGGCACGGCCATACTCCTGCCGGAAGACACGCTCGACATCGGCGGCTGACACCATCGGCCGCTCCCTGAGTCAGTCCGCGACGGGTTCGAAGAGCGGCCGCACCTCCACCGGGAGGCCGGTGATCTCACTGAACCGGCGGGACCAGCCCAGCGCTTCGTCGAGGTCAGCTACCTGGATGACGCTGAACCCGCCGAGGTGCTCCTTGCCCTCGGTGAAAGGGCCGTCGGTGATGATGGCCTCGCCATCGCGGACGCGGAGGACCGTCGCGGTGCTCGGCGGCTGCAGTCCAGCCGTGAAGACCCACGAGCCCGCAGTCTCCAGCTCGCCACGCCAGCTGGCTACCCGGTCCATGATCGGGCCGAGCACCTCAGGTGGCGGCGGGGCGGTGTCGGGCTGGTAAACGCTCATCAGGTACTTCTTCATGGGCACCTCCGTGCTAGCGCGAGCCGCGTGTGCTGCGGCTTCCTGCCAGCTACACGAACGGCCTGCCCGCAGATCGACAGAGTCAGCGCCGGGCGGAGAGCACCTTCCGCGGATGCGAGCCGTCCACGTATCCGACAAATGGCGGGTAGATGTTGTAGCCGAGTAGCTCCTGCAGCCGTTCCGGCAGCCCGAGCGCCACTTCGCGGGGCACGGCCAGGCAGTGGTTCTCCTGCTGACGCAGCCAGCCGGCGGCGTACTCGAGTATGACGCCGAGTCGGGGCGCCGAGGTCTCGTTGGCGCCGCCGCCGTGCCACAGGCTGCCCAGGTAAAACATGGCCGATCCGGGGGACAGCACCGCCCTCTCGACGGGGTCGTCAGCCGCCGGGACGCGGCCAGCCGGCCACGCGTGGCTGCCGGGAATAAACCGGGTCGCTCCGTTCTCGGCGGTGAACTCATCGAGCGGCCACATCGTGTTGACCACGAGCGGGGGGTGCGGCTCGGGAACCGGGTAGATTGCGTCGTCGCGGTGCAGGATCTGCGCTTTCTCTCCCGGTCCGATCCGGATGCCAACGGGGGCGCTGAGTTGGTAGTGACCGAGTACGTGATCAAGCACGGCGAGCAGGAGCGGATGGACGGCCGCGCGGTCGAAAGTCCGGGTCTTCGCGAACAGCGCGTAGACGCGCTGCGTGGTAAAGCCCTCGAACGCGTTCCGGCCGGTCGGGGTCATGGACAGCACCCGGTCCAGGTCACCGCGAGCTGCGTCGAGCGCGGCGGCGTCCATCATCCCGGTCACGACCACGTAGCCATCAGTCAGTAGCCGCCTGGCCACGTCGGTGGCATCCGACGTGGCGGGCATCATCGCCTTCACCCGCCTGAGCCTAGGCGACCGCGACGGCGGCGCAAAGGTTCTCGGTCCCGCCATGACGGCGCAGCCGCACGGGCCGTGCGGGGTTCAGCGCGGTGTGCTCATGGGCTGGTGTGCGCCTGTGCCGACGCCGGTGCCGGCGTCTGGGCCGACGTCTGTGTCGACGGTTGCGGCAACGGCTGGGCGGCCGACTGAGCCGCTGACGGGGCCGGCGACTGGGCCGATGATTGCGCAGATGCGGTGGTCGACGGTGCCGGCGAGGCCGTGGAACCCTGATCTGCAGGGTCACCGGCAGGGGCCGGAGTGACGAGGTCGGCAGCGGCACCGGCCGCGGCCCGAGCCGCGGTGACAGCCGGCGTCTGTGCCGGGTTCCGGTCCGACAGGACCGCAACCAGGACCTCATGGTCGTGCCGCTGGAGGACGCCGATGCTGCCGATCACCCACCGGGGTCCCAGCAACGAGCCGTCCGCGATGGCGGCGGGTGCGCCGCCACTCGCGGCGCCCAGCACGCTCGAGTGCTGAGCCGGGGCGCTTGCCATCAGGCCGAGCGCATAGTCCCGATAGGCCGCGTTCAGCGGCGACCTTGGCCTGGTGAGGTCGGCCAGCAGCTGCAGCTGGTCCGCGACCGTCGTTCTCGTCCACCGCCAGTTTGTGCGGCCGACCGCCATCATGGCGGTGTCATGCAGCTTCAGTGTCGAGTTGGCGGCCGCTAAACCCGCCGCGCCGCCCACGAGGGTCCACAACTGAGTCGTGGCGGCGCTGTCGCTGTTCTGCATCATGTTCGCGGCCAGTTCGGCTTCGCCAGCGCTCACGGGCGTACCGGTCTGCTGGTGCTGCAGCAGGAGTACCGCCAGGATGTCCGCGGTCACTAGCCCGCCACCCCGCAGCGCCGTGTCCGAGTTGTACGAGGCGGAACTACCGCTGGTGAGATCGATGGCACCCACCGCCAGCCGGCCGCGATCGCCGCCGACGACCGGCCTCAGCGCGGTCGCCAGCTCGGCGTCATTGAGCTGCACGTTCGGGCCGGCTGACGGGCTCCCTCGGCCGCCAGGAACGGCGTGGCTGGTCCGCGCGTGCTGCGATAAGTGCCCGAGCCCCACCTTCTGCGCGCTGAGCCCGTTGGAAACTGCCCGCGGAGCGACTGACGGCCCGGTCAGCAGCACGTGCCCTCGCGGTGTATTCGCGAGGAATGCCGCGAGAACGACGAAACTCGCCATAAGGCTGAAGACCACCGCGAAGACATAGCGTTCTAACGGCCGGAGCCGCCCAGCATGCGAGGGTACTTTTGTGTCTTCGATTCCCCAGCGCACTGCGATCGCCGTCCTGACCTCTCGGACAACCCCAGCGGCCCGGCCCGGTCGTTTCTCGTGCGATTAACTAATGCGCTTAGTACATGCGATTAACTAATGCACTTAGTAACGGAGAGTCCGGCCCCGGAGTTGATAATCCCCGTTATTAAATCTTTATCGACCCGACAGTATCACCGATCGGCAGAAGGCCCCAGCGGCCTTGGGGAGCTGAGAAATAAATTCATCTCAGCCGGTGGCCAGAGCGGCCGCCACGTTATAGGGAACGTGGCGCGGATGCACCAGCAGCGCCCTGGCCAGCCCGCGGATCTGCTGCCGAAGTGGCGTCATCACGTCCTCGCTGTACCGCCACGCCGCGACCTCGTCGCCGGCGAACTGACCCGTCACGGTCTGCCGGAACCGGCGGGCGTCCCCGCCGTCCCCTCGCCAGCTGCTCAGCCATGCCTGCAAGTCGGCGTCACGCTCGAGCAGCGTCCAGGTCATCAGCTGCTCGCCGATCTGTCCCGCCGCATCGACCACGAAAGCGTTCCAGCCGGCCCCGGTGATGCCGTGGACCCGGCCCTCGGTCCGGTGCCCGTGGTGGATGCTGGCCGAGCTGAACCGCGCGCCGATGGCCAGCGCGGCGACCGCGTGCCCGGCCTCGTGCCAGGCTGTCCGTACCGCTGCCTGCCGGGCCGGTGCGAAGCTCGGGTAGCAGCCGCAGTCGTACCGCTGGCGGACCCACCTGGTGTGCACGATGGACTCATCGTCATAACGGACAAGCTCTCGCAACTCGCCCCGGATGGTGGCCACGGCCCGCAAGTCGCCGGGCGTCAGCGTGGTCATGTGCGGCAGACTACGTCGTGCCCGCGGACGGCGGCTACGGAGGCGAGATGACGGATAACCTCACGGCGGCTGGCCTGGAGAACGTTCGGGCCGCCGCAGTTCGCCACGTCAGTCCCGACCAGGTGCCGGGCCTGGTCGCCCTCGTCGCCAGCAGCGACCAGGTGCACGTCGAGGCACTCGGGACGCTCTCGGTCGGCGGGCCCGCGGTGCAGCGAGATTCACTGTTCCGGATCGCCTCGGTGACAAAACCGGTCACCGGGGCGGTGATCCTGGCGCTGATCGAGGAGGGCCTGATCGGCCTGGACGAGCCGGTCGACACGCTGCTACCGGAGCTGGCGCATCCGCGAGTACTGCGCAGGATGAGCGGGCCGCTGGCGGACACAGTGCCCGCTGAGCGGCCTGTCACCACGCGCGACCTGCTGACCTTTACGTTCGGCTTCGGCATGGTCATCGAGATGTTCATGGCGAAGGAGCGGTGGCCCGTCCATTCGGCGGTCGCCGAGCTGAGCCTCGCCGCGTTCGGGCCGTCAGACCCGGCGCATCAGCCGGAGCCGGATACCTGGATGGCCAGGCTCGGGTCGCTGCCGCTGATGGCGCAGCCCGGCGAGCGCTGGATGTATAACACGGGAGCCTGCGTGCTCGGGGTGCTGGCCGCTCGGGCGGCGGGCCAGTCCTTCGGGGAGGTCCTGCGGACCCGGATCTTCGATCCGCTCGGCATGCAGAGCACGGCGTTCTGGACCAGCGACCTGCAGCGCCTGGCGACCGCCTACCAGCGGGCGCCGGGCGGACTGGTCGTGGCCGATCCGCCTGGCGGAGCCTGGAGCAAGCCGCCCGCTTTCGAGGATGGCGCCGCCGGGCTGCTGTCCACCGTGGACGACCTGCACGCGTTCGCGCGGATGCTGCTCCGTGGCGGGGCGCCGGTGCTGGCCCCGGAGTCAGTCGCCGCGATGACGGTCGACCAGCTGACGCCCGAGCAGAAGGCGCACGGCGGGCTCGGCAGTGGTTTCTTCGACCATCAGTCCTGGTCGTACTGCCAGGCCGTGCAGGACAACGGAGCGTTCGGCTGGAACGGCGGATCCGGCACCTCGTGGCTCATTGACCCGGTCCGCGACCTCGTCGTGATCGTGCTCACGCAGCGGCAGTTCGAGACGTCAGAGCCGCCAGAGGTGCATCGCGAAATCCAGGCGGCCGCTTACGCGGCACTCGCCGATCACTAGCCCGTTACCGGGCGAGCGCACCCATCGGATCCCATGCGGGCAGCACAATGGGAGGCGTCGCCAGCGCCTGCTGAAGTTCTGCGGGGAGCGCGCTGCGCCGCGCGGCGATCTCGAACACGTACTGATCGAACCACGAGTCCTGCATCGTATAGAAGCCGTCCTTGCCGCGCTCGGCGCCCCAGCTGTTCTCCACCCGCCAGCGGCGGATGACGCCGTCGAGCACGTCGACGCCGGTGAACAGCATGGCGTGCGTCATCTGCGTCTCGTGGAAGGCGAGCCGCTCGGCCTTGTCCAGGCTGAACTGAGCGTCGTAAACCCCGGCCAGGTCGTACAGGCTCGCGTCCCAGAACCCGTAGTCGTTGCTCATCATCTTGCCGACGTCGCAGCCGAACCACACTGGCTCGCCGCCCTGGATCGTCTGCGCGGCGATGTCCTTGATCAGCTGCATGTCGACGTTGAGGTAGATGACCGGCGGGCCGCCGATGACGTTGCCGAGGTACTCGACGGTGAAGGTGCGGCCGGCCGGGCTGGTCGGGCGAGGGTCGTGCACCAGGCAGACGTACTCGTCGAGCGGCAGTTCCACGTAGTTGGCGGCGAACTCCTGGGGGGTCAGCACGCCGTCCCGGTGGAACTGCTTGTCCTTGTCGGTCCACTGCCAGTCGAATCGCTCAGGCGGCGTACCCAGGTGGATGCAGAGCACCCGGTGAATCGTCTTGATGACCTCCGCCTTCTCAGCGCGGGCGGCCTCGGCGCCGCCTGCGGCGGCGGCCTCGCGCACCAGCTTCGCGCCCTGCCGGAGCTGGTAGCGCAGCGCCGAGTTCATCCGGGCAGTGTTCGCCGAGCTCTGCGTCTCCGGCATCGCTGCCTTGGGCACGAGGCCGTGCTTGGCGACGATGGCGGCGAACATGTTCCACTGCCCGCCGTCGCCGGCCACCGACTCGAGCAGGAAGGCCACCGTACGGTCATCGAGGTCACGGCCCGCGGTCTCGATGATCGCCTCGAGAAAGTAGTTGGCCCGCTCGATCTTGTCCCAGAACATCGCGTGGTTCTGGGAGAACTCGAAGTCCTTGAGCCCTGTCTTGCGCATGACGCCGACGCGCAGCAGGTTGAGACCGGCGAACAGCCAGCAGCGGCCACTGCGCTCCTGGTTGGTGACCTTCCAGTCATCCAGGTGAGTCGACAGCGAGTGGTCGATGCTGTTGACGATCTCCCGGTTGATCGCGACGTCGTCGACCGTGACCCTGGTCACTGCGTTCTGCGCCAGCCGATAGACCGGGCTGGCCGCAAAGTCCTTGCGCAGCAGTTCCAGGTCGGTCTCAGCCAGCGTCGCATCCATCCGGCGTCCCCTTGTCCCGAGTCAGTTACTCCTCACCGTACCAGCGCTGCGCGAGTCGGGCATGGTCAGATTTGACCGGGAACATGGGTGGACGACAGGAGATCTAGCGGTTGATGCGGGCGTCCGCCTCAGGGCTTGCGGGCCCTGCTGGGAGCTACCCGGGGCAGCTCGCCCGGCTGCTTCGGATAGACCGGCGGCCACGGGGCGTCGGGCAGGCCGGCCTCGGCGTCGCGCTCAACCATGGCCAGGAATGGCTCGAGCGACTGCGGGTCATCGTTCATGGCCAGCCAGGGGTCGCCGACGCTGTCCAGTCGGGCCGGGAGCGAAGCGATCGTGAACTGGTCCGGGTGCACCTCACTGACTTCGTCCCAGCCCAGCGGCGTCGACACTTGTGCTCCTGGCCGCGCCCGGACGGACCACGCGCCGAAAACAGTCTTATGAGGAGCGTTCTGATTGAAGTCGACGAAAACCCGCTCGCCTCGCTCCTCCTTCCACCAGGCCGCCGTGATCAGGTCCGGTCGCCTGCGCTCGAGTTCTCGCGCGATCGCCACCGCCGCGCTGCGGACCTGGTAGGCGTCCCAGCGGGGCTGCAGCCGGACGTAGACGTGCACGCCACGGTTCCCGGTCGTCTTCGGGTAGCCGGTCACGCCCGCCTCGTCCAGAAGGGTCTTCAGCTCGGCCGCCGCCTGCTGGATGTGCCCGAAGTTGACGCCGGGCGAAGGGTCCAGGTCGATCCGCAGCTCGTCGACGTGCTCCGGTTCGCTGGCCAGGTACGGCCAGACGTGAAAGCCCAGGCAGCCGAGGTTGACCGCCCAGAGCACGTGGTCAATGTCGGCCGCGACCAGGGCCTGCGACGTCGTGCCGTTCGGAGTTTCGACAATCGTGGTCTGCAGCCAGGAAGGCGCGTTCTTGGGCACTCGCTTCTGGAAGAAGGAGGGCCCCCCAGCCCCGTCCGGGTAGCGCTCCAGCAGCACCGGCCGGCCACCCATGGCGCGCAGCAGCGGATCGGCCACCCGCAAATAGTGCTCGGCCAGCTCACCCTTGGTCTCGCCGCGCTCGCGAAAGTAGATCTTGTCGGGCGAGGTGATCAGGTCCCGGCCGGAAGCGCCGGATGCGGCAGGACCGGCCGGCGGCTCGCTCATGGACCCGATGCTAGCGGGCGGCCTGCCGCCGGCGGGCCCGAAGGTCGGCTGCGTCTTCCGGCCCGGGCGCCGGCGGGTAGCCTTTCCGCGGTAGATCCGATGAGGCTGTGAGGACCGCTAGTGACCGACAGTGTTCGGGCCGTCGCGTTCGACCTGGATGACACGCTGGCCGTGTCGAAGTCCCGGATCGACGACCGCATGGCCGGACTGCTCTCCCGGCTAATCCGAGCCACGGACGTGTGCATCATCTCTGGCGGCCGGTTCGAGCAGTTCGACAGCCAGGTGCTGCAGCACCTGAACGCCGAGGCCGGCACACTAACGTCGCTGCATCTCATGCCGACTTGCGGTACCCGGTACTACCGCTGGGCCGATGGAGCCTGGCAGCTCGTCTATGCCGAGGACCTGACTGACGAGGAAAAGCGCGAGATCGTCGCCGTCCTGGAGCAGGGTGCCAGGGAACTGGGCTTCTGGGAGGACAACCCCTGGGGCGAGCGGATCGAAGACCGCGGCAGCCAGATCACGTTCTCCGCCCTCGGGCAGCAGGCACCCCCGGCGGAGAAGTACCAGTGGGATCCTGACGGGCGGAAGAAGCAGCAGCTGCGCGCATACGCCGCGGAGCGGCTGCCAGGGCTAGAGGTCCGCGTCGGCGGCTCCACGTCGGTGGACGTGACCCGCCAGGGGATCGACAAGGCCTACGGCATGCGCAAGCTCATGGCCCAGCTCGGTCTTGAGGCCAGCGAGATACTGTTCGTCGGAGACCGCCTGGAGCCCGGTGGCAACGACTACCCGGTGCGGGCGGTGGGGGTCCGCTGCGTGGAAGTCAGCTGCTGGCAGGACACGGCGGATTACATCGAGGAGCTGCTGGCATCGGCGGCGGTGACCGGGGACGGCGACCGCCTGGAGGTTCCGGCGAGGTTATGAACGACCGGGCCGGCCAGCCTGCTTCCGCCGCGGACCTCGTGGATGTGGCGGCGCTGGTGACCGCCTACTTCAGCGAGCACCCCGATCCGGCCGAGCCGTCCCAGCGGGTCTCATTCGGCACCTCTGGCCATCGCGGCAGCGCGCTGCGGCTGTCGTTCAATGAGGACCACATCGCGGCCATCAGCCAGGCGATCTGCGAGCACCGGGCCGCGGCCGGCATCACCGGGCCGGTCTTCGTCGGCCGGGACACGCACGCGCTGTCCGAGCCCGCCATGGTCACGGCCCTCGAGGTGCTGGCCGCCAACGGCGCGGAGATCCTCATCGACAGCCGGGACGGGTACACCCCGACTCCTGCGCTTTCCCGCGCGATCCTGGCTTACAACTCCGAGCGCAAGGCTGGCCTCGCCGACGGGATCGTCATCACGCCGTCGCATAACCCGCCCGAGGACGGCGGGTTTAAATACAACCCGCCCGATGGCGGGCCCGCCGGATCTTCGATCACCTCGGCCGTCCAGCAGCGGGCCAACGAGCTGCTGGCACGCGGGCTGCAGGGTGTGCAGCGGGTCAGCTTGACCCGGGCGAAGGCATCCGCCGGCCGGTTCGACTTCCTCGGGCAGTACGTGGCAGCGCTCCCGCTCGTCGTCGACCTAGCAGCTATCCGCGCGGCGAGGGTGCGGATCGGGGCCGACCCGCTCGGGGGCGCAAGTGTCGGCTACTGGGGTGAGATCGCCGAGCGGTATGAGCTTGAGCTGGCGGTCGTGAACCCCGACGTCGACCCGACCTTCCGGTTCATGACTCTCGACTGGGACGGCCGGATCCGGATGGACTGCTCGTCGCCGAGCGCCATGGCGTCCCTGATCAACCGCCGCGCCGACTTCGCCGTTGCGACCGGCAACGATACCGACGCTGACCGGCACGGCATTGTGACGCCCGACGCCGGCCTGATGAACCCTAACCACTTCCTCGCCGCCGCGATCGACTACCTGTACCGGTACCGCGAGGACTGGCCGGCCGCTGCGGCCATCGGCAAAACGATGGTCAGCTCGTCGATCATCGACCGCGTCGCCGACGATTGCGGCAGGCGCCTGGTCGAGGTCCCGGTCGGGTTCAAGTGGTTCGTGCCTGGCCTGCTGGACGGCAGCGTCGCCTTCGGCGGCGAGGAGAGTGCCGGTGCCTCGTTCGTGCGCCGGGACGGCCAGGTCTGGACCACCGACAAGGACGGCATCATCTGCGACCTGCTGGCGTCGGAGATCCTGGCCGTGACCGGCGCCACGCCGAGTGAGCGCTACCGGGAAATTGCCGAGCGGCTCGGCGATCCTGCTTACGCGCGCGTCGACGCGCCGGCCACTCGCGATCAGAAGGAAATCCTGGCGAAACTGTCGCCCGAGCAGTTCAGCGCGCGCGAGCTGGCAGGGGAGCCGGTGGTCGACAGGCTGACGTCGGCGCCCGGCAACCATGAGCCGCTCGGCGGCATCAAGGTGGTAACGGAGTCGGGCTGGTTCGCGGCCCGTCCGTCAGGGACTGAGGACGTGTACAAGCTGTACGCCGAATCGTTCCGCGGTCCCGGGCACCTGGCCAGGATTCAGGACGAGGCGCGGGCGCAGCTCGCCCGCGTGCTGTCCTAGCGCTGGATCAGGCCGCCGTGCTGACAGACGGTCCGGGGCGGCTGCCGGCGGTGGTGATGAACGGCGCTCGTGTCCGGGATACCGCCGGGCTGCGTCGCGCCTGCGGGCTGGCGGCTGCGGCCGCAGGCTGGCGGCCGCCGCTGATGCTGCCCACGACTGCTGACGACAGCGGGGCCGGCCAGGCCGGTGCCGCGGTCGGCGCCGGCGCGTCGCTGGTGGTCGCTGTCGGCGGTGACGGGACCGTGCGCGCGTGTGCGGAGGCGCTGGCCGGCGGTCCGGTGCCGCTCGCGATCGTGCCGGCCGGCTCGGCCAACCTGACGGCGCGCGCCCTGGGCATCCCCGCACGGCTCGGTCCGGCGCTGGAGATTGCTTTCGGCGGTCAGAACCGGCAGATAGACCTGGGCAGCGCAGACGGCAGCGTGTTCGTAGCGATGGCGGGCATCGGCCTCGATGCCGCGGTGGTCGCTGCGGCTCACCGCGTGGCCAAGCGTCTCGCGGGCTGGCCCGCCTACGCCGTCGCTGCGACCGGTCAGCTGCTGATGCGCGCCGTCACCTTCACCATCCGGATCGACGGCGGGGAGCCGCTGACGCGGCGGGCGCGATGCGTGACGGTCGGGAACTCCGGAGCGCTGCCCGGCGGCTTCGCCGTCATGCCGGACGCGCGGCTGGATGACGGCAGTCTCGACGTCGTTGTGCTGGCGCCAGCTGGCCTGCCCGGCTGGGCAGACGTCGGGTACCGGATCGCCCTCGGCAGCCGGCGCGACGACGCCCAGCTCGAGCGGTACCAGGGGAAGGTGGTGGAGATTAGCGCCGAAGGGCCAGGGCTGCCGCGCCAGCTGGACGGTGAGGTTGTCACTGCGTCGAACTCGCTGTCCGCTCGCGTGCTGCCAGGAGCGCTGCTCGTCCGGGTGCCTGCGGCAAGCGCCGCTAGCCGGCCGCAGGACGGATGACGATCTGCGTCAGCCCGGACACGCCAAGGCCAAGGCCCTGCGCACGGCCTGTGTGCGAGTCGACGGCGTCTAGGCGGCCGTTCCCCGTGACCACGAACAGCCAGCGACTGTCGGGAGACCAGGCGAGCCGGGAGGACGATGGGCCGCTGACCGTCACGGCGACTCGGGTCCGACTTCCGGTAGACAGACTGACAAGCTCGAGCGTGCTCACATCACTGCCGCCGGGAACGATGACTGCAGCGGTGAGGCCGTCCGGCGCGACCGCGCCAAGCGGCGATGACCACGGGGTCAGCGAGACCGGCGGGCCGGGCAGGGCCGTGCTGGCGCCCGTGGCCGCGCTGATCACGACGTCTTGGCACGGACCGCTCTCACAGTTCATGCCGAGCCAGGTCGTGGGTCCGACCGCGACCAACTGCGCGCTGACCGGCCGCAGCATTCCTGGCCGCGCGTCGTATTCCTCGACCTGGCTCCTCATGTCGACGAGCACGACCCCGCCCGCGCCATCGGATATGACCCAGAACGGAGCCCACACCCGCGCGACGGCGGCTAGGCGTGCGTTCACTCGCTTGCCGCCGGGTCCGAGCAGCTCGAGTGAGGTACGGCCGAACCACTGCTCTGTCAGTGTCGGCCCTGGAAGCAAGATTCCACCCTGGGCCAAGAGCCCAGTGAGCTGCCGCGCCGGCTTGCCGTCTGGCACGACATAACCGGGCACATTGTCCAGCGGCCGGATAATCGCCTCGCCGTCCGCGGCGATGAAGAATACCGGGCCGCCGCTCAGTAACGGCGGGACCGTGGTGCGGGTGATCTGGCCACGGCTGAACTGCACCCTCACCATGCCGCCACGGTCGAGGCCGAACAACTCCCAGCTGGCCCGGATGCCGAGAATCGGATGACCCACCAGCGTTACGGCCACTGGCCGCGGCGGCGGAAGAGGAGGCGTGCGGTGGGCGCCAGAGCGAGTGGAGACAACAACCACGACGGCAGCCGCGACCAGGCAGGTCAGCAGCAGCGAGCTAAGCCGCGGCCGCTGCCGCGATGGACGGCCGAATTCCACGAGGTCACCGGGAGGCTGACTGCCGGTAGCGCGGCCGGGAACTAAGGCCATGAGTCCATCATGGCTCGCGTCCTGGGAGCGCGGCCAGTGCCGCTAGCCGGCCGCCGGCCGGATAATGATCTGCCTCAGCCCCGACACGCCGAAGTTAACGCGCTGCCGCTCGCCTGTGCGGCCGTCGACCGCCGCGAGCGCGCCGCGTGCTGCGACTACGAACAGCCAGCGACTGTCGGGCGACCACGCCAAGGACTGGCTCGCGGAACCCGGGGGCACCGCAATCGCAACCCGCATGGCCGCACCCGAGCGCATGCTGACCAGTTCCAGCCGTGCCTCACTCTGGGACCGACCGGGAACAACTACGGCGGCAGTCGTGCCATCCGGCGAGACGGAGCCCGGGAGGGCCTGCCACGGCCAGGGATCCGCTGTGACAGCTAGGCCAGGCAGCACGCGCTCGGCCCCGGTTGCTGCGCTGATGACGACTTCACGACACGGGCCGCTGCCGATGCCACAGCGCACGCCGAGCCAGTCGCGCGGCCCAACTGCCAGTATCAGATCGGGACCCACCGATCGCAGCAGTCCTGCACTCACGTCGTAGACGATCCCGGACGCGTCGACGAGCAACAGTCCGCCGCGACCATCGGAGGTGATCGTCTGCGAGTGTGGCGATTGCAGCGCCCGCTCAGCCAGCTGCGGTCGCTCCGCCTGGCCCCGTCCGACCAGCACGACGCTTCCGGTGTTCTCGTCCAGCCACTGCTCAGCGGGGGTGGGTCCCGGCAACAGGGTGCCGCCGTTCGCCAGGACGCCGGTGAGCGGCCGGGCAGGCCCGCCGTCCGGCACGACGTAGCCGGGCACGTTGTCGAGCGGCCGCACGAGCGCCTCTCCGCGGCCAGCGACCAGCGATACGATGCCGTCCCCCTCAAGCCGCGGGATCGTGGTGCGGACAATGCGGCCGCGGGCGAAGTCGACCGCCACCACGGCGTGACCGTCAAAGCCGAACAGTTGCCAGGGGGCGTGCACCCCGAGGATCGGATGGCCGACGTCAGTGACGGCCACCGGCGAGAGCGGTGACCGGTGCTGACCGTCGGGGCGAGTCACGACCACGCCGACGGCCGCCGCGACAAGGCAGGTCAGCATCAGCAAGCCCAGCCGGCGCGGAAGCGGTCGCGACGGCCGCCCGAACTCCACCGTGTCACCGCGATCCAGCGGGCTGCTGTCATCGCCGCGAGGACCTAATGCCACGTTTTCATCATGGCCGGTGCGGCGCGCTCCGACCAGCGCGGCTAGCCGTCCGCGGGCCTGATCGCGCTCTGGCTGAGACCGGAGAGGCCGAGATGCGGGTCGCGCGGGCTGATGACCACGACAGCGGCGACGACCACCAGGCACACCGCGAGCAGCGAGCCCGGCCAGCGCCTGTAGAGCCGCGCCTGGCCGCCGAACTGCACCACGTCACCCTGGCCGTGCTCCTCGCTGCCAGCGGGTAACGTCACAGCCTCATGATGACGCTGCGGCGCTTTAGTCGGTACGAGCCGGCGACCAGAGTGGTTCGGTGACGGTGAAGCCGGTTTCGTTACCCCAGGCGTTGCGGTAGGCCACCTCGTGCACCGGCCGACGCGGCGCCACGCCCCAGCGGCCAGTCGGATACCCGAACGAGACGAGGCAGTTCATGGTCCAGCCGTGGTCTGCCGGAACGCCCAGGATCTGGTTGGCCTCCGCACCGTGGAAGATGCCGAGCACGGACGTCAGTGAGCTGCCCACGCCCTCAGCTCTGGCCGCGAGCTGGGCGCTCCAGACCGCGGGGAAGATCGATCCGCCGGTGGGGTCACCGCGGGAGAACGCCGCCAGGAACAGCGGCACGGCCTCGAAGTGATCGGCCAGATGCTGCGCGGAGGCCTGCACCTTCAGCAGCGACACGCTGTCGGCGTCGCCGGGCGCAGCCCGGGCTCGTTCCAGCCGCTCGGCGTACGCCGTTTGCCACAAGGTGGCGATGGCATCCCGGTACAGCGGCCCGAGCTGACCCTTCACAGCCGGGTCGTCGATAAGCAGGAACCGCCAGCCTTGCGCGTTGCCGCCGCTCGGCGCCCTGATCGCGGCATCTAGGATGCGGGCCTGCACGTCCGCAGGGATCGGGTCAGGCCGGACCCGCCGCATCGCCCGAGTCGTGTACAGCGCCTCGCGAACGTCCATGAAAGGTACCTTAGGGCGTGGTGGGACCCATGCTGCCCCTAGAAGGGCAGCAAACTGCCCAATGTGGCCCGGGAGTGGCCGGACTAGGCGGGGGTCACCGAGCCGGGCGGCGGGATCGTGCCTGGCCCGCTCACGTTGCACGCCAGCGCCGACGGATCGGCGTCGAGCAGCGGCTGCGCGAGCTCGGGCGGCGTGCCGAAAGCCGGCCGCCGCAAGTCGAGCATGTCGAGCGGCGGCACCGCGTTCGCGTCGCGCAGCGTCATGGCCGGCAGGTTCCACTTGTACTCGACCAGCGCGCAGATGCTGGTGTGGTCCATGACCTGATGCGAGACATAGGCCGGCCGCGCATACGGCGAGACGATCGCGAACGGGACCCGGAACCCGTACTGCGCGAACCCGTTGTAGGCCGACTGGCCATTCTGCACTGCAGGCGGGATGTCGTCCGGTGCCAGCGCAGCGGGCGGCGGCACATGGTCGTAGTAGCCGCCGTGCTCGTCGTAGGTCCAGATCAGCAGCGTCGTGGGCCAGCCAGGCCCGGACATGACCGCGTTGACGACCGACGCGGCGAATGCCTCGCCAGCCGAGATGTTCTGCGGATTTTCCTCGGACTGAACGCCGTAGTCGGGCTCCACGAGACAGTAGCCCGGCAGAGTGCCCGCGGCAGCATCGGAGAAGAACCTCGTCACGGGAACGGTCCTCGCGGGGTTCCGGAAAAAGGCCGGCGGGTAGAGCAGCGTGGTCGCGGCCGGCAGCGTCGTCCCGCCCAGTTCCTGCGTGCTGCTGTAGTAGTCCTTCCAGCTGATTCCCGCGGCGTCGAGTGCGTCGAAGATGGTCCCGTTCGCCGGATAGTCGGTCAGCGCAGGCAGCGTGTCGTCGATCTGGCCGATCGACGTGGCCCCGATGAGGTATCGGCGGTTCGGGAACGTCTGGCCGAGCACCGAGCAAAAGTACCGGTCGGCGATCGGGAACGTGCGCGCCAGCGCGTGGTAGAACGGCTGGTCTGGCGTATCCCAGTAGCCCATGGCCACCGGTCCGCTCGGGGAGATGACGAAGCCGTCGTTCGCGCCGCCGTCGAACTGCGTGTGGCTGGCGGTCCACTCCTGGCTTGGCTTGCCGTTGAGCTGACAGGTGGTCGGCATGTGGAACGCGTGCTGCACATCGCCGTTGGCATACTGGTTCGTCGCGGTCGGAAGCCCGTGGGCGAACTGGAATCCGTCCGCACCTGGCCGGCGGAGCGTGCCGAGCCTGTTGTCGTAGGAGTGGTTCTCCATCATGACGACGACGATGTGCTCGATCTGCGGAATCGTGTCGGTGCCCAACGGCAGCGCGGGGTACGGCAGCGAGCCTGGCTGCCGCAGCGCTGGTGTGGTTCCCGCTAATGCGCCGGCCGAACCGAGGCCGCCAAGCCCGAGGCCCGCTGCTCCTACAACGCCTGCGCGGAGGATCGCGCGTCTGTTCAGGCCGTCCTTGCTCACACCGGGATCCTAGGGCGGGTAACGAGGCTGGCAATGGCTGCGAGATGAATTTTCAGTAGTTCTGGCCGGCGCTCAGTCCAGAAAGGACAGCCGGACCTCGCGGTCTGAGTTATCCACGTTCAGGTCGACGAGCGCGACGGACTGCCAGGTGCCGAGCGCCATCCGGCCCGCGACGACCGGGATGCTCGCATCGGGCCGGAGAAAAGCGGGCAGCACGTGCGAGCGGCCGTGACCGCGCGAGCCGTGCGCGTGCCGCCAGCGGTCGTCGGCGGGCAGCAGCTCGGCCAGCACCGCCAGCAGGTCAGCGTCACTGCCGGAGCCAAGCTCCAGCACGGCCAGGCCAGCGGTCGCATGGGGCACGAAGACATGGAGCAGGCCGTCGCCGCCGCCGGATGCCTGCCGGGCGAACTCAGCGCACTGGCGGGTGATATCGGCGACCGCAGGGGAGCGGCCGGTGTGCACCTCGAACGTCGTTGTCTTCATCACGCTAGGTTCGCAGGTAGGAGGCGCCGTTGAGATCGAGGATCGCCCCGCTGGCCCATTCGGCTTCTGGTGAGGCGAGGAAGACCACGGCGGCCGCGATCTCGGCTGGCCGGGCAACCCGGCCAAAGGGGCTCTGTGCGCGGATCGCCGCGCCGGCCTCGCCGTTCAGATGAGGCGCGGCCATGTCCGTCTGAACGTAGCCGGGCGCGACCCCGGCGACGGTGATGCCCAGCGGCGCGAGCGCGACGGCGAGGGACTGGCCGAGCGCGTTGAGGCCGGCCTTGCTCGCGCCGTACGCGGGCTGGCCTGGCTCGCCGCGGAACGCACCGCGCGACGACACGTTCACGATCCGGCCGCCGCCTCCGGCAATCATGTGCCGGACCGCGCACCACGTTACGTTTGCCGCGCCGATCAGGTTGAGGTCGATCGTTTCCCGCCAGGCCTGCTGCCATTGCTCGTAGCTGACCTCGCTCACCGGGTGCGCGACGCGGCCGTAGCTCGCCGCGTTGTTCACCAGGACGTCCAGCCCGCCAAGGCGGGCCGCGGCGTCATCGACCATGGCCCGTACTGCCCCGGCGTCGGCGATGTCGGCCTGGACTACGACGTGCCCGTCGCCGGGCAGGCGCGCGGCGACCTGTGCGGCGAGCGCCGAGTTGTCGCGGTGATGGACGGCGACACGGTCGCCGGCCTCAGCGAACGCTTCTGCCACGGCCTGGCCGATGCCGCGGGAAGCGCCAGTTACCAAAATCTTGCGATTAGCCACACGCTGACCCTAACGTCCTGTTCGCCATGCCGCCGGACGCCCGGCTCAGGCGGGCGGGATAATGACCGGCATGACACAGACACCTGCGGACCATGGCCCGCAGCCCGGTTTCTCTCGCGCGGTGCGTGACGTCGCCGACGCCTACGTCCGACAGCTCGCCGAGCATGACCCGACGGTCGCGACCGATCTTGGCTTGCCGATCCGCCAGGACGAGCTGCCGGACCTCACGCCGGCCTGGAACGAGGCTGGCGATGAGCTCGCACGCGCCACGCTGACCCGTCTCGCGGCCATCGAGCAGCAGGCCGACCCTGCCTCTTTCACCGACGGCGACGAGCGCCGGTGCGCGCGACTGCTGCGCGAGCGGCTCGAGACCGAGCTGGCGGTCAGCGCCACTGGCGAGAATCTGCGAGCGGTGTCGAACATTTTCGGGCCACATCAGGGGGTCAGGAGCACGTTCCTGATGATGCCGGCCGCGACCGCAGACGACTGGGCCGTGATCGCGCGGCGGCTCGGCCGCGTTCCTGACGCGCTGGCGGGTTACCAGGCATCCCTGGCCGAGGGTGCGCAACGCGGACTCTATGCCGCGCCGCGCCAGGCGGAGACGGTCGCCACGCAGCTCGACGAGTGGCAACAGGCCGGTGACGGTCGCGGCTGGTTTTCCGGCTTCACCGCGGGCGCGCCCGCCGACTCGCCGCAGGCACTCCGTTCGGATCTGGCTGCGGCCGCGGGTACGGCGGATGCCGCGGTGGCCCGGCTGCGGGACTGGCTGCGCGCTGACTACCTGCCGCGCGCGGCGGGCACGCCGGACGGCGTGGGGGAGGACCGGTACCGGATCGGCGTCAAGCGCTGGAACGGGGCGAACATCGATCTCGCCGAAACCTACGAATGGGGCTGGTCGCAGTACCGGGAGATCGTGGCCGAGATGCAGGCGGAGGCGGAGAAGATTCTGCCCGGCTCGACGCCGTCGGAGGCCATGCACCATCTCGACGAGCACGGTGAGGCGGTCGACGGCGTCGAGGCGATCCGGCAGCGGCTGCAGCAGCTCATGGACGAGGCGATTGCCAGCCTGGACGGGACGCATTTCGATCTGGCCGACCCGATCAAGGTTGTGGAGGCCAGGATCGCGCCGGCTGGCAGCGCCGCGGCGCCGTACTACACGCTGCCGTCGCAGGATTTCTCGCGGCCGGGCCGGACATGGCTGCCGACGCTCGGCAAGACCAGATTCCCGCTGTGGGAGCTCTACAGCACCTGGTACCACGAGGGCGTCCCCGGCCATCACCTGCAGCTCGCTCAGTGGCAGTACGTCTCCCGGCAGCTGTCGGAATACCAGACGGCCGTCGGATTCGTCAGCGCGTGCGCCGAGGGCTGGGCCCTCTACGCCGAGCGGCTGATGGACGAGCTCGGCTTCCTCGAGCCCCCCGGTGCCCGGCTGGGGTTCCTGGACGCGCAGCTCATGCGCGCGATCAGGGTGATCGTCGACATCGGCATGCACCTGCAGCTGCCGGTCGCGAGTGACTGGGCGCCGGGTGCCGGCCAGCCGTGGACGCCGGACCTGGCGCTGGAGTTCTTTGTCGCGCACAGCGGGCGGGAGCGGGAGTTCGCGGAGAGCGAGGTGGTCCGGTATCTGAGCGGGCCAGGACAGGCGATCAGCTACAAGATCGGGGAACGCGCGTGGCTCGAAGGCCGCGCCGCGGCCAGGGCAGCGCACGGAGCCGGTTTCGACCTGAAGGCGTGGCACATGGCAGCGCTGTCCCTGGGGTCGCTCGGGCTGGACGACCTGGCTGACGAGCTGGCCCGGCTGTAATTCCGCGCATCGCGGACCGGTTCGGCGTGCGGACCGCGAGCGCACGCGGCTCGGGTGAGGCGGCCCGGGGCCCAGCCGTGCATGCTAAGGGTATGGACAGCAAGAAGGCAGCCGACGGGCCGCAGAACGGTGCGTCAGGTCGGGGTGACGCCATGACCGCGCGCGAGCTTGCGGCTAATGAGCGCGAGCGCGTGGCAGACGAGCGGGCACGGAAGGCTGACGAGCGCGAGCGCATGGCGGACAACCGGGAGCGAATGGCTAGCGAGCGCGAGCGCGTGGCGGACGACCGGGAGCGCAAGGCTGATGAGCGGGAACGGGCGGCTGACGAGCGGGAGGCCGCGCTGACTGCGCGCCAGCGGGACATAGATGAAAGCGAGCGGGAACTCGATCAGCGCAGGCGGGCGCTGGGCGAGGTTGTGGAGGGTTTGGAGCAACGCGCGCGCGAGGCAGTCGAGCGGTCACGTGAGTTGCTGGCTCTCAGTGGGCAGCGTGTCAACCGCCATGAGGCCGCGGTAGGCCGGGTGCAGGCGCACCGGGAGCGCCAGCAGGCAGAACTCAGCAGGGTGGTGGCGGACAGCAAACGTGCACACGCGGCGGCGCTGCCTGACCCCAGCGAGGCAATCGCGCGGGCCAAGGCTTTGCGGGAGGAAGGGCTGGCGGCGATTGAAGCTCTTGCTACGCATGAGGATGAAATCGCCCGCATTAACGATGAGTTGGCTGCGAGGCGACCTGACCGGCGTGAGGAATACCAGCGGATCGCAGAACAGGCCCGAACGAGCGCACGCAATGCCCGCGAGGTCACGCGCTCACTCACAGGCTGACATCTGCTCCCCATCGCTGCCCAGGCGCGCTCGCGCAACAAAAAGCTCGCGATAGCCGAGGGAACCGAGACCGCCCGCCAGATGCGGCACCACCACGCCGCCGCGCTAACCCCGGCCGCCAGCCGCCGAATTCCGCCACCTGCTTATTAGCCCGCGCGTCGCCGGAGGCGAGTTTCACCCCATCCAGTCTGGGGTTGTACGGCGCTCGGATACCGCGTGTCAAGCCGTGGTTCGACGTATCCTCACCGGTCAGAAGTAACTTCCGTACGTTGTTCTGGGAACTAGCCCTGCTCTAACGCCGCAGCTGTCCGCTTGCGCAGGTCGGCGCGCACCAGGTTGCCGAGCCTGCGGGTCTCGTGGTGGTCGATCACGGCTCCGGCCACGGCCCCCGTGAGCAACGGCGCGAGCGCCAGCGTGCTCTGGCCGGCCTTGGCCAGCAGCCGGCGCTCGAGCTGGCGGCGCACCGGCGAGCCCACCGCGATCGCGATACCGTTGCTGGTGAGGCGCACGCCGCGGCGCTGCGACCAGGCGGTGAGATAGGCCAGCATGCGGGCCGACCGGGTGCCAGGCGCCTGCTGGCCGTAGACCTCGTGCAGCTCGGCGACCAGCTTCAGCTCGACGGCGACGAGTGCCAGCGTCTCCACACCCAGTTCCATCGGCAGCGTCGGGACGAACGGCACGGCGGCCGCCGCGCCGATGGCGGCGCCCACGCCGGACGACGCGCGCGCGGCGGTGGCGATGAGCCGCTCGGCGAGTTGCTCGGTGTCGAGGCCCGGGTACTGCCGCCGAAGCGTGTCGATGCTGCGGATCGGTACCCGCGGTGCCATGTCGACGGCCTGGGCAGTCAGCCAGTCGCCGGCGGCCCTGAAGCTGTGCCAGGCTGCGGCCCCGCCTGACTGCGCGCCTCGCCTGGCCGCGCTGCCGCCCGCCTGCGCCCGATGGACGGCGGCATCCCGGCCGGCCACCAGGCGCCGGCCAGCCGCGTCGCGGGCCGGGCTCGTCCGGCGCGCCGCTCCGCCTGCCCCGGACTGCAGCCGGCGCCAGGCGGTCGTGGCACCCGCCTGCGTGCCGCGCCACGCGGCGCCTGCCCTCGAGGCAGCGGTGACACCGGCAGCGTGGCCGCCACGCCCTGCTAGCTCGCTGATCTGCCGCGCAATGCGCTTGCGCCGGGACTCTTCCTGAGCCTCGGAGAGCTCCCCGGCGAGTTCTGCGACCCGCTGGGAAATGACCTGGCCGTTGCCCTCAACGCTGTGATCCGGGTTCATGTCCTACCACTTCCCCTGCATCGGCACTACAGACCAGTGTCGTCGGCCGTGCCAGCTCGCGCAGCAGGCGGGTCCCAGCAGGCGTGCGGACAGGGGGCCTAGCCTCGCTCGTGCTCGAGGGCGCGGCGGGTGAGGACGCGTGCGAGATGGCGGCGGTACTCGCGGTCGGCATGGAAGTCCTCGCCCGGTGACGTTCCGTCGGCGGCCAGGCTCGCTGCCTCCGCCGGGCTGGCCCCGGCGGCGAGGGCCTCCTCGGCGGCGAGGGCGCGCACCGGCTTCGGGCCCATGTTCGCCAGCGCGATCCGGCCGTCGATGGCTGCCACTCCGACGATCGCCCAGTCGTTGGCCCGCCGGACGAACTTCTGGTAACCCCAGGGCACGCCTGGCCGCCGGGGCACCCGGACGGCGGTCAGCAGCTCGTCCGGCGCGAGCTCGGTCTCGAAGTAGCCCTGGAAGAAGTCGTCCGCGCTGACGATCCGGGTACCTGACGGGCCCTGCAGCACGACGCTGCCGCCGAGGGCGACGAGCGCCATCGGGAGGTCGGCGGAGGGATCAGCGTGCGACAGCGAGCCGCCGATGGTGCCGCGGTGCCGGATCTGCGGGTCTCCGACCTGGCTGGCCGCATAGGCGAGCAGCGGCGCCTCGGCCCTGGCTAGCTCGGAGGCCGCCAGGTCGCCGTGCCGCGTGGTCGCGCCGATCACCAGGTGGTCACCGTCGAGGCTGACACCTGCCAGCTCGTCCAGGCCGCCGATGTCGACGAGCAGCGCTGGCGTAGCCAGCCGAAGCTTCATCATCGGCAGCAGCGAGTGACCGCCTGCCAGCAGCTTCGCGTCGTCGCCACGCTCGGCGAGCAGTTCGATGGCATGGCCTGCCGACTCGGCGGCGATGTAGTCGAACTGCGCGGGAATCATGCGGTCACCTCGGTGCTCTGCGTCGTCTCTGCTTGCGCGCTGGCTGCGGCCAGCACCGCGCGGATGATGTTGTGGTAGCCAGTGCACCGGCAGAAGTTGCCTTCGAGCCCTTCGCGGGCCTGCTCCTCCGTGGGGTGCGGATTTTCGGCGAGCAACCCGACCGTCGCCATCACCATCCCCGGCGTGCAGAACCCGCATTGCAGACCGTGCTCCTGCTGGAACGCCGCCTGGACCGGATGCAGCTCGCCGCCCTCCGACAGCCCCTCGGCCGTCGTCACCTCGTGGCCGCTCGCCTGTACCGCCAGCACCGTGCACGCCTTCACCGACCGGCCGTCGAGCAGCACCGTGCACGCGCCACACGAGGTTGTGTCGCAGCCCACGTTCGCCGCTCGCAGCCCGAGCTCCTCACGGAGATAGTGGATGAGCAGCAGCCGTGGCTCGACCTCGTCGGACCGCTTCTCGCCGTTGACGGTGAGCTCGATGTGCGTCATGCATTCTCCGTTTGCGCTTGTGCTGCCCGGATGGCCTGCCACACCCGCCGGGAGGTGGCAGGCATGTCGATGTGCCGCACGCCGAGGTGCGCGACCGCATCGATGATCGCGTTCTGGACGGCAGGCGTGGAGCCGATACTGCCTGCCTCGCCGATGCCCTTGACGCCTAGCGGGTTGTTCGTCGTCGGCGTCTCTGAGTCGACGAGCTCAAAGCTCGGCAGCTCGGTCGCAGACACGAAGGGGTAGTCGGCAAAGCTGGCCGTCAGCGGGTTGCCCTCGTCGTCGTAGACGACTTCCTCCACGAACGCCTGGGCCGCGCCCTGGCCGATCCCGCCGTGCCGCTGGCCCTCGGCCAGCAGCGGATTGAGCACGATGCCCGCGTCGTCGACGGTCACCATTCGCAGCAGCGTGGGCTTGCCCGTCTCCGTGTCGACCTCGACCACGGCGACGTGGGTACCGAACGGGAACGTGGCTCCGACCCCGGTGAACACGGTCCGGATCAGCAGCCGCTCCTGCTCAGCGAGCTGCGTCAGCGGCACCGTGGCGTCCGGGTCGCCGGCCACGTTGAACGCTGTCCGGGTCTTGTCGAAGACTAGGTCGGCGGGGCTGGCCTCGAGCTGCGCGGCGGCGCGCTGCCGGGCTTCCTCGATCAGCTCCAGGCTGGCCTGCTTGACCGCGGCGCCGCCGAGCTGCAAGCTGCGCGAGCCGCCGGTGCCGCCGCCCTTGGGGATCAGGTCGGTGTCGCCCCACTGGAGGGTGATCTTCTCGACAGGGATACCGAGCTCCTCGCTGGCGACCATGGCCCACGCGGTCTGATGGCCCTGGCCGTGCGGCGAGGTGCCGGTGAGGATCGTGGCAGTGCCGTCCGGGTGCACCTCGACGGTGGCATTCTCACTGGGCCCTGAGCCTTCGCCTTCGCCCATGCCGGTGATCTCGACATAGCTGGACAGGCCGATGCCGAGCTGGCGGACGTCCCCCCTCGCACGGCGCGCGGCCTGCTCCCTGCGCAGGTCGGCGTACCCGGCAGCGGCCAGGGCCCGGTCCAGCCCGGTCGCGTAGTCGCCGGTGTCGTAGACCGCGCCAAACGCAGTCCGGTGCGGCTCGGTGAACGTCGGCAACAGGTTCTTGCGCCGTACGTCCGCAGGATCGAGGCCGGCCTCGGCCGCATACAGGTCGATGGCCCGGTCGAGAGCGGCCGCCGCTTCCGGGCGGCCGGCCCCGCGGTAGGCGCCGATCGGGGTGGTGCTGGTGACGACGATACTGGCCACCGACTCCGCCCGCGGGATGTCGTAGGGCCCGGTGGTCATCAGCCGGGTCAGGAACGGCAGGAACCCGCCAGCGCGGATGTAGGCGCCGGCATCCTGCACGATCTCCAGCCGGTAGGCCTGGATGTCGCCGTCCCGGCTGCCGCCGACGGTGATCGTGTGCTGCTGCGCCCGGCCATGCGTCATCGCGATCAGGTTCTCGTACCGGGTCTCGCTCCAGCGGGCCGGGCGACCCAGCTCGCGGGCGATCCAGGCGAGCACCACGTGCTCGGGGTCGGCGCCGAACTTGGCGCCGAAGGCGCCGCCGACGTCGGGGGTGATGACCCGAACCAGACCGGGCTCGACCTGCAGCATCCGGGCCAGCGCGCCCTTGGTTCCCTGTGCGCCCTGGTTCGGTATCCAGGCGGTCAGCCGGCCGTCCTCGCCCCACACCGCGGCGCCGCCGCGGGTTTCCATCGGCGCGGGCGCGACTCGCTGGTTGACGATGGTCTGGCTGACGACTACGTCGCAGCCGTCGAACAGGTCAGCCTTCAGGTCAGCCTGGTTGCCCCACCAGCCGGCCACGTTGGTGCCTGCGTCCTCGAACAGCAGCGTGTCATCGCCGGGGTCGAAGCCGAGAACCGGCGGGAGCGGGTCGTAGTCCACTGCCACCAGCTCAAGCGCGTCCTCGCCCTGATAGGGCTCCTCGACCACGACAACAGCGACCGGCTCGCCGACGTAGCGAACCTTGTCGATGGCTAGCAGGCGCTGCTGGATCTGTGGCTTCACGGGCCCGGCCCCCGGAATGGGAGGCAGGTCAGCCAGGTCCGCGCCAGTGAAGACGGCCACCACTCCCGGGGCCTGCAGGGCCGCGCTCGCGTCGATGCCGTTGACCCGGGCGTGCGCGACCGGAGAGCGGATGAAAAAGACGTGGCAGGCGCCATCCAGCCGCTCGTCCACCAGATCCTCGACGTAGACGCCGCCGGTGGTGAGGAACCGCGGATCCTCAGTCCGCAGAACCCGGGTACCTAGGATGCTCACCTACGGATCAGCTCCTCTCGGGCGGGCAGGTCACACCTCGCGAACCTGACGGGGCAGCGCGGTATTCCGAAGGGTGCCATCAGCATCCCGCGCGGTGTCAACAGGGGCTGCCACCCGGCGATAATCGTTTTTGCTGGGCTACGAGCGGTCGGTAGAGTCACCAGGTATCCCCTGCTCGTTGATCGGATCGTCATGTTCACGCGCGCCCCGCGCCGGTCCCGGCCCGGCCTCACCTGTCGGCTGCCGGTACTGGCGATCCGCGACTTCCGCATCCTGCTGATCGATCGGGTGCTCGCGCCGGCGTCGGTGGCGTTCTCGATGGTGGGCGTGTCATTTGCGGTGCTCGACCACACGCGCGGGTCGACAGCGGAGCTGTCGTACGTGCTGGCCGCGCAGATCGCGCCGTCCCTGATCTTCGCCTTCGTCGGCGGTGTCATCGCCGACCGGATCGCGCCGCAGCTGGTGATCATCGCGGGCAACGTCATGATGGCGATAGGCGAGGGGACGTTCGGCATTCTCGTGCTGGCCGGTCACCCGCGGCTGTGGCAGATGATCGCGCTGGAGAGCCTGACCGGCACCGGGATGGCCGTGTTCTACCCGGCGTCTTCCGCGCTGCTGCCGCGGGTGGTGCCTGGCGGCCTGCTGCAGGAGGCCAGCGCGGTGTCCCGGCTGGCGATGAACGGCGCGCTGATGGGCGGCGCCGTGCTGGCCGGCTTCGTGGTTGCGGCGACCGGACCAGGCTGGGCGCTGATCATCTGCGGCGCAGGGCTGCTTGGCACGGTGCCGCTGCTCCTCGCGCTCAGGGTGAGCAGCGGGGAGCGCGCCAGTCAGCCAGGGATAATCCGCGAGCTGGCTGAGGGCTGGTCGGAGGTCCGCTCGCGCACCTGGCTGTGGGTGGTCATCGCGCAGTTCGCCGTCGTGCTGATGGCCTGGTACGGGGGCTTCAGCGTGCTCGGACCCGTGGTGGCGAGGGCGCATCTCGGCGGCCCGGCTGCCTGGGGCACCATCACTGGCGCCGAGTCTTTCGGCCTGATCGCCGGCGGGCTCGTCGCGCTCCGGTTCAGGCCCCGGCGGCCGATGCTGTTCATCGTGCTGGCCGGCGGCAGCATCGCGATCACTCCGCTCGCCCTGGGCATGCTGTGGCCGGTGCCACTGATCTGCTGCGCCGCGTTTCTTCTCGGCGTCGGGCTGGAGATCATGATGGTCCTGTGGACCGTGGCGCTGGCCAGGACTATCCCGTCGGACAAGCTGGCCAGGGTCTCGTCGTACGACGCCGTGGGCTCAGTCATGGCGATGCCGATCGGCGCCTTGCTGGCCGGCCCGATCGCCGCGTGGGCGGGCGTACGGGTGACCGAGTACGGCGCGGCCGCACTGATCGTGGCTGCCTCGGCGCTCGCGCTGCTGGCTCGCGACATCAGAACGCTGCGCGCCGATGACCTGGCAGGCCCGACGCCAACCGTGTCCGCGCCCGCCGAGGCGAGCCTTCGGTCGACACTAGGCGCGGACGCCGCGTGAGCAGCAAGATCTTCGTGCTTTCCGGCCTGCAGGCCGCCGGCAAGACGACCGTCGCCGGACTGCTGGCCAGGAGGTTCCCGCGCGGCGTGCACGTTGCGGGCGACAGCTTTCGCGCCATGGTGGTGTCTGGCCGTGTCGACATGACCCCGGACAACCCCGCAGGCGCAGCAGACCAGCTGCTGTGCCGTTACCAAGCGTCGATCGAGGTGGCGCGTGTCTATCACGACGCCGGATTCGCTGTCGTGCTCGAGGACGTGATCCTGGGAACGATGGCGCTCCGGTTCCTCGAGCTGGTGCCCTGGCCCGAGATTCATTTCGTGATGCTGACGCCGAGCCCGGACGCGGTCGCGAAGCGGGAGCTCGGTCGCTTGAAGACGGCCTACGGGCAGGAGTGGTCGGTGCGGACCCTCGGTGCGGTGGTTGAGCGCCACACGCCTGTGTTCGGCTGGTGGCTGGACTCCAGCGAGCTGACGCCCGAGCAGACGGCCGAGCGCATCTTCACCGATGCCGAGGCGAGCCGCATCCGGGTTTGCGACGTGCTGTCGCGGGCCGATCCCGTAGGGTTCGGCACGTGAGCGCGCGCATCGACCTGCGGTCCGACACCGTCAGCAAGCCGTCGCAGCGCATGCGGCAGGCCATGGCCACCGCCGAGGTCGGCGATGACTGGTACGGCGACGACCCGACCGTTAACCTGCTGCAGGACCGGGCCGCCGAGCTGACGGGCAAGGAAGCGGCGATATACCTGCCCACCGGCACCCTCTGCAACCAAGTCGCGGTGCACGCCTACGTAACGTCTGGGCACCTCGTGGTGTGCGAGGCGGGCGCGCACATCGGCGGCACCGAGGCGAGCTCGTCCGCCGCGTTGTCGGGCGTGGCATTCCGGCATATCGCCGCGCAGAGCCGCGGGCTGCTGACCGCCGACCAGGTGGCCGCGGCGCTGGTACCCGACCCGTACGACGTGTCGGTGGTGGACCTGGTGGCGATCGAGAACACCCACCAGGTCGGCGGCGGCTCGGTGCTCGCCGTCCGCGAGCTCGCAGCGATTGCGGCCGCCGCCACGGCGGCAGGCGTTCCTCTCTACCTCGACGGCGCGCGCATCTTCAATGCGTGCACGGTGGCGGGCGTTCCGGTCGCCGACTACGCCCGGCACGCCAACGCTCTGATGTTCTGCCTGTCCAAGGGGCTCGGCGCACCGATCGGATCGATCCTGGCCGGGGATGCCGAGTTCATCCGCGAGGCACGGCGCCTGAAGATCCTCTTCGGCGCCGCGTGGCGACAGGCCGGCATCATGGCTGCGGCGGGGCTCATCGCGCTGGCCGACGGTCCCAGCCGCCTGCACGAGGATCACGAGAACGCGCGAGCGCTCGCAGCTGGCCTTGCCGAGCTGCTGCCCGGCAGCGTCGACCCGGCGGCTATCGAGACCAACATCGTGTTCGCCGACGTGGCCGGCACCGGCCGCGACTCGCTGCAGTGGCGGGACATGCTGGCCGCCGAGGGGGTGCTCGTCACCATCATCGGCGAGCGGGTCCGGATGCTGACCCACGTCGGCATTTCGCCGGCCGACGTCGTCGCGGCGCTGGACGCGTGGCGTCGCGCCGCCAAGTCGGCATAGCCCTCGGCGGGCATCATTGGCTACTTTGCTGCCGCTCTAGGGGCAGCGTCGGCCCCGCCACGCCCTGGCGGGCGCCACTGGTCAGCCGACCAGCTGAGCCTCTCCGGTGAATGCGGCCCACATGGCGGCGTAGGTGCCGTGTCGGGTCAGCAGCTCGTCGTGCGCGCCGATCTCGGCGATCTGGCCGCCGTCGAGCACGACGATTCGGTCGGCCTTCGCGGCGGTGGTCAGCCGGTGCGCCACGACGAGGGTCGTCCGCCGCGCGGCCAGTTCCTCGGTAGCCCGGCTGACCTCGGCTTCGGCCGCGAGGTCGAGCGCCGCTGTCGCCTCGTCGAGCAGCAGGATCGCCGGATCCACCAGGTATGCACGGGCGAGCGCGATCAGCTGCCGCTGCCCGGCGGCCAGGTTGCGGCCGCGCTCGGCGACCTCGTGCCGGAAGCCGCCCGGCAGCCGGGAGATCATGCCAATCGCGCCGACCCCGCGGGCAGCAGCCTCGACCTCAGCGTCGCTGGCATCTGGCCGTCCGTAGGCGATGGCGTCCCTGACCGTGCCGGCGAACAGGTAGGGCTCCTGCGGTACCACGCCGAGCCTCTGCCGGTAGGCGGCCAGGTCGTAATCCCGCACGTCTGTGCCGTCGATCGTGACGCTGCCCGAGGTCACGTCGTAGAACCGGGCGACGAGCTTGACCAGCGTCGACTTACCGGCCCCGGTCTGGCCCACGAGAGCGACCGTCTCGCCGGGCCTGACCGAGAGGTTCACGCCCCTGATTGCCTGCTGCTTCTGCCCGGCGTACCCGAAGTGGACGTCGCGCAGCTCGATCGCGCCGCGCAGCCGGCCCGGCTTGGTCGGGTGCGCGGGCGGCGGTGTGCTCGTGGGAGTCTGCAGGAGGGCCTTGATCCGCTGTAGGCCGACGCTGGCCTGCTGGTAGCCGTCGAACACCTGCGACATCTGCTGCACCGGGGCAAACAGCGAGTCGACCCACAGCAGGTAGGCAATGAGGCTGCCGACGGTGATCGCGCCGCTGCGGATCTCGCCGGCCGCGGCGAACAGCACCACCGCGCCGCCGATGGTCGACAGCGCCTGCACGAACGGGAAGTACAGCGCGATCATCCGCTGCGCGCGGAGGCGGGCTTGCCGGTAGGAACCAGACAGGCCAGCGAACCGCCGCGAGTTCACCTGCTCGCGCCGGTAGGCCTGAGCGACACGCAGGCCTGAGACGTTCTCCTGCAGGTCGGCGTTGACAACGCTGACTCGTTCCCGCGCTTCGGTGTAGGCGCGGGATGACTTGCGCCGGAAAACCACGGTGGCGACGATGAGCACCGGGAGCACCGTGCACAGGATCAGGCCGAGCCGCAGGTTGATGATGAGCATGAGGGCCAGCACGACGAAGAACGTCAGCACCGAGTTCACCATCGTGATGAGGCCGGTCTGGAAGAACGACGACAGCGCGTCCACGTCCGTCGTCATCCTCGTCATGATCCGGCCGGTCAGCTCGCGCTCGTAGAAGTCCAGGCCGAGGCGCTGCAGGTGCGCGAAGATCTTCACCCGCAGGGTGTACAGCAGCCGCTCGCCGTTGCGGCCCACCACGATGGCCTGCTGCCAGTTCACCGCCCAGTCGGCGAGCACGATGGCCAGGCCGATCACCGAGACCAGTGCGATGATCTCGAACCGGGCGCCAGCGCTCAGCGCGGTCCGCTCGACGCCGTTGTCGATGCCGCCGCGGACCAGCAGCGGCGAGACGGTGCTGGCGAGGGCGTCCAGGCCGTCGAGGATCAGCCCGATGGCAAGCGCGATGGCGAACGGCCGCAGCAGCCGGCGAAGCGTGAAGTGCCGGTCCGGCGCCCGGGCGAACGACTGGTCCACACCGGGCGACTCGTCGGCCGGCGGCAGCGCCGCGACCTTTGCCAGTAGTTCAGGCGAGGCGGGAATGCCGGCAAGCCAGCCACCGCCAGTCGCCGGGCCGGACAGTGACGTACCGCGCTGGGCCGCGCCGGCCCCCCGGCCGGCGCCAGCACCAGCGCCCGAGATCAGCCCGGCGCCGATGCCCGCGGCCGCTGCCCCGGCGAGCTGGTCCTGGCCAGCAGCTGACGCCGAGTCGGCGGGCTCGAGGTCCGGCCACAGGCTGGGCGTCACTCCGTCCTGACGTGTCCCGGATGGGGTGACGGCTGCGGGGGACTCGGGCTCGTTCCGGTAGTAAGCGATTTCGTCGGCGTCGACCCCCTCAGCGTCGTCGCCGGGCCCCGCCAGCAGCAGCCGGTACTCGGGGCACCTGCGCATCAGCTCGTCGTTCGTGCCCAGGTCGATCAGCCGGCCTT
>DASQIW010000159.1:0-2337 GCA_035631375.1 Streptosporangiaceae bacterium
CCCGCAGGCCCTGGATGACAAGTCGCTGCGGAGGCGGGACGCTGGCCAGGTAGGGGACGAGTTCTGGCGCGCAGTCGAAGTAGTAGGCCCTTAGCCGCGCGATGCGTTCTGCATAGCCGCGGTCTTCGATCCCGGACTGGAGCACGCGCTGGAAGGTCACAAACCCCACGAACGACAGCGTCGAGAGCACGATCTGGCCGAATGCATAAAACGCAGTGCCGATACGGGTGGCTGTCGCGATCAGCCCGAGGGCGACCAGCCCCGCCGACACCGAGCCGAGGAACATGGTCGCCCGGCCGGTCGATTCCGCGGTCGTCGCGGCCCGCGCTCCCTGAAGAGTGAAATGCTCGGTGGTCACGAAGGTGACCGCGGCCGGCCGTGGGTCCGCGCCGTGTGCCCTGGCCTCCCCGCTTGCGTCGCTGCCCGTAGTCCCACCAGCTTCCGCACTGTGATCGCGGTGCGATTATCGCAGCAGGCGCAGCCACACCACCGCCACGGCACGGGCGAGCTTGATGGGCTTGTGCGCTGTCAGTCCTCACTGGCGCGGGCCGGGCGGGCGAGCAGCCGTTCCAGTTCGCTCCCAGCCTCGTCGCACCCGGCGTCCGACAGCCGCTGCAGCTCGAGCAGGTCACCGGCCTTCACTGCGCGTCGCGTGAGCAGGTGGCCGGCGCGGCAGGAGCCTTCGTCCAGCAATTCGTTCAGCTCGTCGAGGTCGCCGCGCGCATCGGCCAGGTCGGCCAGCCGCTCCAGGGCCGTCTGGTTGCCTTCGTCGGCCAGCGCGCGCAAGGTGTCCCGGTCAAAGGTCATGTTCGCCATGACCCCATGCTGCAACCTTGCCCTTAGGGCAAGGTCAAGCGCGAGAGTATGGGTAAGTGATCACCATCGGCCAGCTCGCCCGCTACGCCGGCGTGTCGACCAAGACCATCCGCGTCTACCACGCCAAAGGACTCCTGCCCGAGCCAAGCCGCGACTCCTCCGGCTACCGGCGCTACACCGCCCAGCACGCCATCGACCTGATCAAGATCCGCACTCTCGCCGAAGCCGGAGTCCCCCTCGCCCGCATCGGGGATCTCAAAGCGGCGTCTGGCGAGGAGCTCCGGCGAGTCGTCCACCAGGTCGATATCGACCTCACGGCCCGGATCCGGAGGCTGCGGCACACCCAGCAACGGCTCCGGCAACTCGCCGCCGGCCGGATCCAGATGCTTCCCCCCGAGGTCACCAGCCATCTTCAGCGCCTGCCCGGCATCGGGTTCAGCCCGCGCTGGGTCGCCATGGAGACCGACCTGTGGATCCTGGTGTTCGCGACCCACCCCGACACCGCGATCGAACTGTTCCACGACCAGAGCCAGGCACTCACCGACCAGGCACTGCGCCAGATCTATCTCGACTACGACGACGCATACGACCTCGACTCGAACGACCCCCGCCTCGGCGACCTTGCCCGGCGCATCGTCGCTGCCACCAGAAGCCGATACGGCCCCGGCGACCTTCCCGGACAAGCCACAGGCTCGGCCATCCCAGCACTGATCCAGGAATCCATCAATGCCTCATCCCCGGCATGGCAACGACTCGACACCCTGATCCGCGTCCAGCTACGCACCTGACCCAAACCCCCGGCACACCAGGTCAACTCGGCGCCGGGACTCACCGCCCGTGTCTTGTCCCTGCCGGCTGGCAGGCTTCAGCCATGGAGATTCGATACCTGCAGCCCGATGGCCTCGTGCGGAGCCCTGCCTTTAGCCACGGAGCCGTCATTCCTCCTGGAGCGACGACGATCTACATTGGCGGTCAGAACGGCGTGGACGAGACTGGCCAGGTCGTCGCCAGCCATGACGCGGCGGCCCAGGCGGTGCGGGCCGTCGACAATGTCGAGACGGTGCTGCGCGCCGCCGGGGCGACGCTCGCCGACGTCGTTGCGTGGACGGTACTTATTGCGGCCGATGCCGACGTGGCCGCGGCCTACGGTGCGATCGCTCCGCGGCTCGCCCGCGCCGGAGCACCCCCGCTCGTTACCGCTGCACGTGTTGCTGGCCTTGCGGTGCCCGGGGCGCTCCTGGAGATCAGCGCGATCGCGGCAGTTACAGCGGATTGATTTCGCGGTGGGTGAGCCCCCGCCCACGACGGTGGCGAGACGACCAGACCGAGGCGCCCGGCTATCCAAACCGCCGCAACCCTCGCCAGGCGGGCTGCTGCGCGAAGTCGAAGTACCGCGTCCGCTCGATGACCAGATGGCCCCGGCCTAGCAGCGCGCCGCCGATGGTGCCCCGATGAAGGCGTACGGCGCGGTAGTGACGCGGCGCCATCGCGACCGCCGATGCGTGCACGCGGTCAGTGTGC
>DASQIW010000160.1:0-51959 GCA_035631375.1 Streptosporangiaceae bacterium
GGCAATGCTGCGCAACAGCTTCAATGCGATGTTCGTCAGCCTGTCCCGGCGCAGCCAGTCACTGATCGAGCGGCTGGCGCACTTGATCGACTCGCTCGAGCAGGACGAGGCCGATCCCGATCGGCTGTCCAACCTCTTCTCCATGGACCACCTGGTCACCAGAATGCGGAGGAACTCCGAGAACCTGCTCCTGCTCGCCGGGCACGAAGGCGCGCGCAAGTGGAGCGAACCGGTTTCCCTCACCGACGTCGCTCGCGCCGCGACGTCGGAGATCGAGCAGTACAGCAGGGTGACGCTCACGATTCAGCCTGGGATCGCCATCTCCGGGTCGGCGGTGTCCGACATCGTGCACCTGCTGGCCGAGATCATTGAGAACGCCACGGTCTTCTCCGCCAAGCACACCCCGGTACACGTCTCAGCCCGGGTACTAGCAACGGCCGGGGTACTGATCGAGGTCAGCGACAGCGGCGTCGGCATCCCTCCGTCCCGCCTGTCCGACATCAACTCGCGGCTGGAGAATCCGCCTGTCATCGATGTCTCGGTCTCTCGTCACATGGGCCTGTTCGCCGCGAGCCGCCTGGCCGAACGCCACGGGGTGCGGGTGCAGCTGCAGGGCCGGTCGCCGCAAGGTCTGACCGCCGTGATCTGGCTGCCAGAGAGCATCACCGAGCGACAAGTACGGCCCGCTGGCAGGTTGCCCGAGGGCCAGTACGGATCGCGCACGGCCGTCACCGCCGGACCCGTATCCGGTGATCAGGGCACCATCGAGCGATCGGCTGCGGCACGCCTGTCCCCGGACGATGCCGTGATGCCTGCGCACACCACGGCCGCAGGACCCGAGGCCAGGACGGCCGATACCTCAGTGTCGGACTGGTTCCACCGCGACCCGACTCTGCGTACTACTGGCGGCGGCGGCAGCAACGTGCCCGGAGCTGCTTCGCAGGAGGGCAGCGGCTCGCGGTCCGGAACATATACGTCGTGGGCTGACAGCAGGCATGCCGCTCAGATCGTTGCCGACCCGGTCCGCGGCGACAACACCTCCGCCGGGCTGCCTCGGCGCATCCCGCTGGCTAATCTCCTGCCCGGATCCGCGGGCGGCGGCCGGCACGCAGCGGGTGCGGTAGCGACCCGCGCGGCGGACGGTCCCTACACGCAGGCGCCCGCGGCCGCACGACCGCGGCGATCGCCTGAGATGGCCCGCAAGCGCCTGAGCGGGTTCCAGAGCGGAGATCGTCGTGCGAAGGGTCAGACTCCTCCCGAGGAAGGCGGATCCGGTTCTTGAATTACGCGTACCGCCAGGACCTGAACTGGCTCGTTACCGACTTCACGGCGCGAGTGGTGCACGTCGCTCACGCGATCGTGGTGTCCTCGGATGGCGTACCGATGGCGCTTTCTGACAATATCCCCGGAGGCTTCGCCGATCAGCTTGCGGCCATCACCTGTGGGCTGGTCGGGCTGATACAGGGCGCCTCGAGGTTCCTCGAGGCAGGCCCGGCAACACGGGTGCTCGTGGATATGGAGGGCGGGCTGATGTTGGTCATGGCGATGAGCGACGGCTCCAGCCTGGCCGTGCTGGCCGCCCCGGAGTGCGACACCGAGCTGGTTTCCTACGAGATGACGAAGCTGGTCGGGGCGGTCGGCGACGTGCTGACGCCTACCGTCCTCGGTCATTGACCGGTCCTCCCGAACAGGATCGGCAGCCCAGGCGGTGCGGGCTCCCGCTGGACTTGTCTCACTGATCTTCTGGCATGGTGGCAGGCGCGGTGTCGATTCAGCGGGGGCCACCTCGTAGCGGTAGGTGAGGGCCGGCCACAGACCGGCTCGGACGGCAAACGGGAGTGATCGCCATGACGCAGTACCTGCTCGCGCTCTACAAGGCCGATGATGAGGTCATTCCCCCGGAAAGGAGCCGGCAGGTGTGGGCCGGCGTGGGCGCGCTGGGCGACAAGATGACGGACGCCGGCGCGTTCGTCTTCAAGGGCGGCCTGCGAGGCGGCGCCGAGTCGGCGACCGTGGTGCGCCAGTCCGGGGGCGACTTCCTGATGACCGACGGGCCGTACACCGAGACCAAGGAGCTCCTCGCCGGGTTCTGGATCATCAACGCCGCCGACCTGGACGAGGCCCTGGAGTGGGCCAAGCTCGCCGCGGTCGCGGAACTGCGGCCAATCGAGGTCCGCCCGCTCTTTGAGGGGGACCTCGACGACGCGATACGGGCTAACGCGTCCGGCGCGCAATGACCGTATCCGTGCCGGGACCGTGAACTCGGGCGCGGTGACTGTCGAGGCTGTCTTCCGCCGGGAGTACGGTCGCTGCGTCGCCACCCTGATCCGCTTCCTCGGCGATATCGACGTCGCTGAGGAAGCGGTCCAGGACGCGTTCACCGTGGCGGTGGCCAGGTGGCCGTCGCATGGTCTGCCCCCCAATCCCGGTGCGTGGATCGTCACGACTGCCCGCAACCGGGCCATCGACAGGCTGCGCCGCGAGTCGGTTCGTGACGAGCGGCACGCGCAAGCGCATCACCTGTATGGCGCCGACGCGGCAGACGACATTCCGCGTCAGGAGGAGACCGTGCCTGATGACCGGCTCCGGCTGATCTTCACCTGCTGTCATCCAGCGCTGAACCGGGCCGCGCAGGTCGCGCTGACCCTCCGGCTGCTCGGGGGGCTCGAGACGCCGGAGATAGCGCGCGCGTTCCTCGTGCCCGAAGCGACCATGGCCCAGCGGATCGTCCGGGCTAAGCGCAAGATCCGCAACGCACGTATCCCCTACCGGGTACCCGCTGAAGCCGAGCTTCCCGGTCGCCTCACGCCAGTCCTCGCGGTCGTCTACCTGATCTTCAATGAGGGCTACGCGGCGACCGTCGGCTCGCTGCTGCGGCTCGACCTGTGCGGGGAGGCGATCCGGCTCGCCCGTCTGCTCGCTGAGCTGATGCCCGGCGAGCCGGAGGCGCGGGGACTGCTGGCGCTGTTCTTGTTGCTGCACTCCCGCAGCGCCGCCCGCGTTCGCGCCGACGGATCGCTGATCCGCCTCGCCGACCAGGACCGGCGGCTCTGGGACCGCGACCTGATCGCCGAGGGTCAGGCCATCGTCCGTGAGAGCGTTCGGCGGGGACGCCCCGGCCCCTATCAGATCCAGGCCGCCATCAACGCCGTCCATTCCGTCGCGCCGAGCTTCGACAGCACCGACTGGCAAGCCATCCTGACGCTTTATGACCAGCTCTACGCCCTCACGCCGACGCCTGTGATCGCACTCAACCGGGCCGTCGCGCTCGCCGAGGTCCGCGGCCCCGCGGCCGGCCTGGCCGCGGTGGACGACCTGCGTCGCGCGGAGTTGGACACCTACTACTTGTTCCACGCGGCGCGGGCCGACCTGCTGCGCCGTCTCGGCCGCGATGCCGAAGCCGCGGCGGCATACGATACCGCGCGCTCTCTCACCGCCAACGCGGTCGAACAGGCCTTCCTCGACACCCAGCGCGCGACGCTCAGCCGACTGGATCCCGCATGAGAATGAGCTTGACTCTGCCCTTGGGGCCGGCTGGATGGTCAGCGTGTCATGATTGCCGACCGCATGGAGACGACAGATGGATGTACTAGTGCGCGACGTGCCCGAGCAGATCGTCATCGCCGAACAGCGGATGGTGGACCAGGCTGCGCTGGAGAGCTGGCTGCCGGGAGCAATGACCAGGGTGCACAAGGCCGCAGGCGATGCGGCGTCCGGGACGCTCGACCAGCCGCATCTGCGGCGCGACCACGCGCCTGACGAGCCGGTATTCATCGTGATCTACGAGGGGAACCCGAACGAGGGCGAGACCGCAGTCGAGTGCTGCACCCCCTTGCGGGCAAACCGGCGCGCGCCGGCTGAGGCGGCCAGCAGGACCATCCCCGCTCACCGCGAGGCGTACGTCAGGGTAACGAAGAACACGGTTCAATCAGGTCTCATCGGCGACGTCTACCTGGCGGTTGAACAATGGGCCAGCGACAACGGACTGGACATCGCTGCTGCGCCAAGAGAGAGCTACTGGACCGACTTTTACGCGGCCGACGGGGATGATGAGGTTTTGGACGTCGCCTACCCGGTGCGGTAGACAACGGGCATGAACTCCCAGCCTGGGCGGTTGACGACAGGCGAGTTCTCGCGCCGGTCGCAGCTGTCACTCAAGGCGCTCCGCCTCTACGACCGCCTGGGCTTGCTGCGGCCGGCGACTGTCGACGGGCATAACGGTTACCGCAGGTACGACGAGACTCAGCTGTTCACCGCGCGCCTGATCGTCTTGCTCCGAAGTCTGGACATGCCGCTGACTGACGTCGCCCGCGTGGTGAATGCCGACCGGGCCGAAGCCGCGGAGCTGATCGACTCCTACTGGGCCTCGCAGGAACGGCGGTTTGCCGCCCAGCGGCAGATCGCGGCGACCGTGAGGCCAGGCGTGGCCACCTCAGATCCGCCGAGCGACCAGCTCCCCGTGCACGAGCGCTACGTGCCAGAACAGCTCGTGCTGACTGAGCAGCGTCACGTCTCTCTCGGCCAGCTGATCTGGACGCAGGAAGCCACCGGTCGCCTCGTCGCCCACGCCGGCCGATGCGGCGGCGTCGCCGGCCCGCGCTTCGTCATCTTCCACGGCCTGGTCTCCGCTGATAGCGACGGACCCGTCGAGGTATGCGTGCCGGTCACTCATCTGCCCGACGACCCCGCAGAACTCGCCTGGCGGGTCGAGCCGGCGCACCACGAGGCATTCATCCAGGTCACCAAGGTTCATTTTGAAGTCCCGGCTATCTTGTCCGTCTACGACCAGCTGGCACAGTGGGCCTCAGCCTCGGGCCGGAAGCAGACCGCATCGCCCAGAGAGGTCTACGCTCCCGGCGTCGAACCGCTGTTCGCGGCTGCCGATGAGCACATCTGCGATATTGCCCTACCTATTTCCCAGGGCCGCGCTGACAGGACGCTCACCGGAACTACTCGCTAACTGGAGGTCAGGCATGGACCTGGGGCTCGCCGACTACCGGGCCTTCATCACTGGCGGCAGTCGTGGCATCGGCCTCGCGATCGCGCAGGCCCTCACCGCCGAGGGCGCCGAGGTCGTGATCTGCGGCCGGGATCCTGCCAGCCTTGCCGCGTCCGGCCTGCGTTCGGTCCAGGCTGACGTCACCGTGCCGGAAGACCTCGGCCGTGCTGTCGATGCGGCGGCACAACAGCTTGGCGGACTTGACCTGCTTGTGGCGAACGCGGGCGGCGTTGCGGGGGGCGGTCTGCTGGCGTCGACGGCAGACGACTGGATGAAGACCTTCGCCATCAACGCGCTGCACGCGGCGCACGCGATCCGCTGCGCCGTGCCGCACTTCGAGCGGGCCGGCGGCGGCAGCGTGCTGATCATCGCGTCGATAACGGGATGGAAGCCAGGCCCGAGGTCTTCCTACGCAGCGGCAAAAGCGGCCGAGATCCATCTGGCCGCGGCCCTCGCCCAGGAACTGGGGCCGCGCAACGTCCGCGTCAATGCGCTGAGCCCAGGGTCGGTATTGTTCCCGGGCGGCGGCTGGGATGAGTACCGTCAGGCTCATCCCGATGATTTTGCCGCGTTCGCAGCCAACGACTTTCCTCGTGGCCGTCTTGTCGAGTTGCGGGAAGTCGCCGACGCCGCGTGTTTCGTGTTGTCCCCGCGCGCGAGCGGCATGAGCGGCGCAAATATCTGCGTTGACGCGGGGCAAGATCACCCCAGTGCCGGCCGCTTCTTCCCGTGATTGCAGGTCGCGAGCAGGCGCTGGTTCGATCAGGATTCCTGGCGCCGGACGAGCCACACCGTTGCAGCCCCGATCAGCAGCGTTACCACGAGCAATCCGGCGCTCTCGATCGCCTGGAGTTGCCAGAACTGACTGGCAGGCTGGTAGGTCAGGATGCTGGTCGCGTGGTACCGCGTGAGGGCCGGTCCGATGCCGCCCCAGCCGGTCGGGTTGTCAACATTCACGAGCAGTTGATGGCGAATCGCGCCCGGCAGAGCGTGCACGTTGGTGATGCTCCAGTTGATGATGAGCGAGCCCGCCGGGGCGGGCCGGTTGACCGCTACCGCCGGCGGCAGGTAGTGGCTTCGCAAGAATTCGGCATTCGCATAAGCGGCGACCAGCACGCCGAAAAGGCAGGTAACGGCCGCGCCGATCCGGCTGCGCAGCAGCACGCCGAGAAAGGCCGCCACTACCAGCGTCACCGCCATCCAGCCCGCATACACCGGCGCGTACAACGCGAACCAGGGATCGGAGAGTCGGTCAGCGAGGTAGGCCTGATCCCACCATTGAAAGACGAGCCCAGCCGCGATGGCTGCCACGACGAGCACGCACCCCACCGCGGCCATCTTTCCGACAACCCAGCGGGCTCTGGTCACGCCCTGCGCCCAGGCGAATCCGATAGTTCCGTGCTCGAGGTCTGGACCGGTCAGCGATCCGCCGAGAATGGCGCCGACGACGAATGGCAGCAGCAAGGGCAACGCGTAATTCGCATCGGAGCCGCCCGATGCGAATGAACCCGTCAGATTCACATACTGGGGCCGCAGGCCGGCAGGTTCAGCGCGAATGTGAAGGCCTGTCATGACCAGAGTCGCCACGTAGATGCCCAGCAGGGTCAGCGCGACCAGCAGGCCGATCCAGTGCTGGCGCCACGCAACGCGCGGCACAGCCATGAGCCGCGTGCCGTCTAGCTGGCGGGCGAGCACCTGCGCATTCGAATCGACCCGCCGCGGCAGGGCACGGAGGAGCCTGGGCACTCCATGTTTCGCGCGGGCGCCCTGCATGAGAACGATCGCGCCCCAGGCGAGTAGTGCCGAGATTGCCAGCAGAATCGCGAGCTGGCCGAACTGCAGCCACCAGAACTCGCTGGGCGGCGTGCGCGGCGAGCCCACGATGGCGAAGTGGTGCAGCACAAACCAGCCCGCGAGCGTCAGCACCATGGCGCGGCCCGCGCGCCGGGTGAGTGCCGCCGCAGCCGTGCCCATCGTGAGGCCGGCGATAGTCCAGCCCGCCAGCGCGGCCGGGTACAAGGCGAAGGCGTGCACGGAGAAGTAGCCGGTCAAGGGCGCGTAGAGCCGAAACCACCAAGCGAAGACCAGCCCAAGCCCGACCGCCATGGGCAGCAGCACCGCAGCGGCTGCCGCGAGCTTGCCCAGCACCCACCTCGCCTTGCTGTAACCCTGGGTCCATGCGAAGTAATCGGTGCCATCCTCGAGTTCCCGCGCGATGAGATGGACACCAACGAATAGTGCCCCCACGAGCGGGATTGCCTGCACGGCCAGGTCTACGTAGTTCGGGCCGTAGCCCTGCCAGACGTACCGCCATTCCTGAGCCGGGATGCTGCGCTCAAATAGCCCGCTGATGACCAGCGCTGTGACAGCGACCACGGACAAGGTCAGCGGCACGAGCAGGGCCACCCAGTGTTGCCGCCAGGTGAGCCGCATCATGGGAAAGCGCGGCCTGCGTGGCCTGGCCAGCTGACGAGCTATCCGGCGGCGCGATGCCGCGCCGACACGTGCCGCCAGCGATGATGTCATCGGGTCGGTCCGAAGGACGAGGCGGGCTCCGGGCCCGGCAGCGCCGTTGCATACGGCTCACTGAGGTAAGCGAGCACCAGCTCCTCGAGCACGGCCGGCTGGACCACAAACCCGGCCGGTATCGGTTCTCGCCCGTTACGGGTGCGCACCAGCAGATGAGCCTGAGCGTCAGACTGCGCAATTCGGATCGGAGCCATCGTCGCGGGCAAGCTCGTCACCCGATCTGAGGGACCTGTCAGTACCTGGTGCCCGGCCAGCACCGCATCGACGGGACCCGCAAGCTGCACCCGCCCGCGACTGAGCAGCACGAGGTGGTCGCAGATGCGCTCCAGCTCGGCGAGCACGTGTGAGGAGAAGATCACCGACATGCCGTCTGCCGCCACGGCCGCCATCAGCACGCCCAGGAACTCATGCCTGGCCAGGGGATCGAGACCCGCGAGCGGCTCGTCCAGGAGCAGCAGCCGTGGTCGCTTCGCCAGCGCGATCGTGAGCGCCAGCTGAGCCTGGTGCCCACCGGGCAGCGCGCCCACCATGGCGTTCAGCGGGATGCCCAGCTGGTCGATCCGGCCGACCGCGTAGGCCCCATCCCAGACAGGGTTGAGATTCCTGGCCACATGAAGCATGCCGGCGACCGACAGCTTCCGGTACAGCGGAGCCTCCTGGGCAACGAATCCGACTCCCCGCAACGCACCTGGCGATCCAGGAACGAGGCCATCGAGCACCCGGATACTGCCAGCTGTCGGCCGCCGCAGTCCCACCGCGAGATGGAGCAGGGTGGTCTTGCCGGCGCCGTTCGGTCCTACCAGCGCCGTAACACTCCCGGGCGGGATCATCAGGCTGCAATCGCTCAGCGCACAGATGGAGTGATACCGCTTGCTGAGAGCGCATGCTTCCAGCGCGGTCACGCCGAAACTCCGTCCTGGTACTCATGCCGGGCTCGGAGCACCGCATCGAACATCGCCGTGATGCTGAGGTCATCCAGGCCGGTGGCCGCAGCGTCGCGCATCCACGCCGCCAGCCGCTGGGCCAGCGCGGCCTGCTGGGCGTCACTGACACGCTGCAACTTGGCTTTGATGAACGTGCCCTGCCCCGGCCGGCCGGCTGCCAGCCCGCGATGCTCGAGCTCCCGGTACGCCTTCATCACCGTATTCGGGTTGATGGCCAGTGACTCGACCATCTCTTTCACAGTCGGCAGCTGGTCACCCGGTCCGAGCAGCCCCAGTCGCAGCGCGTGCTCGACCTGCTGGACCAGCTGCAGGTAGGTCGGGACGCCCGAACCGTGGTCTAGCCGGAAGGCTACAGGACCTGACGCTGCCTGCCGTTTATCTATCACCATAGTATAAGTGTATTATCGGCAGGCGTCTCCCGCCAGGGCTGGTCGGTGAAGCCAGCGCAGCATGTCTGCCGGCGCGAGGCTGGCCGCCCTCGCGTAGTAGTGCGCCAGCTCCCCCGCCGTCAGCAGTTCCTGACCGCTCCCGGAGACGCCGCGGCGGAAGAATGCGGCAGCGCTCTTCAGGATCTGGCCCTCGTCGCTAATTTTCTCGGCCGCCGCGCGCATGCTGGCGAACGTGGCCGCCTGCACCAGGCCGGGCCAGGTCGGCTCGGGCACGGCGATCTCCAGGCGGTCCGCCAGCTGGCGCATCTGATACTCGAGATCTGCGCTCAGGTCGGCGTAGTGCAGGAGCACGATGTTCGGTTCCGACCTCCGTGCCCAGGCATCTGAATCGTGCCAGAGCACGCCGCGGATGGAGTCCATCTCCTCGTGCGGGCTCGCGTCGTTGTCGATCCAGTCGAGCAGCCAGTCCCGGACTGGCTTGCGCGGCTTTTCCCGCCCGAGAGCAGCCGGTCGCCCGGTTGTCTCCGCCACGAGTCGCCGTTGCCGCTCCCGGTCGATGTTCTCGCCCTGGTAATAGAGCGAGACCGCCGAGTCCAGCGGGTGCCGGGCGACGACAAGGTAAATCGCGCGTGCGTCAACGGGGATCCCGTCCAGCGGGGTGTGGGTCTTGATGAACCTGCGGTGCTGCTGCGCCTCGAGCTGCGCGACGACTTCCTCCCTCGGCCGGGTCAGGCGGTCCAGCCACGGCGAGTACCAGCCGACCGGGGCCTCCAGCTCCGGCTTCTGAAAGATGAGCAGCGCGCAGATCATCTGCACCCAGGTAGTTCCCGTCTTAGACCGGGTGCTGATCACGATGTCGCCGTTGCGGAACGGGAAGCCGTGCCAGCGGGCGCTGTCCTCGTCCGCCGAGGTATACCGCGCAACGTCGGCAGGCACCCGACGAGCCTACGTTCGCCGTGGGCGCTCTGGCGGCATAGCCGCACGAGGAGCTGAACTATCCCAGTCCCTGGAGCAAGCTCGCGACTTCCGGGCCGGCAACCTGAGCGCCGTAGCCGGCATTAAGCACCAGGCAGCCCACTGCGACGTTGAGGGTCGGATCGAAGGCCACCAGCCAGCTGTTCGGCTGGCCCTGCCCGGTGACGTCTGCGGTACCGGTCTTGGCATAAACCGCAGAGCCGACGCTGTCGAAGACGCCAGCCGCCGTACCGCCGCCCTGCGTCACCGCTCTCATCACTTGCCACAGGTCCTGGTGCACGTTCGCGGGCAGCGGCGTGCCGGCGAGTTGCGGCAAGCCGGGCACGACGATGGGCTGCTTGAACAAGCCTGAATCCACGGTCGCGGCGACGGACGCCATGGCCAGCGGTGACGCCGACAGGCGTCCCTGGCCGAACAGCTCGAGAGCCAGCTCGTTGTTGGCAGCGGAGGACGGAAGGGTGTAATACGGCAGACCAGGTCCGACGCCGATGTTCCACGGCAGGTTCAGGCCGTAATACTTCTGTGCCGTCTGAGCGAGCGTGGTGGGGCTGAGGCTTGAGTACCAACGGTCGAAGGCGTTGTTGCAGGACGCCGCGAAATCGGTGATAAACGGCGTGCCTGGCGGCTCGCTTTCACCTCCGGCGTTGTTGATCACCTCGCCGTCAGCGTCGATCTGCGGGGGACAGTCGACGGGCTGACTCGGCGACTTCACCAGGCCCGTGGCGAACAGGGCGGTCGAGGTGATGATCTTGTTTGTTGATCCTGGCGCCACTCGTGCCGTGAGCGCGAAGTCGTTCGCCCCGTCGTTGTTCGCGACCGCGAGGATATCCCCGGTGCTCGGCTGGATCACTACCATCGTGCTGCCGGCGTGAGCCTGCACGGCCGACTTTGCTACCGCCTCGACTCTGGGATCAATCGTGGTCTTGACCACCCCGCCAACGCCCGGCTGGCTGACCACCTGCGTAGTGCCGGCGACGGGCGCGTTGCCCGCGCCGACATAAACGACGTCGATGCCCGGCGTGCCCTGGCCCGGCGGGGCACTTTTCATGAGCGCCGCGGCAATGTTGTTGAGTCCCTGATCGCCCTGGAGGTCGCCTCCGGCGGCATCCACGACGGCGGCCGCTCCCGGGGCGATCGGAACGCTCACGACGTTCTCGGTGGCGGTCAGGTTCGGCGCAACCAGCGCCGGATTCCACCTGACCCACCAGCCGCCGTGCCTCGCGTACGCGACCAGATCCGACGTGTAGGTCCAGTTCGCTGTCACTTTTGATGTCGTGGCAGGCAAGCCCACCGTGGCGGCGACCGAGAAAGCTACCTTTCCCTGCGCAGTCGAACGGTGCACCGCCAGGTGCAGAGCGCGAAGGTGCAGGCCGTTGTGGTAGGAGGTCAGCGCGGCCGCAGCGGCGGCCGGTTGATCGGTGTAATGAGCGGCCTTGCTGATATGCCCACGCTGCCAGGCGGCCAGGAACGCCTGAGCAGTCTGCCGCGCGGCAGCCGCCGGCTTGGTTGCAGTGGGCTGGAATCCGCTGATGTTCGCGGTCGCCTTGTTCGAGTGGAGGACCCCGGTTTGAGTGAGGACCAGCACGACGGCCAGGCCTACGACTCCGGCGATGCCGAGACCGCCGGCGACGCCGAGCTTCCTTGCCGGGCGCGGTGGACCGCTTCCGGTGGTTCCCGGCCGTTCGCGCCACACCCCCTGCTCATCCAGGGTCCACCGTTCATCGCCCTCGCGCGGTATCCCGGACGGCCTGTCCTCCGCAGCGGGTCTGGCGGGCGTACGGGTACCGCCGTCCGCTTCCTGGTGCCCGGCGCCCTCGCTCATTCGTCCCCCCGCTTCGCCCCTCGTGCCTGCGGAACCAGACAGGCCTATACCCCTTGTAGGCCTAAGTCAGCCGCTTGCTTATCCCAGGTGCCGGAGAACCGTTGCGACTTCCGGTCCGGCGACGGATGCGCCATAGCCCGCGTTGAGCACCAGGCAGCCGACCGCGACGTTCAGCGTCGGATCGAAGGCCACCATCCAGCTGTTCGGCTGGCCCTGACCGCCCACGTCCGCGGTGCCCGTCTTGCCGTAGACCGCCGAGCTAACGCCGTCGAACACACCAGCTGCCGTGCCGCCGCCCTGCGTGACGGCTCTCATCATCTGCCACAGGTCCTGGTGCACGCTGGCGGGCAGCGGCGTGCCGCCGAGCTGCGCCTGGCCCGGCACGACGATGGGCTGCCTGAACGAGCCGGTGTCAACGGTCGCGGCGACAGAGGCCATGGCCAGCGGCGAAGCCTCCAGCCGTCCCTGACCGAACAGCTCCTGGGCCAGTTCCCCGTTATAGGCGGCGGACGGGATGGAGTAGTACGGGCCGCCGGGACCGATGCCGATGTTCCACGGCTGGTTCAGGCCGTAGTACTTCTGCGCGGTCCTGGCGAGCGTGCCGGCGCCGAGGCTTGTGTACCAGCGGGCGAAAGCGTTATTGCACGAGGCGGCGAAGTCGGTGAGGAACGGCGTTCCGGCCGGCTCGCTTTCGCCCTTGTCATTCTTGAACGTGTTGCCGTTGATGACGAGCTGCGGGGGGCACCCCACGGCCTGGCTCGGCGAGCTGACCAGGCCGGCGGTAAACAGGGCGGTCGAGGTGATGATCTTGTTCGTCGAGCCCGGCGCGACTCGTGCGGTGAGCGCGAAGTCGTTCTGACCGTCGTTGTTGGCCACCGCCAGGATGTCTCCCGTGCTCGGCTGGATCACGACCATCGAGCTGTTTGGATGGGCCTGAACAGCGGACTGCGCGACCGCCTCCACGTTCGGCTCGATGGTGGTCTTGACCACGCCGGTGGCAACCGGATGCCTCAGCACGTCAGCGGTGCTCGCAATCGGCGCATTGTCCGGGCCTGCGAGTGCTACCTCGATTCCCGGAGTTCCCTGGCCAGCGGGAGCGTGGAGCTTCAGCGCCGCGCCGATATGGTCGAGGCCCGGGTCACTCGAGTCCTGGAGGTTATTGCCAGCGGCATCCACGACCTCACCGGCGCCCGGGGCGATCGGAAGGCTGACGACTTTCTCGGTGGCGGTGAGGTTCGGTGCGATGAGAGCGGGATTCCACTTGACCCACCAGCCGCCGTGCTTGTCGTACGCGGTCAGGTGCGAGGCGTAGGACCAGCTGGCTGTGACCGCCGCCGGCGCAGGAAGCCCCACCACGGCGGCCACTGAGAACGCCACGGTTCCGCGTGCACTAGCGCTCTGCACGGCCAGGTGCAGAGCCCGCAGGTTCAGGCCCTCGGAGTAGGAGGTTAGCGCGGCGGCAGCGGCAGCCGGATGATCGGTGTAGCTCGCGGCCTTCCTGATGTGCCCGCCCCGCCAGGCAGACAGGAACGCCTCGGCGGTCTGGCGCGCAGCGAGTGCAGGCTCGGTGGCTGTGGGGTGGAAGCCAGGTACGACAGCCTTACGCGGGCCGACGACGCCGGTAAGGAAGAGCGCAGCGGCAAGGCCTATTACCCCGACCGCACCGATCGCGCCGGCGACGGCAAGCTTCCTCCGCGGCTGCGGTTGCGGGTGCGGGTGCTCGGTGACAGGGCCCTGGTCCTCGCCGCGCCACCAGCCCGGGCCCTCCCAGGCCGACGTTTGGCCTGGCATCCAGAACGGCTTCTCCTCCGCAGGAGGTTGTTTTGCTGGATGCCGTTCTGCGGGAGGCTGTGCCGGCCAGCCGGAGCCCCCGTGCGCTTCGTGTTTTCCTGCTCCCCCGCTCATGCGTCCCCTTATATAACGAGCCTACATAGCTCACACGATATAGGTCTTATGCGGCATGCACGCCGATGTCGGCCGCACAGCGCCCGGGGATTGCTAGGGTCAGCGCTGTGCAGGCCGACGTGACGCTGAAGACCGTCGATCGAACGCCGACGGCGGTCGTGAAGGCGGCGACCACCTGGGCGGAGTTCCCGAACCTGTGGGGCCCGATGCTGAGCCAGGTCTGGAGCTTTCTCCGCGGGATCGCGCCCGAGGGCCTCTGGATGCGCGGCCACAACGTCATGCTCTACAAAGACGACGTGCCCAACGTCGAAGTTGGCGTCCAGGTCACCCGCTCGTTCGACGCATGCGGGTCAGTCGTACCGTCGGCTCTCCCCGGCGGCGTGGTCGCCGCAGCAACCCACTCCGGTCCCGTCGGCCGGATCGGCGAAACCCACGATGCGGTGCGTGACTGGCTGGAACAGCACGGGCACCGGCCGGCCGGGCCACTATGGGAGATCTATGGCGACCCCGACCCTTCGACGGGCGACTTCACTGTCGAGGTGATGTGGCTCGTGACCCCGGACGCCAGCTAGGACTCAAGCTCCAGCACGTCGCCGACCGCGACCCGGCCGGGCTCCACAGTCGAGCCGTAGACGCCGAAGTGGTTGTCGCGTTCCTGCGCTATGGCGCGCAGGATTGCCGGCTCTCGCAGCAGCGTCACGGGGTCAATGGTGACCATGACACAGCGCGAGTCGCGCTGATCCACCCGCATCCGCAGACTGCCGACGCGCAGGATCCGGCCGACCCAGGCGTCCTCGGGGAAGTCGCCGCCGAGGGCATCAACGACAAGATTGGGCCGGAACCGCTCCGGCCCGAGGTTGGTGCCGGCTAGCCGGCCGATGCTCGCCACGGCCTGAATGGTCAGCAGCGACAGCGGCATCGTGTCGAACACGCCGCGGTTCTGCTTGATGACACGCACGCCAGCTCCGAACCCGGCCGCGAGGGCGGGATCGGCTACGTCCAGTTCGCGGCCGGACGGCGTCCGGACGAGCGTCACAGATGCGTTGGGGCGATCCGGATCGGCGAAGCAAGGCCGGTAGTGGGCCAGCTCGGGCAGTTCCCGGATCGTGAGCCACGGAAAGCCACTGCGAACCTGCCCATCGCGGATGAACGCCCACCGGCGATCGCCTGGCAGGCCGTGCCATGAGATCTCAGCGTCATCGAGCCGCTCACCCGCCATGGACTTCACCGGGTACCGCCACAACTCAGCGACGCGCCCCACAATGGTCATGACCGCCTCCCTCGACCAGAAGGCGCCCTTACCGAGTAAGCGGCGTCGAGCGTGGCGGACCTGATCCGTCGCAGCGCCTCTCGACAACCATCAGCCTCCCATATCTGACCGCACACGCGAACCAGTCAGCGCGGTCAGCCGTCTCGCGAACGCCGGGCCGCAGATGAGCCAGGGGTGACAGGCGCGGGCCTCGGTCAGCCCCTGGTGGTCCCAGCCCGCCACCTCGACCAGCGCCCGCAGGCATCCGACGCCCTGATGCCAGCGCACGTCGCGTGGCTCGAGCGTGACCCCGGCCTCCTGCTCATAGCGCGCTACGAATCGGCGGGCGAGCCGTGCTCCGAGGCGTCGCACGACGGGCCTCAGCGCCCGACGCACGCGAAGCGGCGGCTCGGCCAGCAGCAGAGAGGTGAACGCGACGTCATGAGCCCGGGGAGCAAGGAGGGCCGTTGTCCAGTCGAGGAGGCAGACGTCGGCACCATCGACCAGGATGTTAAACGGATGGAGATCGCCGTGACAGATGACGTCGGGAGCTGGCGGCAGCGGAGAGCTGATCAGCCACTGAGCAGCCGACACGAGGTCTGCCCGCCCGTAGTCGCGAGCCATCGTCTGAAGAACGCCCAGCATCCCCGGCACCGTCACGGGGACGCTGCAGGATGAGCCGAGCTGGTCGCGCACCGGTGCCGGGTCCAGCGAATGGAGGCTGGCCATCGTCCGCGCGAGCAGCCCGGGCATCGTGCGCATCGCCGAAATCGCGGAGATGATGGCCCCAGAGCCGGACAGGCCCGAGAGGAGAGGCGCGCCCGCGGCGCGGTCCATCACCATGAAGGCCCGCCCCAATCCGCTGTCATGGCCCGCGGCCCGGATCGCCGGAGTCGGGAAGCCAGCTGAGGCCACCGCCACCTGGACAATCGTTTCCTTCTGCGCGAGGTCTGGGTCGGGCATGATGCGGGCCACCAGCTCCCCCGGCCAGCCCGCCGGCGGGTCGGCCAGGGAGAAGGCAAGCAGCTCGGCCCAGAATCCGCCGCTGAGCGGGCGGGGCGGCCCGGCGTAGGACAGATCCGGATCGTCGGTCGCAGAACGCAGCACCTGCAGCAAGGTGCCGGAGACATCTACATTTACCGTCACGGTATTCACCGTAACGGTCGTAGCTGATACTGTCTAGAGGTGACCTCGAAGACGAAGCCCGATCAGGCGATGACTCAGGCGATGACAATCGACGACCTCGGCAGGCGCGCCGGGCTTCCGGTCCGCACCATCCGTGAGTACCACACCATGCGCGTACTCCCCCCGCCCGAGCGAAGGGGCAGGATCGGCCTCTACGACGCCCGTCACGTGCAGCGGCTGGAACTGATCGCCCGCCTCCAGCACCGGGGCTACTCCCTCGCCGGGATCCGGGACCTCCTCGACGCGTGGGACAACGGGACCGAGCTCACCGCGCTGCTCGGGGTTGACCGCGGACCAGTGGCACCTGACGAGACCCCGATGCGCCTCACCCGCGACGAATTGCTGGGCAGGCTGCCCGGACTCGACAAGGCGACGCTTCGCCGGGCTGAGGACATCGGCCTCGTCTGGCCCGCGGGGCCTTCGCACTTTGTTGTGCGCAGCCCTGCCCTGCTTGACCTGCTCGCCGATGGAGTCCGTCTGGGCGTCGACATCGGCGGCCTGCTCGACATCCTCGGAGAACTCACCGCTGGCCTCAATGCCACGGCCACCGCCCTGGCGCGGTCGATCGTGGAGCGGATCTGGCTGCCAGTTGCCAGCAGCGACAGCGCCGGGGACCTGCCTGGCTTCCTGACCCGGGGACGGATCCTCCTCTTGCAGGGGGTTGCTAGCGTGCTCGCGGATCGCCTCGGCGCCGCTCTGCTGGACCAGGCGGAAGCCATCGCCGACGGCGCGGAGCTTCGGGCTGCACTCGCCCGCATGAGCGTCGGCGCGGTTCGCGACTCGTCCGGCTCAATCTTGCGCCGGAGCTCCTGATGGCCAGCGCCAACCGTGAACAGGCCACGCACTGGAACAGCGCGGCGGGCGCGGGTCACTGGGTCACGAATCAGGCCCGCCATGACCGCATGCTCGAGCCTTTCCTGACCATGATCCTTGCTGCGGCCGCGATCAGGTCCGGCGAGCGGGTCCTCGACGTGGGCTGCGGGTGCGGCGCAACGACGCGGGCGGCGGCCTTGCAGGCCGCGCCCGCTGATGTCGCTGGCATTGATCTCTCCACGGCGATGCTGGCCAGGGCGCGCGACGACGCACAAGCCGCGCGGCTGCTCAACGTGTCGTTCATCGTGGGTGACGCCCAGGTCCACCCGCTCCAGCCGGCCAGCTTCGACGTGGTGATCTCCCGGTTCGGAGTGATGTTCTTTGCTGACCCGGTCGCCGCGTTTACCAACCTGCGACGAGCCACGAGGGACGGCGGGCGCCTCGTCTTTGCCTGCTGGCAGCCCATGGCAGCTAATCCGTGGCTGCTGGTGCCAGGGGCCGCGCTCGCCGAGCACGTCACGCTGCCGGAGCCCGCACCTCCCGATGCTCCCGGCATGTTCGCTCTCGCGGACCCTGACCGGGTGCGCGGCATCCTGACCAGCGCAGGATGGCGCGAAGTCGACTTCACCGCTGCGCAGACCTCGATCCTGGTCGGCGGCGGCGGAACCGTCGCGGAGGCCGTGGAGTTCCTCCGCGGCGGCTCCCAGGCGCGTACGGCGCTCGAGGGCGCAGACCCGGCGACCGAGCATCGAGCCCTGGCCTCGGTGCGGTCGGCACTGGCCCGGCATGCGGACGCGGAGGGTGTGCATCTCGAGGCTGCCGTGTGGCTCGTCCGCGCACTTGCCGGAGGCTAACCTCAGCGGACCGGGGTAGGCGGCCTCGGCCCGGGCAGCGAGCCGCTGGCCCTTGCGCCGTAGCCACACGAACCCCACGGCGACGGCGACGACGGCGGCGCCTGCCACAATCCAGGTGATCCACGGTGCCGCACGCTCGAGGGCGTGGCCTGCGAAATAAGACAGGAGCGTGTAGGCGCCCGCCCAGACGATCCCGCCCGCCGCGTTGGCGGGCAGGAACAGCCGCCACCGCATCTGGCTGGTGCCCGCGAGGAACGCGGCATAGGTCCGCAGCACCGAGATGAACCGGCCGAAGAACACCACCTTGGCGCCGTGCCGGTCGAACAGATAGCGGGCAATCTTCAGCTTCCGCTCGTCCAGCCGCACCTTGGCGCCGTACCGGCGGGCGAGCGCATACCCGCCCTTGTCCCCGATCCAGTAGCCGATGTTGTCGCCGATGATCGCTGCGGCGCTCGCCACCGCGAAGATCAGCCACGGGTTCAGGTGGTGAGTCGTCCCGGCGTAGGTCCCGGCGATGATCAGCGCCGTCTCCCCCGGCAGCGGCACGCCGAGGCTCTCCACCGCCACCAGCGCAAACAGTGCCCAGTAGCCGTAGGTCTCGATCAGGTGGGTGATGTTCATCCAGGCTCGCGTGGGTAGCTGGCCGAAGGATCACGCCGGCTGGGACAATGCGAGATTTCCGAAGTCATGTGCTGAAACATCCGCACTTAGTTTGCCGATGAAACGGAGAGCATCGAGCTTTCCGCGCGGCCCCGCGGGATTTAAAATTCCTAGGGGGCCCAGTTTTTAGGGGCGTTGTCATGACCAACGACATACCCGCTGACACTGGTTCCGCTGATCCTGGTGGCGAGCTCAGAGCGGCAGCAAATGCCGTCAGAGAACGCTACAAGGCCGGGTCTCCCGGATACGGATTCTGGCGGGTGATCGCCGGAATCTGGGAGCGCTGGGCCGTCAGGGCAGAACAGGAGCTTGAGCTCTCCAAGGTCGCCACCGCCGAATTTCAGGCGGCGCTCGTCAGCGCACGCGAGTACCTCGAGATCCGCCGCGGCGGAGATGAGTGGATCATCGCCGCTGGCCCGTTGTCCTGCGCGAATTGCGGATGGGTATTCATCACCAAAGGCGATCAGGATGTGCCGGCCACAGAATTGTCCGGACGGCTGATGTCGCACGTATGCGATGTTTCGCAATAATGGGCTGATGAGAATTCCCGGTGGTAGCGTCGGCGCGTGACGACTGCCGCGGCTGGCACCGCCCTGGTGACCGGCGCGAACAAGGGGATCGGCCTGCACATCGCGGAGCAGCTCGTGGCTGCCGGGCTCAGCGTGTACGTGGGCTCGCGGGACGCTGAGCGAGGACGCGCTGCCGCGGCGCAGATTGGTGCGGGCGCCCGGCCGCTGGTCATCGACGTGACCGATGCCGCGAGCATCGCCGCGGCCGTGAGCGAAGTCGGCGAGCTCGACATCCTGGTAAACAACGCCGGCATCGGCGACGACCCGCGGCCTGCCCCCGACTCGGACACCGACAGCTTCCGGCGCATCTACGAGACAAATGTCTTCGGCGTGGTCGCCGTGACCAACGCGTTCCTGCCGGCGCTCCGCAGATCCGCGCGCCCGCGCATCGTCAACATCTCCAGCGGCACCGGATCGCTGGCGCGAAGCACCAGCCCGAACCCGCAGTTCGCGTTCGGGACCGGCGGGGCGGCGGCCTACCGTTCGTCAAAGACCGCGCTGAACGCGCTGACGGTGTTCTATGCCCAGGCTCTCGCGGGCGATGGGTTCAAGGTGAACGCGCTCGCGCCCGGGCTCCGGGCTACCGACCTCAATGCCCTCGCCGCCGCTAGCGGCGGGGACCCGGCCGAGGCGGCAGCGGGCGCAGTTCGGCTGGCGCTGCTGCCCGAGGACGGGCCGACCGGCGAGTTCATCTCCTGGGACGGAACGACGGTTCCCTGGTGAGCGGTCGCGATCAGGCGAGCTCGAGCAGCATGTCCGTGAGTTCCTGCGGCCGGTTCACCGGCACCATGTGGTTGGTGGCGATCTCCCGGTAGCGCCAGGCTGGCGACGACCGTGCCCGATCAGCGGCATCCCAGAACGCCTTCGGCTCGGCCTCCTCGGTGGCCTTGATGTAGGTACGGCTGAACGGGTAGTCCTCAAGCTGCCGCGGGACCCGGACCGGCTCGGTGAAGCAGGCTCTCGGGTGGGGGGTCCGGCGCGGGCCGGAGAAAGCCGCCTCGGCCGGGTCCTCGTACTCGCGCGGTCGGGCGGGCACCAGCCACTGCTCGCCCAGGCTCAGCACGGTTCCGCCGGGCTGGCCGGTCAGGTCATAGAGCGCCTGGCCGTCATCGGGCAGGAATGCGTCGAGGTAAACCAGGTGGCGCACCCGGTCTGCAACGTGGCTCACCGCGCCGGTGACAACCATGCCGCCGTAGGAGAAGCCGAGCAGCACGATGTCGCTCAGGTCGTGATACCAGATCACGTTGACCACGTCCTGGATGTGCGTGGTGAGGTTCACCTGCGGGCTCGCGAGATGAGACCGCTCGCCGATGCCGGTGAGAGCCGGCGTGGTGACCTCATGTCCGGCCGCGGTTAGCAGCGGCCTGACCTTGCTGAAGCCATGCGCGCCGCCCCACGCGCCGTGCACCAGGACGTAGGTGGTCACTGCCTCGCCTCCCTCACGGTCGTGCCGTCGAACCCGCGCTCGGCCAGCATCCTCTCGATGCGGGCGTGATGCTCGGCCTCCCACACGTCGAGGCTCTGGCCGGCTTCGGCGTCCGCCTTTGCCCGACCGTCGCGGAGCGCCTGCTCGCGGCGCTGCGCCGGAACAACCAGGACACCGTCGTCGTCTGCCACCACGACATCGCCCGCTCGGACGATGACGCCGCCGCACCGCACCGGTTCGTTGAGCGGGGCGGTGGCGGCCTTAATGCCGGCGACCGGAACGACTCCCCTGGCAAATACCGGGAAGCCCGAGTCCCGGACCTCGGCCAGGTCGCGGATCACGCCGTCCACGACAAGTGCCGCGATACCGCGGCGCTGCGCGACCGCGCACACGTTGCCGCCGGCCACCGCATACTCGACGCTGCCGGCATCGACGACCAGAATCGACCCTGCGGCGGCGCGGTAGATGGCCGCGTGCAGCATGAGGTTGTCGCCCGGGGCGCACGTCACGGTGAAGGCGGGCCCTGCTACCCGCGGCATCGGCGACCACAGCGGGCGGATGCCGATCTCCATGACATGCGCGCGCCCCAGCACATCGGCGAGCACCGTCGTGGGGAGTTCCGCGAAGTCGCTCGTGTCGTCCATCCTCGTCCTCTCCCGGCGCATCTCAGCCGGTCATGGCCGCGACGGCAGAGTAGATCCCGAGGCCCAGCAGGATGGTCCCCGTGATCCGGCTCACCCAGGCCAGCGGGATGACTGTGAGGCTCTTAGCGCCGATGTTGACAGCGATCGCGGCGGCAGCCCACAGGCCTAGGGTCGCGCCCACGAACACCAGGACCGGACTGTACCGGGCGGCGAGATTGGCCGTGGCGATCTGGGTGATGTCGCCCCACTCGGCCAGGAAGATGACGACGAAGGCGGCGCCTGCCACGCGCCAGAAGGTGGCGCGCGGGGCGCCCATCCGGGCCGCCTCGGTTCCGTCATGATGCTGCGGGCGGAAGCTGTGGACCCACAGGTACACCGCCCCGGCCACGAAGAGCCCGGCAACAATGCCGTCCACGATGCGGTGCGGGAGCAGGGCGAGCAGCTGGCCGGCCGTCACCGCGATGACCATGTGCACCGTGAATGCGGCCGCGGCGCCCGCCCAGACCCAGAGCGGCCGGTACCTCGTGCCCAGGATGAGCGACGCGAACATGGTCTTGTCCGGCAGCTCGGCCAGGAGCGTGACCACGAACGCGATGCCGAGCACGGCAACCTGGGGCACGGAGCGGATCCTCCACCTCTGGTCCGGCCCGGAGTCCCGTCGGGGTTCCTTCGGCCGGATTAGCTCAGACAGCCGAAGGTCTCATCCACCACGTCACCGTGGCCCGGCCACCGGGTGCACCGCACTCACTGGCAGTTCAGTGCACCGAGATTGTCGGCCAGCCGGCGAAGGACTACTCCCCTTCGCGAGGATCATACCTGGTCACTGACCCTCCGTCCGGGCGCACAGTTCTTATCGAAACCGAGAATGTTGTCAGAACTGAGATCAATGAACTATCCTCGGCACCGTGCCAGGCTCCGCAGAACTGCTGCTGCATCCGGTCCGGCTGCGCATTGTCCAGGCGTTCCTCGGTGACCGCGCGCTCACCACCTCCCAACTGAGCGCGGAACTCTCCGACATCCCGGCCGCCAGCCTCTACCGGCAGGTGGCGCGGCTGGTCCGTGCTGGCGTGCTGCAGGTGGTAGCCGAGCGCCGGGTGCGCGGCGCGATCGAGCGCACCTACGTGCTCCGCCTGGCCGCCGCATACATCCGGCCCGACGAGGTCGAGGCCATGAGTCCCGAGGAACACCGGCAGGCGTTCATGGCGTACGTCGCCGGGCTGCAGGCGGCCGCCGACCGCTACTTCGCCCGCCCGGATTTCGACCTGTTCAAGGACCGGGCCGGCTACCGGCTGAACGCCCTGTGGCTGGACGACGCCGAGTACGACGCGTTCGTGGCCGACCTGGCCAAGGTTCTGGCGCCGCGGCTCGCCAACGCGCCGCGCAAGGGCCGGCGCCGACGCATCCTCGGATACGTGATGCTGCCAGGCGAGGACGCACCATGAACCCCCGACAGGAAGGGAACGGGGCCGTGTCGCCCACAGACGTCCGCATCGACTCAGATGGCTGCTCACTCGCGGCCACGTATCTGGAGGCAGCGGAACCTGTCGCGGCAGCGCTGCTGATCGTCGGGTCCGGCCGCACCGACCGGAACTCCGACGTGCGACTGCCCTTCGGGATGAAGCTGCGCGGCGCCATCACCCGGGCGCTCGCCGACACGCTGGGCGCCGCAGGCGTGTCCACGCTGCGGTTCGACAAACGGGGCGTCGGTGTCAGCGGTGGCGACTACCTCGCCGTCGGGATGGACCAGCGGTCGGCCGATGCGCGCGCCGCTCGTGACTGGCTGTCCGCCAAGACGTCAGGACTCCCCCTGCTCGCCATCGGGCACAGCGAGGGCACCTACTACGCGGCGCAGCTAGCTGCCGACGGGCACGCCGCGGGCGCGGTGCTGCTGTCCGGCCCGGCCTGCACCGGCGCCGACGTGCTGACGTACCAGGTGGCAGAGATAGGTTCCCGGTTGCCGGCTTCCGCGAAGCTGATCCTCCGGCTGATGCGCACCGACGTCGAGCGCGCACAGCGCAAGAACCTCGCGAAGATCCTGGCCTCGCACGCGGATGTCATCCGCCTGCAGGGTCAGCGCGTCGGCGCCCGCTGGGTACGCGACTTCGTGGCCTACGACCCCGCGCCGGTGCTCGGCCGGATCACCGTGCCCGTGCTCGCCATCACCGGCGGGCACGACGTGCAGGTGCCACCCGGTGACGTCCAGGTGATGGGCCGGCTAGTGCAGGGACCTTTCGAAGGTCACGTCGTCCCGGACCTGAGCCACCTGCTGCGACCTGATCCTGACAGCGTCGGCCCCCGCGGCTACCGGCGGCAGACCCGCCAGCCGGTCAGCCCGGAGGTGCTGCGGCTGGTCACCGATTGGGTCGAGGAGAACTGGGGGCAAGGGTGACCATGCCGCTGGCAGCCGGCTCGGCTCGCCCGCTCGTCCAGGCGCTGCCGGCGCTCATCCCGGTACTGGCCCTGTTCCTCGGCCTCGACATCTACTGCCTGGTCAACCTGACCCGCGCCACGTCGGTCCGGAACGCGCCCAAGCTGGCCTGGGTCATCGTCATCCTGTGCGTCAGCGCTCCGCTCGGCGCGATCTTGTACTTGTTCTTCGGCATGGACCGCACCGGAGCCGGCCAGAAGGCGGCTCCCGCACCCCGCCAAGCAGCCCCGCCAGCCATTCCCCCCATGACGGTCGGCTCTCTCCAGGCGAAGGCCGGACTGATCGTCGCTACCACAGGCTTGACCAGGAACTACGGCGGCAACGGGCTCTTCGACGTCGACCTGGCAGTGCCGCGAGGCTGCGTCTATGGCCTGGTAGGCCTCAATGGCGCCGGGAAGACGACGCTGCTGTCGATCGTCGCCGGCACCAGGCACGCCGACCGCGGTAGCGTGAGCCTCGCGATAGAGCGGCGCCGCATGGCGGTGTGCCCCGACGTTCCCGAGTTCGACGGCTGGCTGACCGCCGCTGAGGTTGTCGACCTGGCCAGGTCGCTGGTGGCGCCGGAGGCTGGACCGGCGGCGGTCGACGCCGCGTTGCGCGCCGTCGGTCTCGCTGACGCAGCCGGACGCCGAGTCGGCGGGTTCTCCCGCGGCATGCAGCAGCGACTCGGCCTGGCCTGCGCGCTGACCGGCGACCCGGAACTGCTGATCCTCGACGAGCCCACCTCAGCCCTCGACCCGGCGGGCAGGGCTGAGATGCTGGCCCTCGTCGCGGCGATGCGCGGCACGCGCACGGTCATCTTCTCGAGCCACATCCTCGCCGACGTGCAGCGGGTCGCCGACCAGGTCGGCATCCTGCGTGACGGCCGCATGCTGTACCAGGGCGGCACCCGAGAGCTCATGGACAACCACCTGACCCCGAGCTGGCTGCTGCGCATCGCCGAGCGCACCGGCGAGGTGGCCGCAGCGCTCGCTGAGCAGCCGTGGGTCGCCCGGGTCGAGACCGCCGAGCCCGGCGTCCTGCGGGTCGACGCGACGACCATCGAGGACGGCGAGCGCGGCATCCCCGCGGTGGTCGCGGCGTGCGGTGCCCGGCAAGTGTCCTGCGAGCCGGCCGCTGCTGACCTGGAGGCCGCTTTCCTGGCGCTGACCGGCGCGCGGGTGGCGGAGGCGGCATGACGACCGCGGTGAGCGCCCGCCAGATGAGCCTGTGGCGGCTGGAGTGGCTCCGGCTGTTCCGGACGCCGCGGGCGCTGTCCCTCGGCGCGGTCTACCTCGCGATCGGCCTGATCGAGCCCGTTGCCACCAGGTACGCGAGCACCCTGCTCGCGCACGTCGGCAACGGCGCTGAGGTCCACCTGCCGAAGCCGACGCCAGTCCAGGCCCTCAGCAGCTACGTGAGCGAGGCCACGCTGATCGGCCTCATCGTGCTGGTCTCGGTCGCCGCCAGCGCCTACGGCTTCGACGCGCGGCCGGGCCTGGCGGCATTCTTCCGCACCCGGGTGCGGGGCATGTGGCGGCTGGTCGCCCCGCGGTTCACCGCCTACGCCGTCGGCGGCGCTGTCGCCTACCTGATCGGCACGCTGGCCGCGTGGTACGAGACCCGGCTGCTGATCGGCTCGCTGCCGGTCGGCGGGCTGCTGGCCGGTCTGCTCTGCGGCGCCGTCTACCTGGCGTTTGCGGTCGCGGTGACCGCGTTCGCCGCGTCGCTGACCAGGACCACCGTGGCTTCCGTCGGCATCACCCTCGGGATCTTGCTGGCGCTGCCGCTACTCGCTGACGTGCACGCCATCTCGAACTGGGTGCCGAGCGCGCTGATCGGGGCTCCGGCCGACCTAGTCGCCAGCCCGCCCGGGCATGGTCTCGTACACTTCGTGCCAGCGCTGGGCGTGTCTGCCGTGGCCGGCGCTCTCGCGCTGGCCGCCGCCGTGCTGCGGCTGCGGCGTCGTGAGATCTGATGCAATCACGGCTCGGACTAGTAAAGATGGAGCGATGGCACTCGGAGAGCGGGCCAGCACGGCGGTATACAAGGCCGGGTGGCTGGCCGTCCGCCTGATCCCTGAGCCGCTGGCGCGCTGGATCTTCAACCAGATCGCCGACTACCTATGGCGGCGGCACGGCAAGAGCGTCCGGCAGCTGGAGGCCAACCTGCGGCGCGTCCGGCCGGACGCCAGCGACACCGAGCTGCGCCAGCTCAGCCGCGCGGGCATGCGCTCCTACCTCCGGTACTGGGTGGAGGCCTTCCGCCTGCCGAATATGCCCACCGAGCGGGTCACGTCAGGGATGAGCGTGGCCGGCGAGGAGCAGACTGCACTCACCCACGTCAAGGCCGGGCGCGGCGTGATCTTTGCGCTGCCGCATACGGGCAACATCGACCTCGCCGCCGCCTGGGTCATGACCCGAGGGTTCGGTCAGATCAGCGTCATCGTCGAGCGGCTGAAGCCGGAGGCGGTGTTCCGCCAGTTCGTGGCCTACCGGGAGAACCTCGGCATGGAGGTAGTGCCGCACACCGGCGGGCCGAGCCCCTTCGGGGTGATGGCGCAGCGGCTGCGGGCCGGGCGGCTGATCTGTCTTGTCGCAGATCGCGACCTGAGCGCGGGCGGTGTGGAAGTCGAGTTCTTCGGCGAGCCGGCCCGGATCGGGGCCGGCCCCTCGGCGCTGGCCGCCCGTACGGGTGCGGCCCTCATGCCGGTCGTGCTGTGGTTTACCGCCGACGGCTGGCGTGGCCGCATCTATCCGGAGGTGCCCGTGCCGGCCGAAGGGACTCAGGCGGAGAAGGTCGCGGCGATGTCCCAGCAGCTCGCTGTCCTCTGGCAGACGGGCATCGCCGAGCATCCAGAAGACTGGCACATGATGCAGAAGGTGTTCGTGGCGGATCTGGACGCGAATCGACTCCCCCGGCCCGGCCCGGCGTCAGCGCAGGACAATCACACCACCGTCGAGCCCTAAGATGCGCGACGAGACCATCGGCAGCTTCCTCGGCAAGCTAGCCGCGCGGACATCGGTCCCTGGCGGAGGTGCGACGGCCGCATTGCACGCGGCGCAGGCTGCGGCGCTGCTCGGGATGACCGCCCGCTACTCCGACAACTCGCAAAACGCCGAGCACGCGGCCACGATCGCGATGATCATTGCCGACGCGGAACGACTGCGCGAGGCCTCAGCTGACCTCATCGCCATCGACGGGGAGGCATTCGGCGCGGTCGCCGGGGCCTACCGGCTGCCGAAGGACACCGACGAACAGCGCGCCAGCCGCGCGAGCGCGATCGCGGCGGCCATGGTCACCGCCTCGTCGCCGCCGGCCGAGCTGATCGGCATCTGCACCCGCCTGATCGAGCTGGCCGAGCTGCTGCAGCCGATTGTGAACCACACCGTGGCGGGCGACGTGGCGGCCGCCGTCCAGGCAATTCGTGCCGCCGTGGTGACGTCGCAGATCAACGTGGAAGCCAACCTGTCCGGTATCACCGACCCTGGGGCCCGCGAGCGGCTGACCGGCGTTCTCGAAACCGTCGGCCTGCTCGAGCAGCGGGCCGAGCTAGTGACCGCCGCCGTCCGGGCTGGCATCGCCGACAGCTAGTAGCCGCGGGCGCGCCGCCGGGCGCGGACGATGAAAACGGCGCCCACCCACACCAGATACGCAAACTCGCCCACGCCGGGGACGAAGGCAATGGGAATCGAGACTGCGAACGCAGCCGCCACAAAAAGCAAGCTGATGTCGTCGGCCGGCGGTGACGGCGCGCCGGGCCGGAGCAGCCCGCCGTTCCTGATGTGGCGACGCATGACCACGAACGTCACCATCGTGATGACCTGGATCGCCGCGTAGAAGCTGAAGCGGACTTCGAAGCCCTGGCTGCCGTGGCCGCCGGACAGAACTCTGGTGGCGTACGGCGTGATGATGATCATCAGCAGCCACACCATGTCGATCGTGATGAGCCGCGAGTCAAGCCTTCCGACGAACTGGTACAGCCGGTGGTGAGCGCGCCAGTGCGCGGCGATAACCACAAAGCTGATCAGGAAGGGCAGGTAGGCGGCGGTCGCGTGCCGCATCGACTTGAGCACCTCGGGATTGCTATGCCCATTGAGGTCCGGCAGGTTCAGGGCCAGCAGCGTGATGGCGATCGCCACGACGGCGTCAGAGAAGAAGACCAGGCGCTCGGCCGAGATGAGTTCGACCTCACCGGATTCCTCCGTGGAATCTGGCTCGCTGTCACCACCGTGGTTGGTCATCTCGCCCTCCGCCCTTACTCGGGCTGCTCGTGACCGGACCAGACCTGCGCCCGCCGGACCCACCGGCTGATGACACCGGAGGCCACCCAGCACAGGTAGGCCCATGGCGTCGCGAACGAGATAGGTATCGAGATCGCGAACATGCCCGTCGCGACCAGCACGACGCTCTCGTCGAAGGCGGTGAGCGGGGGCGGCACGCCTGCACGAAGCAGCTTGCCGTGCCTGAGGTGCCTGCTCATGAGCCACAGCGCGAGCAGGGTGATGACCTGGATGATGGCGTAGAGGCTGAACCGCACGCCGAAATCATTGTCGCCGGGAAGGGCCAGCACACGCGTGGCGTACGGGGTGATGATGATCATCAGCAGCCAGACCATGTTGACGGCAATGACATACCTATCCAGCCGGGCGATGCTCCGGAAAAGCCGGTGATGCGCGCGCCAGTGTGCACCGATGACCACGAAGCTGATCACGAACGGCAGATAGGCAGTGCGCTCGCCATAGAGCGCCGTCAGCATGGTGTGGTTAGACGCACTGGCGTGCACGGACGGCACCGGCAAGGCGAGTGCCAGCAGCGTGATGGCAATCGCCGCGACGGCGTCGGAAAAGAAGATAACCCGCTCGGCAGCGACACGCTCGACCTCCCTGGCGGTTTCGGTCCGCTGCGCGCTTTGGGCGGTGTGGTCGGTCATGCCCTAATGCTGCCAAATAGCGTGACGCGCCGTCCGGTCAGGACAGGATCTGCAGGAACTCCTGCGCATCCCGGACCCGCACGATCGCTTTCCTGGCGGCCGACGGCACGAAACCGGCAGCCGTGAGCTGGTCGAGCAGGGTGGCGAGCGGGTCCCAGAACCCGCCCACATCGACCAGCGCCACGGGTTTCGTGTGCAGGCCGATCTGCCGCCAGGTCAGAACCTCGAAGAGCTCGTCCAGGGTGCCGAGCCCGCCGGGCAGCGCGGCGAACCCGTCGGCGAGGCTCGCCATGACGGCCTTGCGCTCGTGCATGCTCGAGACCACGTCGAGCCGGGTCAGGCCAGGGTGCGGAACCTCCGCGGCGAACAGCCCGCCGGGGATCACGCCGATCACTTCGCCGCCTTCCGCGAGGGCCGCGTCAGCGAGCACGCCCATCAGGCCCACGCTCGCCCCGCCGTAGACGATGCCGACACCCGCCCGCGCCAGGCTGCGGCCGAAGTCGGCCGCGGCAGCGGCAAAGTCGCCAGGGTAGCCCATCGAACTGCCGCAGAAAATCGCCGCCCGCATTACCAGAGATCCGGCGGGGCGGCGGTCCTGGCCGCGAAGTCGCGCAGCGCCCGGAGGAAGTCGATCTCTCCGAAGGCCGGCCAGTAGCAGTCGCAGAAATGCAGGTACGCTCCCGTGCTCTGCCAGAGGAGGAAATTGGACATGCGCTGCTCGCCGCTGGTCCTGATGATGAGGTCGGGCTCGGGCTGCCCGTCGCCGGACAGGTGGCGCGCGATGTCGTCCTCGGTCACCGCATCGGCGAGTTGGCCCAGGCTCGTACCCGCGGCCGCCCGCTCGAGGAGCAGGGCCCGTACCGCCTCGGCGATCTCCTGCCTGCCGCCGTAGCCCACGCAGAGCGTGACGTGCGAGCCCGCCGAGCGGTCGCGGGTGCTGTCGGCCGCCTGCTTGAGCGCCGATGAGGTGCTATCAGGCAGCATGTCGACCAGCCCGGCAATGTGCACCTGCCACGGCGGGTCGGCAGCGGTGATCCGGGTGACCACCCTGTGCTCGATGATGTCCATCAGGGCCGTGACCTCGGCGTCGTCCCGCCTGGCCAGGTTCTCGGCCGAGCACACGAACACCGTGACGTGCTCGATTCCGGCCGCCCGGCACCACGTCAGGGCGTCCCAGATGCGCTCGGCGCCGTGCCGGTGGCCCTCACTGGGACTGGCCAGGCCCTCCTCCCTGGCCCAGCGCCGGTTGCCGTCGATGATCAGCCCGACATGACGGGGCAGCGGCCTGCCGGCGAGCTGGCGGCGGAGCCGCCGCTGATACAGCCGGACGGCCACGCGGCGGGCAGGCGCGCCGAGCTTGCGGATCGGTCCCCGGATACGGCCAGGCGGCAGCCAGGACTTAGGGAGCGGCACGGGCTGAATCTAGCCGGCCGGACCCCGCGGCCCTGCTCCCGCGGGTCACTGGCCGACTGTCCGGCTCCGCCCGCGGAACTCGGCGATCATCTCGTTATCGCGGCGGACGGTGACGTCGTAGATGCCGCTGCGGCCATACCGGACTCGTTCCGTTGCCGTGGCCACGAGGAGATCCCCCTCGCGAGCCGGCCCGATGAAGCTGATGTCGGCGCCCGCGGCGAGGGTCACCGGGCCATCGCTGTTGCACGCACACGCGAATGCGGTGTCAGCGAGCATGAAGACGTAGCCGCCATGACAGATCGAGTGGCCATTGAGCATCTGAGGCGTCACCCGCATCCGGACCATAGCGCTGCCCTGGCCGACCTGTACCAGCTCCATGCCGAGTCCGCGGGACGCCGCATCAGCCGCGAACATCGCGGCGGCCGGGCCGCGCAGGGCCGGGTAGTCGGGCATGAGGGCATGGTATGACCGCCAGACGGGCGCGGCCGTTACTGTGCTGCACATGCCCAGCTACTACCAGCCGGGGACCGTCCTGGATGACCATGTCTTCGCAGTCCCGCTGGATCACTCACGACCCGACGGTGAGCAGATCGAAGTGTTCGCGCGCGAAGTTGTGGCCCGCGGCAGCGAGTCTGCGGAGCTGCCCTGGCTGGTGTTCCTTCAGGGCGGGCCGGGTTTTGGCGCCCAGCGCCCGGTCGGCCGGGAGTCCTGGCTCGACCGCGCGCTCCGCGACTACCGGGTGCTGCTGCTCGACCAGCGGGGCACTGGCGCCTCGACGCCGGCGACCCGGCAGACCCTCGCCCGCTTCCCCACCGCAGCAGCCCAGGCCGACTACGTCGCGCACTTCCGGGCGGACTCGATCGCCGCGGACGCTGAGCTCATCAGGCCTCAGCTCACTGGCGGGGCTCCTTGGAGCGCGCTCGGGCAGAGCTTCGGCGGGTTCTGCACCGTCAGCTACCTGTCGGCCGCCCCGGGCGGGCTGCGCGAGGCGTTCATCACCGGCGGTCTGCCGGGCATCGCCAGCACCGCCGACGACGTGTACCGGCTGACGTACCGGCAGGTGGCCGCGAAGAACCGCGCCCACTACGAGCGCTACCCGCAGGACGTCGAGCGAGCCCGGCGCGTCGCGCTGACGCTCGCGGACTCCCCCGTCACGATGCCCGGCGGCGGCTCGCTCACCGTCGAGCGGTTTCAGGCGCTCGGGCACGTGCTCGGCTCCAGCACCGGCAGCCACCGGCTGCACTACCTGCTCGAGGACGCGTTCGCGGGGCCGGAGCTGAGCGATGACTTCCTGTACCGGGCGGAAGAGTCGCTGCGCTACGGATCAGCGCCGCTGTACGCGGTGCTGCACGAGGCGTGCTACGCGCAGGGCACAGCGACGAGATGGTCGGCACAGCGCGTGCGAGCAGAGTTTGCGGAGTTCGACGCCCAGGCGGCACTCGGGTCGGGCGAGCCGGTGCTGTTCACCGGAGAGATGGTCTATCCCTGGGTACTCTCGCTCGACCCGGCGCTGCGCCCGCTGGCGGAGGCCGCGGAGCTGCTCGCGGCGCGCACCGACTGGCCGGCGCTCTACGATCCCGGTCAGCTTGCGCGTACCACGGTGCCCGTCGCCGCCGCGATCTACTTCGACGACATGTACGTTCCGCGTGAGCTCTCGCTGCAGACCGCCGCGACCATTCGCGGCCTGCGCTCGTGGGTGACGAGCGAGTACGACCATGACGGCCTGCGCGTCAGTGACGGGCTCGTGCTCGACCGGCTTATCGCCATGGCACGCGGCGATGCGTGAACGGCGTCCCAGTAGGCTGACCCCGTGATACCGCGCACCTGCCTGTGCATCATCCGGCGTCGGACTGCTAACGGACCCGAAGTACTGCTCGGTCTGAAGAAGACTGGCTTCGGCGCCGGGAAGTGGGTTGGCCTCGGCGGCCATGTCGAGCCGGGTGAGAAGCCCGTGGCGGCTGCCGTGCGCGAGGTGGAAGAGGAATCCGGCCTGCTGGTGCCCGCCGATTCACTGCAGCACATGGCGAGCATCGAGTTCCGGTTCCCGTCCCGGCCCTCCTGGGACCAGGACACCGACGTGTTCATGACGTGGGTCTACCAGGGCGAGCCCGCTGAGTCGGACGAGGTGGCGCCGCGTTGGTTCGCCGAGTCCGCAGTTCCGCTCGGGCAGATGTGGCACGACGCCCGGTACTGGCTGCCGCTGGTGCTTGCGGGTGAGCACGTGGACCTGCGGGCCACCTTCGCCGCTGACTGCGCGACGGTCGCGACACTGGAGCCGGACCTGCTTACTGGTAGGAGATGAGCACGGGCGCGGGAGCGTGCCTGATGGTCATCCGCGGCCCGGGCATCGGCGTGTCCTTGGCATAGAAATCCTTCCAGCCGAAGAACACGCCCCGTGGTGCGCCGGTGACGACGGACTGCCAGGTCGCCCGCTTGGTGCTCGGTGCACCCTGCCCGTCCATGTTGATGACGATGGACAGGTCGTCAAGCCTCGTGTCGAGCTGGCGGATGTTCTGGATCATGCTGAGCCGGAACTCATGAATTTCCAGCAGCTTCTGCGGCAGGCTGTGCTGCGCGGTCAGCGCGGCGAGCCAGCTGGCGACGCTGTTGACCTCAGCGATGCTGACCGAGCCGATCTGATGCAGCGGCAGCTGGCCTGGCTGTAGCTTCCATTCCGGGTCGAGCGCGAGGCCGACGTTCGGCAGTTCGAGCAGCGACTGATAGATCTTCGCCTCGGCCAGCAGACTCGCGCGGCCTGGCTGCAAGTCGAGGGTCACGTACAGGCCGGCCCTGGCAGCGGCCTCGACCCAGGGCTGCAGCGCGGCAGGGCTGATCACGTGCGAGTACATACCGGATGGACCGGCCCCGGCGGTTGCCACGGTCGCGATGATCTCGAAGGCGGGCACGACCGGAGTACTGGTCAGCGAGTTGTACTGCCTCGCCACGGCCTTAGCCCGGGCAATGCTTGCCTGTAGCCCCTGCTGACCGAGCGCGCCCAGCGCCGGGTACTGGGGCGTGCCGTACAGCGCCACGATTTCCCTGCCGGGGAACAGGACCTGGCCGCCGCCGGGCAGCTGCACTCCCGTCTCGGCAACCGCGAGCCTGGCGGCAAGTTCCGGCTGAGAGGTGAAGCTGGCGCCGACGCCGATCACGAACCGCGGCCGGTCCGACCCGAGCGCGCTGATCGCGGTCGGATCGACCCGCGGATCAGGTCCGGTCACCCCGATGACGTTCGCCCCGGCGACGTGCGCGGTCGTTCCGACTGCGAGGTCGAGCGTTGCTGAATCGGCCTGGTCTACGAGCAGCGCTACCCTGCGCAGCGGCGTCGGCGGCTTGGTCGCCGGCAGGTTCCGCGCGCTGCCGACGACGTTGATGCCCGGCAGCTCCGCAGCGAGCGCGCGGACCGTCAGGCCTGAGGCCAGCACTGCCTTCGGCCGCAGCGACCGTACAGCCGCGAGCAGCGCGGCCCGATCCGGGGCGCTGCCCGGCGCGGGAGCGAGCAGCAAGGGCGCGTGCGCCCTGGTGGCGATCGCAGCCGCGTCGCCGCCGGCACCGGCGGCGCTCGTGACCACGATGGCCGGAGCCCTGGCGAAGAGCCGGATGGCCAGCCCGGCGGCGGTCGCGACCGGGGTTCCCGGCAGGGCAGCGACCGGTGCGGCCGGATCGCGGGTCACGACCAGGTCAGGCGGTGGCGGCTTGCCCGCGCCTGACCGCCCGCCAGCAGCTGCGGCGACGGCAATCCCGGCCACCGCCACGGCCAGGGCCAGCGCCCCCGCGACGATCACGAAGCGCGGCTTGCGGGGACGGGCATGGCGCCGACCCGGCAGGGTGCGGGTGGCGGTGAGGTCCTGCTGCACGAGGCGAGTCGGTCCGTTCAGCACGATGGGATCCGCCAGCGGGTCGCCGGCGCGGGATAGCTTCGGAGGCCCCAATCGGGATGGTGCCAGAGTATGGGCGCCGGAGAAGTACGGAGAACCTATCCTCCGCACAAGTCACTTTACGGGTGTGTCGTTGTGATTGATGCCGGTGAGTGGTGCATTTCCGCAGGTAGAACCGCTCCCGCAGGTAGGTAGTTGCTAGCAAGCAATCTTCTCCCGGTAAACTCGGTTCCCGTGGGTGTGATGTCCGAGCCGGACCGGGCGGGCCAGGTGTCCGAGCGGTACAAGTGGGTCGCGCTGTCGAACACCACGCTCACGATGCTGATGGCGACGATCGACGGATCGATCGTGATCATCGCGATGCCGGCGATCTTCCGCGGCATCCACCTGAGCCCGCTGGCCCCCGGCAACATCACCTACGTGCTGTGGATGATCATGGGCTACCTGCTGGTGCAGGCGGTGCTCGTGGTGACGCTTGGCCGGCTGGGTGACATGTTCGGCCGGGTGAAGATCTACAACCTCGGCTTCGTGGTGTTCACCGCGGCCTCGATTGCGCTGTCGTTCGACCCCTTCATGGGCGGTCATGGCGCGCTCTGGCTGATCTTGTGGCGGGTCGTGCAGGCGTTCGGCGGCGCCATGCTGATCTCTAACTCGGCGGCGATCCTGACCGACGCCTTCCCGGCCAGCCAGCGCGGCATGGCGCTGGGCATCAACCAGATCGCCGGGATCTCCGGGCAGTTCATCGGCCTGCTGCTCGGCGGGCTGCTGGCTGCCTGGGACTGGCGAAGCGTGTTCTGGATTAACGTGCCCATCGGCGTGTTCGGCACGGTCTGGGCCTACCGGAGCCTGCGAGAGATCGCGACGACAAGGCGGGCGCGGATCGACTGGATCGGCAACATCTTGTTCGCGGTGGGCGCCACGAGCCTGCTCGCGGCGATCACCTATGGCATCCAGCCCTACGGCGGCCACCCGACCGGCTGGACGAGCCCGCTCGTGCTCACCGGGCTGATCGGGGGGGCGGTGGTACTGGTGGTGTTCGCGATCGTGGAAACCAGGATCGCCGAGCCGATGTTCCAGATGGGACTGTTCAGGATCCGGGCATTCGCCGCGGGCAACGCGGCCAGCCTGATGGGCTCAATCGCCCGTGGCGGCCTTCAGTTCATGCTGGTCATCTGGCTCTCGGGGATCTGGCTGCCCCTGCACGGCTACGACTTCACGGTCACCCCGCTGTGGGCAGGGATCTACATGCTGCCGCTGACCGCGGGGTTCCTGATCGCCGGGCCCATCTCTGGCTGGCTGTCTGACCGGTACGGCTCGCGGATCTTCGCCACCTCTGGCTTGCTGCTCGCGGCGTGCGGGTTTACCGGGCTGCTGCTGCTGCCGATCAACTTTCCGTACTGGGCGTTCGCGCTGCTGATCTTGTGCAACGGCCTCGGATCTGGCCTGTTCGCCTCGCCGAACACCTCCTCGATCATGGGCAGCGTGCCGCCGTGGCACCGCGGCGCCGCCTCCGGCATGCGGTCGGTGTTTCAGAACTCGGGGATGTCGCTGTCCATCGGGATCTTCTTCTCCCTCATGATCGCGGGCCTGGCGAACACGCTCCCCCGGACGTTGTCCGCCGGCCTGCGCGCACAGGGCGTGCCCGCGGGCGTGGCCGCGCACATCGCCAGTTTGCCCCCGGTCAGCACCCTGTTCTCCGCGCTGCTCGGCTACAACCCGGTACGCAGCATGCTGGCGCCCAGCGGCACCCTGGCCCGCCTGCCGGCCCGCAACGCCGCCCAGCTCACGGGCCGCCAGTTCTTCCCGCACCTGATCGCCGGCCCGTTCCACCACGGTCTGGTCATCGTCTTCACCGCCGCCATCGCCATGTCCGTCGCCGGCGCCATGGTCTCGCTGCTGCGCGGCAAGCCGGTCCTGTTCCCCCCGCCTGGTCGGGCAGCCGTCGAGGCGCCCGAGATCGGCGAGCCGTCAGCGGTCATCGACTGACGTCAGCTGAGCTAGACTCGCCTCGTGCCGCGATATGAGTACCGCTGCCGCGCCTGCGGTGACACTTTCGAGCAGACCCGTCCCATGAGCGAGTCAGCCGCGCTTGCCACCTGCCCGCAGGGCCACGACGACACCGTCAAGCTGCTGTCCGCCATCGCGGTCGGCGGCCGCGCCAGCGCGGCCCCCTCGCCGTCGTCTGGTGGCGGGGGCGGCTGCTGCGGCGGCGCCTGCGGCTGCGGCGGGTAGCCCTCGCCCCTGCCGCTAGCCGTACGCTGAGACGGTGACAGCGATCGGCGACCTCGTTTCGGCCGCCGAAGCCACGGCCGCGCGCATCAGCGCGGGCGACACGAAGATCCGTGCCTTTGTTCCTGAGCCCGATCGGGCGGGGCGGCTGACTGCGCAGGCACGCGACGCCAGTCGCCGGTGGCCTGCAGTCGCGGACCGGCCGCCGTTGTTCGGTGTCCCCGTGGGCGTAAAAGATGTCATCCGGGTCGACGGCCTGCCGACGGCAGGCGGCTCACGGCTGCCGACGGCCGAACTCGCGGGTCCGGAGGCCAGCGTGGTGGGCCGCCTCCGCGCGGCCGGGGCGCTGATCGCGGGTAAGACCGTCACCGCCGAGTTCGCCATGGTGGTGCCAGGGCCGACGCGAAACCCGCGAGATCTGCGGTGCACACCGGGCGGTTCGAGCAGCGGCTCGGCGGCAGCGGTGGCAGCCGGGCTCGTCCCGCTGGCGCTCGGCACGCAGACCATCGCCTCGGTGATCCGGCCGGCGGCGTACTGCGGCATAGCAGGCTTCCGGCCGACGCACGGGCGAGTCCCGGCCGACGGCGTCGTGCCCTACGCGCCGACCCTGGACGTCGTTGGCTGCCTCGCGGCCGACGTCGCCGGGCTTGCCTCGGCAGCCGCTGTGCTCTGCGATGACTGGGGGGCGCCGAACAGCAGCGGAACGCCAACTCTGGGCATCCCGGTGGGCCCGTATCTCGAGCGGGCAAGCCGGGACGCGCTGACCGCGTTCGGCGCGCAGGTTCGGTCGCTCGCGGCCGCCGGGTTCGGTGTCCGGGAGGTTCCGGTGCTCGATGACATGCCAGCTGTCGAGCAGCTGATCTTCGTAATCACCCGCTTCGAGGCGGCGGCCGGGCACGCCGCGTGGTTTGACCGGTATGGCGGCCTCTATCAGGCGGGCACGGCGGAGATCATCCGCGCTGGCCAGGCCATCCGCCCCGATGAGCACGCAGACGCGCTCGCCGGGCGGGCGGACGTCGCGCGCCGGCTGGCCGATGTCGCCCGCGACGCGAGCATCGACGTCTGGATCACGCCCGCGGCTTCCGGCCCGGCGCCGGCCAGCCTGGCCACCACCGGCGACCCCGTCATGTCCATGCCCTGGAGCCTGGCCGGGCTCCCGGCCGTGAGCATCCCGGCCGGCCTGGTCAGCGGGCTACCTGTCGGGCTGCAGTGCGTAGGCGCGGCCGGAACCGACGAGCAGCTGCTGTCGTCTGCGGCGGCTGTCGCGGCCGAGCTTGACCGCGGCGATTCACGGCACCGAAGCTGGTAGGCATGTTCGAGCGGTTCACCGACCAGTCGCGGCAGGTTGTCGTGCTCGCCCAGGAGGAAGCCCGACTGCTCGGCCACACCGATATCGGCACCGAGCACATCCTGCTCGGCCTCCTCCGCGAAGACGACGGCGTGGCTCACCAGGCGCTGGATTCGCTCGGGATCAGGCTGCAGCCTGCGCGGGATCGGGTCGAGGCGGACGCAGGGCGCGGGCCGGGCCAGTCCGGGCACATTCCCTTCACGCCGGAGGCGAAGCGGACGCTCGAGCTCTCCCTGCGCGAGGCGCTTCAGTTTGGCAAGAACTACATCGATACCGAGCACATCCTGCTGGGACTTGTCCGCGACCCCGCCTCACCCGGCGCCCGCATCCTGGCCGGGCTCGGCGGCACGCCTGACGCCGTGCGGCAGCGCGTGGTCGAGATCGTGCAGCCCTCGAGGGCTGGTCAGGCCCGGCGGATCGTGCGGGCCGGCCGCGTGCGAACCCCCGGTGACCCGACAGCGGGCTACGGTTCGCTGACTTCCCGGCTCGCCGCGCTGGAGCGATGGGCGGGCCTGGTGCCCGATCTCGCGGACCTCGATGAGCAGATTGCCCAGGTACGCCTGGACACCGAAGCAGCGATCGACGCGCACGAATTCCGCACCGCGGAGGCACTCAGCGACACCGAGCGTGAGCTGATCGCCGAGCGGGACCGGCGGTCACGGCAGCGTGCCGCGGGACCGTCCCTGGCCGACCAGGTAGCGCAGCTGCAGGCCGAGGTCGAGCGCCTGCACGAGGTACTGCGCCGCCACGGCATCGACCCTAAAGCCAGCTGATCCGCGCGCCGGTCAGCTCCTCGCCCGCCGGGGCCGTGCCGAGCCGGCCCGTCTTCACCTGCTCGAGCATGAATGTCACGGCGCGCTGGACGTCCGGCACGGCGCCGCGCAGGCTGTCAGCGTCAGCGGCCAGCGCGTCGTCGACCTCAACGCCGGCCCGTTCGAGTAGCCCTTCGAGGTCGGAAAGCTGTTTGCCGACCCAGCCGACCGGGTCGGCGTTGAGCTCCTCGTCAAAGGTCCGGCCGCGCGGCTCCCAGTCGCTCATCCTGGGGTGATGGTGCGCCCGGTTCAGGCTCCCCGGCGGGCCGTCGACGGTCTCCAGCAGGTCCGCCCGCCACACCGGGGCGTCAATGCTGATGGGCCTTGCCGAATAGATAGAGCCCTTCAGCTCACCCGGCTCAAGCATCCGGACCTCCAGCCGGACGCCGTGCTCGGCGCCCTCCTGACCCTTCTTCTGGACGGGGTCGAGGAAGTAGAGATCGCCGATGACGACCCCGATCCGGTCAAACCCGAACAGTTGCAGCATGGAGCCCTCCACAGCGCGATTCAGACTATTGTCATCATCGCTCGCGAGGGTCGGGCCGGTCCAGGTTCCAGTGCCGGACAACGGTGACCAGCCACGACGGCTTCTGGGTGGAGTCCTCCGGGTAGACGCGGCGCAGCATCATCCGGCTGATCACGCGCTGACCGCCGTCGTAGTCTCCGTACAGGAGGTCGATCGTCGCGAGGCCGCCCGTGTCTTTGGTGGCCTGAATAGCCGCGGGATAACACGCATCGCTGCTGTCGCGCAGCGCGCCCTCCCAGTAACCGATGTCGTTCGGGGCGATGGCGAGGTCCAGCTGCTGGACGCGGAAGGAGTCGGGATCCGGCTGCTTCGGGTCGATTTCGCGCCCTTCCTTAAACCACCAGCCGTGGATCACCCCGATGCCCTGACCAGAATTACGCAGCGACATCGCGATGTAGACGACACCAGTGCCGTCGTCATACTCGACGAAACCACGGCCGCCGTCCAGCCGGAAGGCGTTGCCCTCCTGAAAGAAGACCTTCTGCGGCGGATCGTTCAGCCTCGATGGGATGAGCAGCGGCCGCATATTGACCATGAAAGATTCCCTGGCCACCTGGGCTGAGCGGTTCGCCGACCGGACGGAGGCGAACGTGGCGACCGCGAGCACCAGGGTGCCACCGGCGGTCGCCAACGACGCAATGGTGGGCAAGTCGATCACGCTGTCTACCGTACTGCAGGACGTTCTGCCTGCCTGGGTGTGCGTTCTGTCCCTGGCAGGGCGGGCTGCGCGTTGCTAGCCTGTGCGAACACAGAATTAACGCGGGATGTCTGTATAGCGCTGATCAAATGAACGACTGGCGTGGGAATCATGAGGTTTTGCTGTGGCACCAGGCCAGCGTGAATTCGTACTCGCGGACGCGACGGGAGCCGGGTCCGACGTACTGCGGGCCCTGACCGCCACCGGTCACGACAGCCTGGCCTGGGCGAATGGCGGCGCGGTGCGCTCCCGGCGGTGCACCTGGCTGGACACCTTCGACTGGCGGCTGTACCGGGCCGGGCTCACCCTGGAACAGGTGGTGAGCGGCAGCCAGGCCGAGCTGGTGCTGACCGGCCGGGACGGCGCGGTGGTGGCCACCGAGCGCCTGCCAGGGGGCCGCAAGCCGAGCTGGCCAAGCCTGGCCGCCGAGCTGCCGGCCGGTCCGGTACAGGCCGCGCTGGAGCCGGTCACCGGCCTGCGCGCGTTGATCCCGGTCGCCCGTGCCACCAGTAAGGTCGCCGAGCTGCAGGCGCTCAACAGCGACGCCAAGACCATCGCCAGGCTGGCAGTCGATCGGGTGGCGGTCACCTTCCCGGCCCGCACGTCCCTGCCTGCCCGGCTCACGCTGATACCGGTCCGCGGCTACCAGGCGCAGGCCGACAAGGTCGGCCGCGCCATCGGTGATCTGCCGGGCGTCTCCGCCGACCGGGACTCGGTCCTCGAGGCGGCTTTGGCCGCGGCCGGCGGCCGGCCAGGCGAGGTGCCGGGCAAGGCGTCTGGCATTCACCTCACGCCAGGTATGCCGGCCGTCCGCGCGCTCAGCCAAATCCTCATCGCGCTGCTGGACGCGATGGAAGCGAACCTGCCAGGCACGCTCCGGGATATCGACACCGAGTTCCTGCATGACCTGCGCGTCGCGGTGCGCTGGACCCGGTCGGCCCTCAAGCTCTGCGGCGACGCGCTGCCGCGCGGCCTGGCACGTCAGTACGCGGCCGAGTTCCGCTGGCTGGGCGACCTGACGACGCCCACCAGGGACTTCGACGTGTTCCTGCTCGGCTACCCGGCCATGGCGGCCAGCCTCGTCGGCGCGGAGCCAGACGAGCTGATCCCGTTCCGCGACCACCTGACGCGCTCACGTGCCGTCGCCTACCGCCGCCTCACCGCCGGCCTGCGGTCAGCGCGGTTCGCGCGGCTGCGCACGAACTGGCGGGCAGCGCTCACCGACACGCGCTCCGTCCGCAGGCCCACCGTAGCCCAGCTTGCCGAGGCCAAGATCGCCGCGGCCCACCGCAAGGCGCTCCACGGCGGCAGCCGGATCACCCCCGCCTCGCCGCCGGAGAGCCTGCACGACCTGCGGAAGAGATGTAAGGAATTGCGGTATCTTGTCGAAATGTTCGGTTCGCTGCACGATCCCGCGCAGCGATGGCAGGCGGTGCGCGAGCTGAAGGCGCTCCAGGACTGCCTGGGCGAGTACCAGGACGCCGATGTGCAGCGGGCCGAGATCCGGGCTTTCGCCGCGCAGATGATGGCTGAGCGCGCGGCGCCGGCGGAGACCCTGCTGGCCATGGGTGAGATCGCAGCGAGCCTCGCGGAGGCGATGGCCGCAGCGCGTGCGCAGTTCGACAGCCGGTTCGCCGACTTCGCCGGTCCGGCTAGCCGGCGCAGGATGGCCGCTCTGGCCCGGACGGACCCATCGTGAAAATCCTCGCCACGTACAACATCAAGGGCGGAGTCGGTAAGACGGCCACGGCCGTCAACATCGGCTACCTGGCGGTGCGGGACGGGTACCGGGTGCTGCTCTGGGATCTGGACCCGCAGGGCGCGGCCAGCTTCCTGTTCCGGATCAAGCCGCGCGTGAAGGGCGGCGGGAAAGCGCTGATCCGCGGTCGCCGCGCCCTCGACGATGCCATCAAGGGCACCGACTTCGACGGCCTGGACCTGCTGCCCGCCGACTTCACCTACCGCAACCTCGACCTGGTACTGGACGCGGCGAAACAGCCAGCCAAGCGGCTAGCCAGCCTGCTCGCGCCGCTGCGCGCCGAGTACGACATCGTGGTGCTGGACTGCCCGCCCAGCATCTCCCTGCTGTCGGAGAGCGTGCTGCACGCGGCCGACCTGCTGCTGGTGCCGCTGATCCCCACCACCTTGTCGGTGCGCACGCTGGACCAGCTGACCGAGTTCGTCGCTGGTTTCAACGGTCACCAGCCCGACATCCTGGCGTTCTTCTCGATGCTCGACCGGCGCAAGAAGCTGCACGCTGACATCGTGCGTGACCTGCCGGCGCAGCGCCAGGACGTCGCAACCGCGGCCATCCCGGCACTGTCGGTGATTGAGCAGATGTCCGTGCGCCGCGCCCCCGTCACGGCGTTCGCGCCGCGGACCGCAGCCGCGCGCCAGTACCGCGAGCTCTGGCGCGAGGCCCGTGAGCGCGCGCGCCTCAAGGCGCCGCCGGGCCAGGCAGGCACAGCCTAGAGAACGAGCGCGATCTTCCCTCGCGTGTGTCCCTGCTCGAGCTGCCGGTAGGCGTCGCGTACCGCTTCGAGGGGGAACGTGGCCGCGATCGGCACTTCCAGCGTGCCCGCGGCGACCAGCCCGGCGAGCTCGGCGAGAGTGCTCGCGCTCGCCCCGGCTGCGTTGCCCTCGGCCTTGACGCCATACTCCGCGGCGGCGGCGAAGTTCGCGATCGTATCGATCCGGTCCGGGCCCACCCCGAGGTCGAGGGCAAGCCGCACGTAGCCTGCGCCGAACGTGTCGATGAACGCGTTGATCTTCGGCGCGGCGGAGCGGATGCGGTCGGCCACGCCGTCGCCGTAGGTGACCGGAGTGACGTCCTTCGATCGCAGCCAGTCGTGGTGCCTGTCGCTAGCGAGCCCGATGACAGTGGCGTCCGCTAGCCGGGCCAGCTGCACGGTCAGACAGCCAACCCCGCCGGCCGCTCCGGCCACCACGAGCGTGTCGCCTGGCGTCAGGGCGACAGCGCGGACGGCTGCGTACGCGGTGCACCCGGCGACGTGGAGCGACCCGGCGACCTCCCACGGCACGCCGGCTGGCTTGGCCGTGAGGTGCTCGGCCGCCACGACCGCATACTCCGCGTGGCTGGACCTGTTGTCGGTGTAGCCGATCACCTCGTCGCCGGCCGCGAACCCGGCGACCCCGTTCCCTGCCTTCGTCACGATGCCCGCCAGGTCGCTACCCTCCCCGGACGGGAACGTCGCGGGCCACCGGGTGTGCAGCAGACCCTGGCGGATCTTCCCTTCGCCCGGGTTGATGCCCGCCGCCCTCACCTGCACGAGCACCTGGCCCGGGCCGGGCTCAGGCACCGGTACTTCCACCACGTCGAGCACGTCGACCCCGCCGTACTCGCTGAACCGCACCGCCTTCAACCGGTCCTCCGTCCGTCTCGATCTATTATCGGCCTGTGCATGCCGTTGGCGTGGTGCTGCACCCGAAGCGCGATTCCGCCGAGGCGGTATCCGCCCTGCTGAGCTGGGCTGGCCGTCGCGGCATCGAGGTATACGGCATCGAGAGCGAGATCCGCCGGCTCAACTGCTCCGCAACGCCGCTCACCAGCGTCGAGCTCGGGCAGCGAAGCGATCTGGTCGTGAGCCTCGGCGGGGACGGCACGATGCTGCGGGCCATGCGGCTGACCGACCGGCAGCGCGCCTCCGTCCTGGGGGTGAATCTCGGCAAGCTGGGCTTCCTGGCCGAGATCGACGTGCCGCAGCTGTCCGGTGCGCTGTCGGATGTCGACGCCGGGGAGTACACCATCGAGCCGCGGCTCGCGGTCGACGCTGTCGTGGACGGCGAGGTGTTCACGGCGTTCAACGACGTCGCGCTGGTCAGGTTTCCTGGTCAGCCGGCGGCCAAGGTGTCGGTGGTCACGGGCGGTCATCCGTTCGTGAGCTACGCAGCCGACGCCATCGTGGTCGCGACCCCGGCCGGCTCGACCGCGTACAGCTTCTCGGCTGGCGGCCCGATCGTCAGTCCCATGGTGGAAGCGCTGCTGGTTACCCCGGCTGCCCCGCACTCCGCCTACAACCGGGGCCTCGTGCTGTCGGTGCACGATCCCCTCGCTCTCGAGCTACTGCCGGACTGCGGTGAGCTCGCCATCGAGGTCGACGGGCAGCTGGCTACCAAGGTCACCGCCGGCAGCCTGATCGAGCTGCAGCCGCGGCCGGGCGCCGCGCGGGTCGTCCGGTTCGGCCACACCACGTTCTACGAGCGGGCCCGCCGCAAGCTACGGCTGACGGACTCTGCGGAAATAGACATCGAGGAAGATCTGCGCGCACAATGATCCACGCCGGGCTGCCTCGGCCAGCACGGCCGGGTCGCTGGTGAACCGGCAGGCCACGTACTGCGTGACCGATCCGCCGGTCTGCGGCACGACCGGCGCGCCGTCGATGATCGAGGCTTCGTAGTCGGCCAGCCGGAGCACATGCTCTCCCCGGTCGGCAGTCCGCTCGCCGAGTTTCGCGCCGACCGACAACGTGACGCCGAGCTTCACCGGCCCGATTCGCCGCGCCGCGGCCCGGCCGGTCTCACCGTCGCGCCGCGTCACGGCCGGAAGACCCCAGAGCCCGGACAGCGGATCGGCCGGATCGTCCGGACGCTTGGTCACGAGGAACTCGCCGTCAGCGTTGCGGATGACGACCGCGACTGATTCCTTGATCCGCGTCATTGGCAGGCAGAATAGCCGTCATGGCGAGGCGGCAGCAGGATCGGGACTCCCCGCCGGTCCGCCGGCTCGGCCAGCCGGCCGCGGTCGAGCTGCTCGCCGATCCCGACCGGCAGCGGGCGTGGACGCTGCTGGTCGGCAGTACCCCGCAGTCTTACGTCGACCTCGACGACCCGCGGTACCTGGAGTTCGAGTACATGCGGCGAATCGGTCACCTGCTCGACCTGGCCGCCCCAGACTCCCAGCCGCTGCGAGTGCTGCACCTGGGTGGGGGTGCCATGACCCTCGCCCGGTACGTCGCGGCTACCCGGCCCGGTTCCGCGCAGCTCGCCGTGGACGACGACGCTGACCTGGTGGACCTGGTGCGGGAGCGGCTCCCGCTGGGGCAGCCGGGTCGGCTGCGGGGCAGGCGCGGGGGAGGCCGGATCCGGATTCGCGTCGGCGACGCTCGCGCTGTCCTGACCGCACTCGCGGACGCATCCTTCGATGTCGCCATCGCCGACGTGTTCGCCGGTGCCCGCACTCCCGCTCATCTCACCTCGATGGAGTTCACCGCGGAGGTACGGCGAGCGCTCGCGCCGGGCGGTCTGCTCGTCGCCAACATCGGGGACGGCCCGCCGCTCGTGCACTCGCGCCGTCGGGTCGCCACCGTGCACGCCCTGTTCGCCGACGCCGCGCTGATCGCCGACGCGGCGGTGTTGCGCGGGCGCCGGTTCGGCAACGTGGTGCTGGCCGCGTCCGACGCGGATCTGCCAACGGCGGATCTGACCAGGCTCCTGGCCTCAGATCCGTTCCCTGCGCGCCTCGTGCACGGCGAGGAGCTGGAAGCCTTCGCGGCGGGCTCGCGGCCCATCGCCGACGCGGATGCGGAACTGTCGCCCGTGCCCCCGCCCGGTGTTTTCGCTCCCTAAGGCAGGGCGGCCAGGAACTCCAGGATCGCCGCGGTGACCTCAGCGGGGCGCTCCTGCTGGACCCAGTGGCCGCAGCCGGGCAGCAGCACCGACTTGGTCAGGTTCGGCAGGAAAGTCTCCAGGCCGTCCGTGCTGACGAAAGTCAGCACCGGGTCGCGATCGCCGGCCACGAACAGCGCGGGCACGCGGATCGGCGCGTGCTGCCACGCCGCGGTCAGCTCCCAGTTCCGGTCCAGGTTGCGGTACCAGTTCAGCGGTCCGGTGAAGCCAGCCTCGGCGTACTGCTCGATGAAGGTGTCGATGTCCTGCTGAGTCAGCCAGCCCGGCAGCCCATCCGGTTCCACAGCCGCGTCGAGAAACCCGCCGCCGCGCGGAATCAGCGTCATCGGCGTCCCCTCGCCCGCAAGGCTGCACAGCACTCGCCGGAACGTCACCGCGGGGTCTCGGCCGAGCTCGGCGTCGGCCACCCCTGGTGCCTGGAAGTAGACCATGTAGAAGCCGTCGCCCAGGTGCTGTCGCAACGTTGCGATGGGAGGCGCGCTGCCGCGTGGCCGGTAGGGCACGCTGAGTCCGATGACGCCGCGGACCCGGTCGGGCCGGAACAGGGCAGTGTGCCAGGCAACTGGCGCCCCCCAGTCGTGCCCGGCGACAACGGCGCGCTCCGATCCGAGGGCATCCATGAGCGCGATCACGTCGCCCGTCAGATGGAGCATCGTGTACTCGCGCACGTCGGCTGGCGCGCTGGTCTGGCAGTAGCCGCGCTGATCGGGCGCGACGGCGTGGTAGCCCGCCGCGGCCAGTGCGGTTAGCTGATGGCGCCATGAGTACCAGCTCTCCGGGAACCCGTGCAGCAGCACCACGAGGGGGCCTTCCCCCGCCTCCGCGATATGCATGGACAGTGATCCCGCCTGGAGCTGCCGGTGCGTGATCAGGGGGGCCGCCAATGTCATGGTCTGAGCCTAACCTGGAGACTTCCGCTGCTATATATCGCACGCTTGGCGTCTTTCTGATGAATTAGAGACGCAAGGGAACCTAGTTCGGAGCATCCTTGAGGGCAGGAGAGTCTCGGCGGAGCAACTGCCGAGATGCGCAGAGGGGGCGCGGTGAGCCGCAGGCTGCTTCGGCTGGAGGTCCCGGTCTTCCCCGAGCGGCTGATGTTCCGCATCCACGACCCGGCGGCGGATCTGGACGGGGCAGCTAGTCCCTCCCAGCCGGTCGACTCGCTGATCAGCACCTGCCGCGACCAGCTAATCGTGGCGTGCGCGCAGCAGCACCTCGGCGTGCAGCTGACCGTGGAGGAATGGGACGACGCGCCGCCGCCCTTTAGCGACGGCTATGAAGACGAAGCCAAGTGCGTCCTGTACCTGCGCGGACGGCTCAGTATCGACATGGGCACGGGCGGCCGGGCGGTCGAAGCGCTTCGGCTATCCGGCGGGGTCGGCGATTACGGGGTGCGCCTCTACACGCGCAACCGGACGGCAGCCATCGCCAGATATGCCGACCTGTACCGGCAATTCGCCGATCCGCTCAGCGACGAATTCCAGCAGGCGCGCAAGCAGCTGGAGGGAACAGAGCAGTACCTGCTTCAGCTCTGGCGCGAGTCCTAGTGACCGGCCGTCAGCGTATCCGTCGCTGACCCGGACCTGGTCGTAGACCCGGCGGGCGGCCGTTGCTGCGGCGGGGACGAATGCCGGTGATTCATCGGGCTCAGCACGAACATCATGACGGTGACGACGGCGATCAGCGCGAGCGCGACGACGCAGCTGATCGTCCGGGCGCGCGCGGACGTGAAGGTACTAGGGAGCCGATGCTGGCCGAACGAATTGAAGCGAGACGCCAGACGCGGATCGTCCCCAGCGAGCTTGCGCTCGATCTCGTCCAGGATGCGCTGCTCTTCCATAGACAAGGCCACAGCGCCACCTCCGGCCTGTTGACAAAAATCCCGGGCGGCCATTACTCGGCCGGGTCCTTCTCCTTAGATTCTTGACCAGGCCTTTGCCCTCGGCAAGAGGCATTGCTGTCGCGGTGCTATCAGAGCAGCGTGAGCTGGACGGATGACGGGGCCGCCGGTCTTGCCGCCGGCCTGGCGGGGCGCTCGCGGACCCGGCGCGCCTGGCCGGGGCTGGCCTGGCCGATCCGGTAGCGGGCGGCAAGCTCGGCGACCAGGGCAGCGATCCGCGCCTGGTAGGCCTTCGGTGCGTAAGCGCCGCGGCCGTACATCTGGCGGTAGCTCTCGACGAGGTCGGGGTGGGTCTCCTGCAGCCAGCGCAGGTACCACTCACGCGCGCCGGGCCGCAGGTGCAGCACGATCGGGCTCACGTGCGCTGCCCCGGCTTCGGCCGCTAGTCGCACGGTGGCCTCGAGCTGCGCTGGCGAGTCGGTGAGGTACGGCAGCACCGGCCCCATGAGGACGCCGCAGCGCAGGCCCCGTTCGGTGATCGCAGCGCAGACGCCGAGCCGGCGTTCCGGGCTGGGCGTCCCCGGCTCGACAGATCGAGAAATCGCTTTATCGACAAATCCCACCGAGACGTTGAGGCCGACGTCGGTGACGTCTGCGGCCTCGCAGAGCAGGTCCAGGTCGCGAAGGATCAGCGTGCCCTTGGTCAAGATCGAGAACGGGTTGGCCGCATCACGCAGCGCGCTGATGATGCCGGGCATCAGCTGGTAGCGCCCCTCGGCTCGCTGGTAGCAGTCCACGTTGGTGCCCATGGCCACGTGCTCCCCCTGCCAGCGTGCCGAGGCAAGCTCCCGCCGCGCCAATTCCGGCGCGTTGACCTTTACCACGATCTGCTTGTTGAAGTCTTCCCCCGCGTCCATATCGAGATAGGTATGAGTATTTCGCGCATAGCAGTAGACGCATGAATGGCTACATCCGCGATAGGGATTGATGGTCCAGCGAAATGGAACGCGTGATGCCTCGGGGACGCGGTTGATGATCGACCTCGCGTGCACCTCGTAGAACGTCATTCCGCGGAAGCCAGGCGTGTCGAAGGTGCGGGCCACCGTGTCCCGGCCGAACAGGGCCGGCGCGACCGGCCCGGCCGTGTCGGCCGACTGACCCTCGTCCAGTCGGAGGCTATCCCAGCGCATGTGCGAGAGCTTAGTCCCGTGAGCGACACAGATCAAACACGCTTTCGAATCCTGAGCACGCTTACCCTTAGTGCCGGATCGCGACGACAGAAGAAGGAGGCCCAGTGCCGAAGACCGGCACGGACACTGTCGTCAGGCAGCGGGTCCGTCCGCCGCACGCCAGCTCGGCTCCCGGTGTTGCCGATGTGGCCTCGATAGCGATGGGCGGCGGGATCGGCAGCCTAGCCCGTTACCTGCTGTCCGTCGCGTTCCCGGCCGGCCAGGGGTTCCCGTGGGCGATCTTCGCGGTCAACGTGTCCGGCAGCTTCGTGCTCGGGCTGCTCATGGTCTACCTGCTCGAGGTCTGGCCGCCGCGCAGGTTCCTGCGGCCGTTCCTCGCGGTCGGGCTGATCGGCGGGTACACGACGTTCTCCACCTACGCAGGTGGCGTCATGACCCTGTTCACCGGCGGCCGCCTGGCCCTCGCGAACTCCTACGCGCTGACCAGCGTGTTGGCCGCGCTTGTCGCCGTATGGTGTGGCATGAAGGGCGCGAGGGCGGCTGCGGCGCTTCCGGCGCGGCTGCGCGAGCGGGGTGGTGACCAGTGAGGCTGCGGGGCCCGGCTCGACGCATCACGATCTTCATTGGCGAGTCCGATCGCTTTCATCACAAGCCGCTGTATGCCGAGATCGTGCACAGGGCGCACCAGCGCGGGCTGGCGGGCGCCAGCGTGTTCCGCGGCATCGAGGGTTTCGGGGCCGCGTCCCGTATCCACACCAGCAGGCTGCTCTCGCTCAGCGAGGACCTGCCGCTTGCGATCGTCATCATCGACACCGCCGAGCGGACCGATGAATTCCTCGACGAGATCGCCGAGCTTGTCACCGGCGGGCTGATCATCGTCGATGACGTGCACGTGCACACCTACGCCGGCGGGCAGCCAGGTGACGGCGGATCGTGATCATCCTGGCAGTTCTGGCGGGCGGAATGATCGGCGCGCCCGCCCGGTACCTGGTGGACCGCGCCATCCAGATCCGGCGCGACACCGTCTTCCCCTGGGGGACGCTGGCGGTCAACCTGGCCGGGTCACTCGTCTTCGGATTCCTGCTGGGCGCGCAGCGAAACCTGGGCCTGCCGCCTGCAGTGTTCGCCTTGCTGGGCACCGGCCTGTGCGGCGGCCTGACGACCTTCTCGACGTTCAGTTACGAGACGCTGCGGCTGCTGGAAGACGGCGCCGTCGGCGAAGCCGGGCTCAACATCATCGGCAGCCTGGCCGCCGGCGTGCTGCTCGCCTGGCTGGGTTACGTGCTCGCCACTGCGCTGTTAGCCGCCGGCCCAGATCTGTCCAGCCGGCGGTCACCCGTAGAGTGGACTGCCGTGACAGCACCGCGGACCCCTGCAGCCGTATGCCAGACGGCCTGATAGTCAGGACGGTCCGCACAGCCGACCCGGGCGACATGCTGGAGCGGCTGCCCAGCCCGGCGGCGTCGGCGTGGATCCAGCACGGCGACGGCCTCGTCGGCTGGGGCGAGGCGGCGCGGCTGACCCTCCCAGCCGGCGTGGACCGGTTCGCGGCGGGTGAGAAGTGGCTGACCGAGCTGTTCGAGGCCGCCAGCGTCACCGACGAAGTAGCAATGCCCGGCACCGGGCCGGTCGCGTTCGGGAGCTTCACCTTCGACCCAGCGTCCGACGGCTCGGTGCTGATCGTCCCCGCAGTAGTCGTTGGCCGGCGGTCCGGGATTGCCTGGCGGACCACGATCTCGACCGGCCCGCCGCCGGCGGATACACCCGTCGCGGCCCGGCACAGCCCGTCAGAACTGCGCTGGAGCGACGGCAGCCTGACAGCGCCGGAATGGGAGCAGGCGGTCGCCGCGGCTGTTGCCCGGATCAGGGCCGGAGAGCTGCGGAAGGTGGTCCTGGCGAGGGACCTGCGTGCGCAGTGTTCCGGGGAGATCGATGCGCGGGTGCTGCTCGCGCGGCTCGCAGCGCGCTTTCCCGGCTGCTACACGTTTGCCTGCGCAGGCCTGATCGGCGCGACGCCGGAACTGCTGATCCGGCGGGATGGCGACCAGATCGCCTCTCTCGTGCTGGCCGGCACCATGGCCCGCGGGGGCAATGAGGCAGACGACGCGGCACTCGCCGCCGCGCTAGTTTCCTCGGCCAAGAATGCGGAAGAGCACCAGTACTCAGTGGAGTCTGTCCGCAGCCTGCTCGAGCCGCTGTGCGCCGAGCTTGCTGTCGACGAAGCACCATTCCTGCTACAGATGGCTGATTATCAGCACCTGGCAACGCTGGTCACGGGCGTGCTCGACCGCGATGCGTCGGCGCTCGCGCTGGCCGCTTCGCTGCACCCGACGGCTGCCATCTGCGGCACGCCGACTGATGCGGCGCTCGAGCTGATCCGGGAGCTGGAGGGCATGGACCGCGGCCGCTACTCGGGACCGGTCGGCTGGGTCGACGGGCGCGGAAACGGCGAGTGGGGCATCGCGCTGCGCTGCGGCGAGATCGACGGCAGCCGGGCGCGCCTGTTTGCCGGTAACGGCATCGTGGCTGGCTCGGTGCCTGCTGAGGAACTGGACGAGACGGAGACGAAGTTCCGGCCCATGCGCACAGCCCTGGAAGGCTGAGCAAACGCTTCTTTTCCGGTATCTCAAGATCAGTTACGCTCGAAAGTATGCAGCGGCGGCTGTGGCTATCGCTGCCGATCGGGGCTCTGGCGCTGTTAGCCTGGCCGGCGGCGAGTTATGCGAGCGTGGGGGTGGGCGTCCAGGCCGGTCCGGTCCGGCTGGACGGCGTCGCGCATCCCGGCGGTCAGTATGCGCTGATCCCCGTCTACGTGGTCAACACCGGCACGCAGACCGAGTCCGTCTCCATCAGCGTCGAGCGAATCTCCGCCGGCACCGGCCGGACAGTGCCGCCAGGCTGGATCTCGGCGTCCCTGGTACCGGTCCGGCTGTCTCACGCCCAATCGGCACGGATTCCGCTCGAGCTGACCGTGCCGCGTACCGCGGCCCCTGGTCGGTACTTCAGCGACGTTGTCGCCAAGGGCTCGGCGTCTTTCTCGGCGGGCGGTGCAAGGCTCGGCGTGGCCGCCGCGACCGGCCTGGAGTTCACCGTCGCACCCGGGGTGGCAACGGCCGGCTGGTTCAGCGTGCCTGGCTGGGTGCTTGCGTATGTGCTCGGCGTGCTCGTCGTGACCGCTGCGGCAGTCGGCGTCCGCAGGAGCGGTGTCAGGATCCGGATCGAGCGGAGCCGCGACGATGTCGCCTAGCGTGCGATGGCTGCTGATGTCGCTGGTGCTGGCTGCGATGACCGCTTGCGGTGCGGTGGTCGCCCCGCAGCAGGCCATGGGCCGGGCCGGGAGCATCAGCTTGTCGCTGACCACCGTCCCGACCATCCGCTCAGTCACCATCTCCCCCGGCCGAGCGAGCTTCACTGGATGCACCGGGGGCGATGGCGGCGCCAACACGAGGTCGACCTTCGGCAGGCTTGGCTTCCCGAACGGTCAATGCTGGGTCGGGTCGAACGTCTCCGCCAGCTATCCGATCACTGTCACGAACACCGGCATCGGATCGGACATCGACATCAGCGGGTCCAGCGCAACTCCCGTCGAAGGGGGCGGCAGTTGGAACCTGTGCAGCGCCGGGGGCGAAGGGCCGCTCGCGTGCACCGGTCGCGCGAGCAAGCCGGGACCTGATCAGTACCAGGTGCTCAACTTCAGCACCTGGGGAACCCGGCACGGAGGGATCAGCGGCACGCCGCGGTGTGATCGTGTCTTCGGCCCGCGCGGCAGCTGCTGGGCGGTGGAAGGGATGGTGGTGACCGAAGGTCTGGAACTGATCGGCCCGCAGTGGAGTAGCGATACGTCGACGAACTGGACCATCACCATCACGTGGACCCCGGTGCCCGGACGTCAGAACTAGCGGGGTCCGCGAACGCGGAAGCGCCCCGCCTCGGGGACGGGGCGCTTCCGGTGGGGGTTCGATCAGAAGCCGGGGCTGGCCAGGCTCTGGTCGTAGTTCTGGCCCCAGTACCACTGGGTGGCGTCGGAGCCGGGGACGATGTGGGGGACGCCGGTGGGGTCGGCGATCCACCACTTGA
>DASQIW010000161.1:0-4282 GCA_035631375.1 Streptosporangiaceae bacterium
GCTCCGGCGGATGGATGACCTCGACCTCGGCGCCGAGAGCCAGCATGTCGAGTGCCGCGGCATCGACCGAGTCGATCCGCACCCAGGCCTCGACCCAGCCGTCGCGGCCGGCGACGGCCGGGGTTTGCCTGCGGATCCGGACCCCGGCCGGGCGGCCGAGCAGCGCCGCGAGGCGGCGGCCGCGCGGGGACAGGCGGACGCGCGCCCGCCGGGCCCGGGCATCCGGCGGCGGCCGGTGCCAGCGGGCGGCGGCCGGAAGATCGCTGGTGAACCCGTCGAGCAGCTCGAAGCCGCCCTGGCAGCCGCGGACGGCGTAGACCGGGATGCCCGCCGAGCCGAGGGCCTCGATGTCGCGCAGGACCGTCCGCTGCGAGACCTCGAGCTCGTCGGCGAGCTGCCGGGCGCTCATCCGGCCGCGGGCCTGGAGCAGGCCGAGCAGCCCGACCAGGCGGCTGGCTCGCATGGGCCAACGATAATCCAATCACGACAAGAGATGTCATGTATCGGCTGCCATAATCGCCTGGATATGCCGTGAAGGGAGCGACTGCGATGACGGTTCAAGCCGATGGATCGGGAACCGCCGCCGATCCGTGGATCCTGACCACGCCGCCGGGCAAGTCCGAGTTCGAGGCGTGGCGTGACGAGGCCTCCGACCCGCCCGCCCTGGTCGTCCAGGTCGGCACGACCCAGCTGCGCTACCAGCTGCGCTGCGTCGATGACCTGCACGCGATGCTGAAGGAGCGCGGCGACTGGGTGCCGCTGGGCAACGCCGACGAGCAGAAGCCGGCCGCCGAGGGCACGGTCGAGGCGTGGGGCCGCTCGCCCGCCAACCCGGTCGGCGGCTGGTACGGGCTGAAGAAGGGGCTGCGCGGCCGGTTCGGCAACTACGTCCCACCGGTCCTGGAGGTGCTGGGGCTCGCCGAGGTCGAGCACAACGCCCGCAACAACCGCATGCGCGCCCGCTGACGCGGGCGCCGGCAGGCTTCGTCGGCGAGTAGCGCGCGCCGGTGACAGCGGTCACCCGTAGAGTGGCCGCGTGGTCTCCCCGGGCACCGGTTCCCTGCTGAACGACGCGTCGGACGTGCTGCGCCGCGTCTTCGGTTACGACTCGTTCCGCGACCAGCAGCAGGAGATCATCGAGCACGTGACGGCGGGCGGCGACGCGCTGGTCCTGATGCCGACCGGTGGCGGCAAGTCGCTGTGCTACCAGATACCCGCGTTGCTCCGGCCGGGCACAGGCGTGGTCATCTCGCCGCTGATCGCGCTCATGCAAGATCAGGTGGACGCCATGGTGCACCTTGGCGTCCGCGCCGGATTCCTCAACTCAACGCAGGATCCCGGCCAGCGCCGCGAGGTCGAGGCCGCGTTCATCGGGGGAGACCTGGACCTGCTCTATCTGGCCCCAGAACGCCTGCGGATGGAACAGACGCTGCGCCTGCTCGACCGCGGCGCCGTGTCCCTGTTCGCCATCGACGAAGCTCACTGCGTGTCCCAGTGGGGGCACGACTTCCGGCCCGACTATCTCGCTCTGTCCGAGCTGCACGAGCGCTGGCCCACCGTGCCCCGCATCGCCCTCACCGCCACCGCCACCGAGGCGACCAGGACCGAGATCGCGGAGCGGCTGAACCTGGCCGGCGCGCGCCACTTCGTGTCGAGCTTCGACCGCCCGAACATCCAGTACCGCATCGTGCCCAAGAAGGAGCCCAGGCGGCAGCTGCTGCAGTTGCTGCGCACCGAGCATCCCGGGGACGCGGGCATCGTGTACTGCCTCACGCGGGCCTCCGTCGAGCAGACCGCCGAGTTCCTGGCCACGAACGGGATCGAGGCGCTGCCCTATCACGCTGGCCTGGACGCGCCGACCCGGACCGCGAACCAGGCGCGGTTCCTGCGCGAGGACGGCATCGCCATGGTGGCCACCATCGCGTTCGGGATGGGCATCGACAAGCCCGATGTGCGCTACGTGGCCCATCTGGACCTGCCCAAGTCCGTTGAGGGGTACTACCAGGAGACCGGCCGCGCGGGCCGTGACGGCCGGCGCTCCACCGCCTGGCTGGCCTACGGCCTCGCCGATGTCGTGCAGCAGCGGAAGCTGATCGATGCCTCCGAGGGCGGTGAGGCCCACCGACGCCGGCTGAGCCGTCACCTCGACGCCATGCTGGCGCTGTGCGAAACCGTCGAATGCCGGCGCGCGCAGCTCCTCGGGTACTTCGGCGAGCACGGGGCCGCCTGCGGCAACTGCGACACCTGCCTGGTGCCGCCGGAGTCGTGGGACGGCACCGTGGCCGCGCAGAAGATTCTGTCGGCCGTGTTCCGGCTCCAGCGCGAGCGACGGCAGCGGTTCGGCGCTGGCCACGTGATCGACATCCTGCTCGGCAAGAAGACCGACAAGGTCATCCAGCACGATCACGCCTCGCTGACGGTGTTCGGCGTCGGAACCGAGCTGCGCGAGACGCAGTGGCGCGGTGTCGTCCGCCAGCTGCTGGCGCAGGGCCTGCTGGCGGTGGAGGGCGACTACGGGACGCTGACGCTGACCGATGCGAGCGCCGGAGTGCTGCGCCAGCAGCGCCAGGTCATGCTCCGGCGTGAGCCGGAGCCGACGCCGAAGGCCGCCAAAGCGGCCAGGGCGGCTAAGCCGCGGGGCGGCGAGCCCGGGGATCTGCCCGCGGAGGCCGCGGGGCTGTTCGAGCAGTTGCGCGCGTGGCGGGCTGGCGTCGCGAAGGAGCAGGGCCTGCCGGCCTACGTGATCTTCCACGACGCCACGCTGCGCGAGATCGCGGCGACACGGCCGTCGTCCCTGGCCGAATTGGGCAACGTGAGCGGGGTGGGGGAGACCAAGCTGGCCAGGTACGGCCAGCAGGTGCTGGACACCGTCCGGCCCGGGCCGGCTGCGGCGCCTGGCCCGGGATGATCGCCTACCGGCCCGAGCTATGGCACGACCTGTTCGCGGCCATGGCCGGGGCGGCCGCCGCCCTGACCGGGCTGATCTTCGTGGCCGTGTCGATCAACCTGGAACAGATCCTCAAGTACCGGGCGCTGCCGGTGCGGGCGGTGGAGACCCTGTCGATCCTGCTCGGCCTGCTGCTGCTCTCGGTGTGCATTCTCATCCCCGGGCAGAGCCTGACGGGGCTGGGGCTGGAGATGATCATCCTCGGAGCGGTCCTGGCCGCCGTCCTGCTGGTGCGCAGGCTCCGCGTGCCGCGGGCGCCAGATGAGCCCCTGACCTGGACCCTGACTCCGACAGTGGTGATCCTGGCGAGCACCCTGCCGATGATCGCGGCCGGGATCAGTGTGATGGTGGGCGCGGGCGGCGGGCTATCCTGGCTGGTTCCCGAGCTCATAGCCGGATTTGTCGGCGCCGTGTTCAACGCGTGGATCCTGCTGGTCGAGATCCACCGCTGACCAGGGCGGATGGGCAATATTCTGGCGGCGGGCGCCTTTTCTTGGCCAGCAGATTTCTTTTTGCCGGCAGATTTCTTTTTGCCGGTGGCTAGGCTGGCCGGGTAGCAGACGAGCCGCGCCACGCGGTCCACGACGGAAGAGGCGTCAGTGACCAGCGACTGGTTCCAGGCCGATGCCCTCTGACCGGGAAGACCCGCCGCCAGACATCGATGTCAGCGTCGCGCACGTGGCCCGGGTCTACGACTACTGGCTCGGCGGCAAGACCAACTTCGCCTCGGACCGGATCGCCGCCCGGGCCGCCGTGCGGGCCGCCCCGCACGTGGTGGAGGGGGTGCGGGGGAACCGCGCGTTCCTGGCCCGGGTCGTGCGGTACCTGGTCGGCGAAGCCGGCGTCCGGCAGTTCCTCGACATCGGCACCGGGATCCCCGCCGCCGACAACACCCACGATGTCGCGCAGGCGCAGGCACCCGAATGCCGGGTGGTGTACGTGGACAATGACCCGATCGTCCTCGCCCACGCCCGGGCCCTGCTGATCAGCGACACCAAGGGGGCCACCGCCTACCTCGACGAGGACCTGCGGAACGTGGCCGAGCTCGTCGGGGCCGCGGCCGCCACGCTGGACTTCGCGCAGCCGGTGGCGGTGATGCTCATCGGGATCCTGCAATGCATCCCCGACGAGGACGACCCGGCCGGCATCGTCAAGCGGCTGATGGACGCGGTCCCGGCCGGCAGCTACCTGGCCATCTCCCATCCTGCCAGCGACATCGACGTCGTCGGCATCCGCAACCTCGCGTCGCGGCTGAACGAGCTCATGCCGATGGAGCTGAGGTTCCGTTCCCGCGCCGAGGTCGCCGCGCTCTTCGACGGGCTGGACCTGGTGGAG
>DASQIW010000162.1:0-17434 GCA_035631375.1 Streptosporangiaceae bacterium
CTTCCTCGCCTGAGATGCACCGCCGCTTCCATGCACCGAGGCGCCACCACCACCAGCTAGCAGAACGGCTGTGGCGCGCTCAGGTCGTTCTTGCGTCGCTGCCACCCTTCGCCTCGGCGGCCAGCCCCCGGAGAATCTCGATATCGTCGACGTCCTTCCGCCGCCAGGGCCGGCCGTTGCGCAGCTGCGGGAACTGCTCCTTCATGGCAAGCATGCCGGCCACACTCATAGCCCGTACAGGCGTGCCATCGAGCATCCCCGGCTCGTCGCCGAACGATCCTGGCGGGAAATGCCAGTCCGACCATCGCCCCAGAAGCTGGATGAACGACCCGTCTGGCGCCCGGTCAAAGTACGCGGTACTGAACGGAACCTCGTCCCAGGTGAACTCGCAGGCCTCCTCTGGCGGCTGAGTCGCCAGAGCTGTTGCCCCAGCCGCTACCAGGACTTCCTTCGATTGCTCGGCGTGGATGCGCTCAACCCAGAACTCGACGTCGCCGTGCGAGCGCGTAATCCGGCCGATCCTCGCGTCGAGGCCCCAGCCTCCGAACAGCCACACGGAGATATCGGCGGCCTGCGTGACCGCTAAGACCTCGCGGATGACACGCAGTTGCCCTTCGGTGCGCTCATCCATGCTTTGACCCTGCCTTGCGACGCTCGCCGGAACTGCCAGCTTGGCAGGCTGACGGCGAACGTAACAAAGGCATTAGCAGCGAGGGCCTTCGAGGATCGCGGACAAGCCTGTGGTCCGTGCCACGTTCGCAGGAACTCGAACCGCTGATGGCCGAGCCCCCTGGGTCCTTCGACGCGGTATTTCCACAGGGTGGTCTTTGTGCTTGTGCGTGGTCGGCCCGCTGCGCCATCCTGTCCCGTGATCCCACAGTTTGGACAGTTATGGCCGACGAAAGGCGACGGGGTTTCATGACCACTCCCGGAGATCCACAGGACAGCACGCAGGGCTACACCCAACCGGGCTACGTCCCGCCCGCCGGCCAGCCCGGCTACGTCCCGCCCGCCGGCCCCCCGGGCTATCCCCCGCCCGCCGGCCACCCGGGCTACGGCCCGCCCGCCGGCCAGCCCAGCTACGGCCCGCCCCCCGGCCAGTGGGGGTACGGCCAGCAGTACAACCCACAGGGCTACGGTCCGCGCGGGCCGTCAGATGACCAGACCTGGGCGATGCTCTCGTACCTCCTGGCCCTGTTCGCGAGCATCATCGCGCCACTGGTGATCTACCTAGTGAAGATGAATGAATCCCGCTACGTCAGGTTCCACGCGGCGCAGGCGTTCAACATGGGGATTACCGCCATTATCGAGTCGATAGCGATTGTCATCGTCGGCATCGTCGTCGCGGTCGCCACCCACGGCTTTGGCATCCTGCTGTTGGTGCTGGGCTTCCTGGCTCTCGGCATCGCGCACCTGGTTTACCTGATCCTGGCAGCCGTCCGGTCGAATCAAGGCCAGCTGTACCGGGTTCCGACGATCATCTGCTTCCGCATGGTCAGGTAATCCCGGAGCGGTTCCGGCCGAGGAAAACTCCGCGGCGCCCGGGACGGGCCTGTGACCTGGGCGCGCGGCGGTGCTCTGTTTCAGGACACCAAGGCCGGTCCGCTGGCAGCCCGCCGGCATGTCGAAAAGCGTGACGGCGGGGCCTGGTAGCTGCTGTGAGTGCCGAGTAGCGTCCTCGATATGACTTCGGGATCCGGCGGCTCCCCGCCGGTGGATGCCGGGCGGGCGAAGGCCGCGCGGCAGATGTCGCGGGCTCTCCGGCTGGCGTCTGCAGAAGCCAGAGCCCGCGCGCGGGCTACCCGGGGCCAGGTACTCCAGGGCCGGTCGCGGCGGGACGTTCTGCACGACTCGGCGTACGCCCGGCTGATGGCCAGGCAGGAGACCATGTCGGTGATCGAGCAAGCCAAGGGCATCCTGATGGCCCAGCAGCAATGCGGGCCCGAGAAGGCTTTCGACCTGCTGCGCCAGGCCTCCCAGCGGACCAACGTCAAGCTGCGTGTGTTAGCCGCGAAGATCGTCGAGCAGGTCGCCTCGAGTGACGAGGGTGGCACAGTGACGCCGATCTCCCGTGGTGCGGCACGGCGCCTGCGTTCATGATCGTGCTCGCGGCATGCGGCAGCGTGCGCCGTTCAGCTTCAACCTGTCCGAGGCGATCCCGTCGCTGAGTTCCTGATTGTCGCTGCACCTTGCACGCAGTGGTTACAGTGTGTATGTGGCCGAGAACTGGCGCGTGAGAGTGATACTTGCGGGCCGCGGGGCGACGAAGTTCCGCCAGTCCCTCCGGGTCGTCCTTTTAGAGAGCGGCCTCGGTGATGACACCACCACCTCCGACGACTACAAGTCGAGCGTCTTCATATACACCACGACTTCAGAGGCCGCCGAGAAGGCCGAGCACCTCGCGCTACAGGCACTGGCTCAGCGGGAGCGGCGCGGGGATTGCCGGCTGGAACAGTGGGACTCCTTGCTCAAGGAATGGCGCGACGTCCGGTCAGGGCAGCCGGCAGCGGAGAAAGCAACCGCGGGGCCAACCACCGTTGACAAGGTGGCTGGCGGCGTTGTCAATACCGTGGTCGGCGCGGTTATCGAGACCCTCCTTGGAGGGCCCTGAGTTGCTGATGTCGTGATGGTCGCTGCCGCTGCGGGCAGCGGCGGCCAGTTACTTGAGACACCGCACTTGCGCGCTCGGAGGGACTCGAACCCCCAACCTTCTGATCCGTAGTCAGATGCTCTATCCGTTGAGCTACGAGCGCAGGGTGAACCTCGCACAGTGTACGGCACCACCAAATGATCGTGCCGATTCCTGCCGGGCCTGATCACCGAGTATATCAGACGCAGATGCATCGCAGGCGATGTATCATCTCGGCTATGGAGGCGCTTGATTTGATCGTGCTCGGCAGGCAGCTCGCGCGCCTGGGCGAACGGGCCATGCGGGACGACGATCCCGGTGACGACGGGGTTGCCGCGCTCGGTGCCACCCTTCCGGCCGGCGCGCTGATTGTCATGCGCGACGTTCTCGCCAGCCCAGGCAGCTCCATTACCGATATCACCACGAGGACCGGGCTGCCGCAGAGCTACGTGTCAGAGTCCGTCAACAAGCTCAGAGTCAAGGGCATCGTCGAGATCGCGGCCGACCCAGCTGATCGTCGTCGCACGCTTGTGCGGCTCACGGCGGCGCACCTCGATCAGGTCGCGAGGCACAGCGTGCGGAATGCCGACGAAGTTCTGCGAGGGGCGCTCGGCGACGTGGATGACGCAACAGCCGAGCAGGTCATCGTACTTCTGAACGACCTCGCCAGCCGGCTACGGACCGAGGCCCCGGGGACGGTTACGCGGTAAGTCGCGGCGGTCGGGTATTCCGGGCCGCTGAGGCGTGCGCTGTGCCGAATCCCGGGTACACCCCCAGGCATTACAGCTCAGGCGCTCGGGGGCGACCAGGGGAGGTACGGTCATGCGCTGGTGGCGGATCGGTAATGCGATGCTCATGGTGCTGGTGCTGCCCCTCGTTATCTACCTTCTCAACCGCGTGCTCGCAGCGCTCGAGCGGATCCGGCACGCGACTGACCAGATCCTGGTGGACGGCGCGGAACTCGTCTCCGATCTCGATGGCGTGCCCGAGGCACTCGCCACGACAGACCAGACGGTCCGGGACGTGTCGGCCGGGGCGACCCGGTACGCGGACTCGGTCGCCAAGCTGCTGGGCTAAACGAAGGAGGTGCGGTCCATGCGAGCGGCCGCCCAGACGACGCTGACAGCCTCAGCGCTCATCATCGGCATCACCGCGGTCGGCCTGATCCGCGTGATCCTCCACCTGCGCGCCATCCAGGCCAACCTTTCCGCTACAACCGGGGCGGTCGAGGCCGTCGCGGACCTCACCAGCTCCGTGCCGGACCGGCTCACGTCGGTCAACGCAAGCCTCAAGCCGGTCCGCGAATTCTGCGACACGGTCTGAGCCGGTCCGAGAGAAGTGAATTCCATGCAGAGAGACAAACGGACGAAGCCGCCAGCCGTCTCTAGTCAGCGCACCGCCTGGATCACTGGCTACGCGATCGGCACCTCCGTTGTGGCGGTCGTCGTCGCGCTCGTCTCGGCGATCCTCGCTTATGCGCGGTCGATTGGCGATGAGGCGCCAAAGATCACGGCGGCCCTGAGATCGGCAGAGCTCAACACCGCGCCGCTGGCAGCGCTCCAGACGACCATTGATGACGCGAACGCGATCACGAGCGGCCTCCAGCGCGGCCGGGCCAGGCTAGGGGGTTAGCGATGCGTGCCAACGAGCGAGCCGCGTGGCGGCAGGCGATCGCAGCTGGCTTCGTCGTCGATGTCGCTGTCGCCGGAATGCTGAGCCTGCTCATCTACCTGGTGCGGCGCATCGACGAACGAGTGGTCGAGGTACGGGACACGCTGCGCGGCGCGGAAACGACTACGGCTGAGGCGGAGCTGATCCCGCAGGTTGCCGACGGAGTGGATGCAGTCCTGGCGGAGGGCCTGGAACATCATCTCTTCCTCGGCCGGGTACTCGGAAAGGTCCAACCATGAGGCGCCTTGTGGTCCTGACCGTCGTTGCCATCGGCGTGCTCACCGGCGGGCTGGCGTTCTACCTGTTCTGGGTCGGCACGCTGCTGAACCGCGTCGCAACGAACCTGGAGGAGTCGGCGGACCTCGTCCGCAATGTCGACGACCACGCAAAGGTCATCCGCCCCGGTGTGGCGCACATCAACCGGGTAGGCGGCGTTGTCGCCGGCGCGCTGCCGTTGCTGTACGGAATGGCTGAGCAGATCGTGCGCGGCGTCGCGCCGCCGAAGGCGGGACCCGCTGAAGCGGGCGAGCCGGGCCGGCCGGCTGGCACCCGCCGGTCCCGGCTGCAGGACGGCGTCGGCTACACGCCGCCGGCCTAACCCAAGGCGCCGCGCCAGGCTGGCGTGAGCGCCCGATACGACCCCGTTCCCCTCATGCAGGAGGTGGGGGTAACGGGGTCGCTTGCGCTGACGGTCGATGCACCTACGCGGTCGGGACAACGGTGCCATCGTCTGCGCCTACGGCCACGATTTTTTCGGAGTGAGAAGCGTACGAATAGTGGGATACACGGCTCATAGGGGCTGCTCGCGATATTTATTACAGGCAGGCCTCTTGCTGGCAAGTCCGCATAGTGGTGACGATAGAGGGTCGTATCCATCGATGCGGACGGAGGCGTCCCCCCATGTCCCGACTCCAGTTAGGCGTACTCGCGCGCCACCTCGCCACAGTTGCCGTGTGTGGCGTGGCGGCACTGGCGGGCGCCGCGCCGGCTTCCACGCTGGCGACGAGCAGCCTTCCCATGCCGGTGCCGACGGTGTCCGACTACCAGCTACTCGGCAACGGTCCGGTTCCGCCGGCCGAGTCCGACTGCTTCGCCCTGGGCCGGCGCTGCTTCTTCGCGACGGCGATGGAGAACTCCTACAACCTGGCTCCTCTCTACGCGGCTGGTCATGCTGGCCAGGGAGTCACCATCGCGATCATCGACTCCTTCGGCAATCCGAACATGGCGTCGGACCTGGCCAACTTCAACACTCAGATGGGCCTGCCGCACATGTGCGGTGAGCCTGGCCAGACCTGCACCGCAGGGATGCCGACCTTCCAGCACGTGTTCTGGAACGGCAACACTGAAGTGAAGGCGCAGCCACCGAACAGCAACGGCACGGGCTCACAGGCGCGCGATGCGTGGTCGGTGGAGACCGCCCTGGATGTCGAGTGGGCGCACGCGATAGCCCCCGGAGCGAACATCCTGAACGTCACCACTGATCCCGCCGAGACACAGGACGTACAGGGCCTTCCGGCGATGATGAACGCTGAGCAGTTCATCGTCGACAACCACCAGGCCACTGTCATCACGCAGAGCTTCGGAGCGACCGAAGAAGGCTTCAACAGCACGCAGTCGCTTTTGAACCTGCGGCATGCCTTCGTCTCTGCTGCCGCTAATGGGGTAACGGTCCTGGCTAGCTCGGGTGACGGCGGAACGGCCAACGCGATCAAGACGCCGACGAAGAACCCGACCACGGTGCCGTTCCCCACGGTCATCTGGCCGGCGTCTGACCCGCTGGTGACCGCCGTCGGCGGCACCTACCTGTGCACGAATCCGGTCACCGGAACGAGCATCGACTCCACCGACCCGCCCGCGAACTGCCAGGGTGCACCCGGCGTCAAGGAAATCGGCTGGATCGACTCAGGTGGCGGGTTCAGCCACATCTTCGCAGCCCCCGGATATCAGAGCACGCTGCCAGGCGGAGCCACGAACAGTGGCATGCGCGGTGTCCCCGACGTCGCGTTCCAGGCCAGTTCCCGTACCGGGCCACTGGTGTACGACACCGCTCCCGGTGCCGGCGGCTGGTTCATCGTCGGCGGGACATCCTGCTCGTCGCCTGAGTTCTCCGGCATCGTGGCGATCGCCGATCAGATCGCGGGCCATGGCCTCGGTCAGATCAACCCGACGCTCTACAAGCTCGCGGCCGGGGCGAACTACGGCACGTACTTCTACGACGTGAACACCGGCAACAACCAGACCGTGGCTAGCATCCCCGGCTACCCGGCTACCAACGGCTGGGACCCGATCACTGGTCTGGGCACACCGAACGCCGCCATGCTGGCGCCTGCGCTCGCAGCAGGGTAGGAGCGCGACCGAGATCGATCACCTCGTCCGGCCGGGGAGCAAGTGTTCTTGCTCCCCGGCCGACTCTTGCGGGCCAGTGTTGCACGGGCGTTCGCACGCTGATCGCCGATACTGAAGCCACAACGGTGCGGGCGGTAGCGACGCCAGGGAGGCTCCGATGGACAGATACCTGGGCGAGCACAGCCTGCCCCAGCTCACCGATGACGAGTTCGCCGCCGAGCGGGCGAAGGCGCGAGAGTACTCCGTCTGCATTCTCAAGGCGGGGCCGAAGTTCGAGCGGCCGGACCCCGAGTTCCGCAGTGAGGTATCTCAGATCATCTGGCAGCACGGCAGGCGCAATGTCGCCCTGCACAAGTCCGGGCTCATGCCGGTCGTATGCCCCATCTCAGACGGCAGCGGCACGACCGGAATCTGCATCTTCAACCTCCCGCCAGAAGAGGCAGCCAGGGTCATGGACCACGACCCGGGCGTCCAGGCGGGCGTCTTCACCTACGAGGTCCACCCATGCCGCAGCTTCCCTGGCAGCACCCTGCCTGAGCCGTAGGCGCCGCGCCGCCCGTCGCACTGGTTGCGGCGTTGTCTGCCGTGCAGTAACGTTCTTCTATAAGTTGTCGCTTATAGAAGGAGGATGCATGTCCTTCGATCCCGTGGCCACGGCTGGTCTCGTGACACGCGAGGTTCGCAGCGGCTTCCGCGACGGAGCGGCGACGAGGATCGCCATCGCGAGCCGCACGTACCTGACCGGCCAGGCAGATCTGTGGGACGCCGTGACCAACATCGACCGGATCCCCCGCTGGTTCCTGCCGGTCAGCGGTGACCTCCGGATCGGCGGGCGCTACCAGCTCGAGGGCAATGCCGGCGGTGTGATCGAGCGCTGCGTGCAGCCTGAGTTGTTCGCAGTGACCTGGGAGTTCGGGGAGATGCTGTCGTGGCTGCAGGTCACCCTGACCCCAGATGGCGATCGCACCACGCTCGAGCTAGCCCACGAGGCACCCGTCGACCCCGATCGGTGGGCAGAGTTCGGCCCCGGCGCGGTCGGCATCGGCTGGGACCTGTCCCTCATGGGCCTGGGCCTCCACATCTCTGGTGGAGCCCAGCTAGACCCTGGAGAAGCGGCCGCCTTCCCCGCCTCGCCCGACGGCACGAAGTTCATTCAGGTGGCCGCCGCAGAGTGGGCTGATGCTGCTCTAGCGGACGGTGACGAGCCCGGCGCGGCGCGACGCGCCGCTGCGCGCACCGTGGCCTTCTACACGGGCCGTCCCGATTCCACGGCCGGCGGCTAAGTGCCAGGGGTTTTCGAGGCTCTCGGCGACCCAGTGCGCCGGCTCATCCTGGAGCTTCTCGCGACCGGCGAGCAGCCGGCTGGCTCGCTCGTCGGCGCACTGCAGGCCCGGATGCCAATCTCACAGCCTGCTGTTTCGCAGCACCTCAAAGTGCTGCGCGAGGCCAGTCTGGTGAACATGCGCGCCACGGGAACTCGACGGATTTATGCGCTCGATCACGCTGGACTCGACAGCGCCCAGGTGTGGCTGACTCGGCTCGCCGACCCGCTGGGGCCGTTCGCTCAGCCGCTCGACGCGCTGGCCACTGAGGTCGCGCGCGGCCGACGAGCCCGCCGGACCGCCCCCGCGGAGCATCCACGACTGCCGCGGTCGGCGGGACAGGCCAGCTGACCTGCGTGACTGTGTCACTGGCGCCGCTGCGGCAGCGGCCGGCGTCAGCATGCCCTCCTGCTGGTCGATCCCGATCCGGGCTACGGTGGTGTTGACCCCAGGTTGATTTGGGCGAATCTGGCCCCGGCCGCCGGAGAGATCATGAGCCAGGAACCTGCTCTAGTCCAGGGCACGCTCCGCTTTAGGCAGCTGCCGATGGCCGACAACCGGACGGAGGCATACCGGCTCGTCCGTGAGGCTGGCCCGATCATCAAGACCCCGCGCGGACACGTGCTCAGCTCGAGCGAGTACGTGGAGTACGCGCTGAAGCATCCCGAGCTGTTCTCGTCGAAACGGGCCTTCGACGTGGTGGGCAGCCCGCTGCCGATGGTTCCCATTGCATTCGACCCGCCAGAGCACACCCGGTACCGGCACATCCTGCAGCCGTTCGTCGGGCCGCGCGAGGCTGCCGCCTGGCGGCCGAGGGTGCGGTCGCTGGTCGGCACGCTGATCGACTCGTTTGCGGAGCACGGACACTGCGATCTGGTCACGGAGCTCGCCGTGCCGCTGCCCGCCGACGTTTTCCTTACGCTCTTCGGGCTGCCCATGAAGGACCGCGACCAGCTCATTGCGTGGAAGGAGAGCCTGCTTGCCAGCCCGGTGCTCAGCGGCGGCAAGCCCACGGACCAAGTGATCCAGGCGGGCGCCGAGCTCTTCAGCTATCTGGTTGGCCACATCGAGCAGCGGCGGCGGCATCTCGACAACGCCGAGGATCTGCTCGGCTGCCTGCTGGCCGACACCAGTGACGAGCGGCTGTCCGACGAAGAGCTCCTCGGGCTGTCATTCCTGTTCGTCCTGGCTGGGCTGGACACGGTCACCTCGGCGCTGAGCACGGCGTTCGCTGCGCTGGCGGCGCAGCCGCGGCTGCGGCAGCAGATCGCCAACGACCCGTCGGTCATCCCGGACGCGGTCGAGGAATTTCTGCGCATCGACGGCCCGGTCGTGTTCCTGCCGCGGGTCGCGAGTCAGGACATCGAGCTGGGCGGCCACACCATACCGGCAGGCTCGGAGGTCCAGCTCGCCATCGCGGTCGCGAACAGGGATCCGGCCGAGCACGCCGGCCCCGACGAGATCGTCCTGCGCCGCCAGGAGCGGCACCACGCGTTCGGCGGCGGGCCGCACCGTTGCCTCGGCTCGCACCTGGCCAGGATGGAGATGCGTGAGGTGCTGGCCGAGTGGCACAGCAGGATTCCCGAGTACGAACTGGCACCTGGTTTCACCCCGCGGGTCGAGTGGCCGACGGGACTCGTGGGCCTCGACACACTGCCGCTCGTCTTCCCGCCGCCGGTTGGCGGTGGGACGATACTGGCATGAGTCGGCGGATCGACAGGCTCTCTGATCGGCAGGCTGCCGTCGTCTACGGCTGCACCGCCGCCGTCGCTGTGTTGGCAGCGAACGTAGCGCTCCTGCTCAGCGGCGAACACCCGAGCCTCCGCATGGCCGCGATATGGCTGGCTGTCTACGTTCCGGTCTTCACTGCGCTGTCAACCTGGCGACACCGTAGACGACGCAGAGCCCGACCACCGGCAGCGTGACCGGCCGGCCGATCACAGCCGCCTGATGGACTGCTTAGCTCTCTCCGTGTCTGGCACGGCAACTGAGGCCGGAATATGCCTGCCTCGTCGCTCTGTGCGGGACAATGACGTGGTTTGGACACGGCGGCGGCCCGGCCGGAGGTGCAATGATCGGCGATCTGTCATGGGAGGAGAACCGCCTCGGCCCTGGCGCGCGGATCGGCAAGTACGTGCTGGAGCAGCAGATCGGCCACGGCGGGATGGCAGTGGTGTTCAAGGCCACTGACGAGCAGCTTCGCCGGCCGGTGGCGCTGAAGATCATGGCCCCGTCGGTCGCCTCGGACGCGGAATTCCGGCAGCGGTTCGTGCGCGAGTCGAGGGCCGCGGCCGCTGTGGAGGACCCGCACATCATCCCGATATTCGAGGCCGGCGAATCGGCCGGCGTGCTGTTTATCGCGATGCGGTACGTCGCCGGAGGCGACGTTCGGTCGCTGCTGGCTCGCGAAGGTCCGCTGACCGTTGACCGGGTATCCGCGATCCTCGTATCGGTGGCGTCCGCGCTCGACGCCGCGCACGCCGCTGGACTGGTGCACCGCGACGTCAAGCCAGGGAACATGCTGCTGGACATCCGCGCGGGCCGGCCGGACCACGTCTACCTGGCGGACTTCGGGCTGACGAAGGCGACGTTGGGGGCGGTCAGTCTGACGAGCACGGGAAGATTCCTGGGCACTGCCGACTATGCCGCCCCAGAGCAGATCGAGGGACGGTCCGTCGACGGCCGGGCAGACCAGTACGCGCTGGCGTGCGCTGCCATAGAGATGCTCACCGGGCAGACACCCTTCCCCCATGAGAACGTGATGGCCGTCCTCACCGCGCACGTGTCTGCGTCTCCGCCGCAGTTGTCGGCTCGCCGTCGTGGGCTGCCCGCAGAGCTGGATGGCGTTGTCGGCCGGGCGCTCGCCAAGTCACCCAGTGATCGCTACCCCAGCTGCGGCGACTTCACGGCGGAGTTCCAGCGCGCAGTCGACGTCGGCCGGTACCACCTTTCCGTCCCCAACCGAACATCGCACCGCAGAAGCGAGAAAGCAGCTGACCATGCCGCCAGCGGACGCGGCGGTGTTCGCGCGGCCACCAAGCCGATGGCGTTGCCGCCCTCGATGGAGCCGCCCGGTGGGGTCGACATGGTCCGGCGCCGCAGGCGCGGCAGGGCCTTGGTGATCGCGACCGCGGCGACTGCTGTCATTGCCTCGGCCGCCGTCGCGTTTCTCGCGCTCGCGAAGCCCGGCCGCGTACCTGGCGCACATGCGCCTGGCGCACGTCATCCCTCGGCCGGCCGAGCGGTGTCGGCGCCCCGCTGGCACACCTACGACGATCCCAGCGGGTTTGCTATCGGTCTGCCACCTGGCTGGGCTGTCGCCTCGACAACACCCCGCGACGTTCAGTTCACTGGGACGCCCGGCGGGTTCGCCCTTGTGGTCGCGTGGAGCAATCACCCGCAAGCCGATGCCCTGGCCGACTGGCAGCAGCAGGCAGCCGAGAAGGCTGCAGCCGATTCCACCTATCAGCAGATTTCGATTAGCTCGGTGAGCTACCGCGGCTACAACGCCGCCGACTGGCAGTTCAGGAATACCTACCAGGGCGTCCACATCCGCGTCATCGACCGGACCTTCATCGTCCGGCCTGGCCAGCTCAGCTACGCCATTGAGCTGTACGGCCCGGCCAGCAATTGGCAAGCCGTGTACCCGAGCATGTGGCAGGCGCTGGTCGCTAGCTTCCAGCCCGCACCCTGAGCACCGCTGATCTGAGGTCGTCAGCGAAGTGCAGAACCTGGCGGATCGCTGCTGCGTCTGGAACGTTAAGGCCAGACAGCAGACTCACAGGGCGGCCCGGTGACCCGACAGGACGGACTCGGCGAGTTCGCCGAATTCGTCATGGGTCAGCAGCGAAAGATGGTCCGGCTGGCGGAGCTGCTCACCGGTGACCGCGGCCGAGCCGAGGACCTTGCCCAGGACGGGTTCGCAAAAGCCTATGCGGCCTGGGACCGGATCCGCGACGGTGACCCGGCCGCCTATGTGCGGCGTTGCATCATCAACGCGAACACCGACTGGTGGCGTCGCCGTTTCCGGTATGAGCAGCCTTCGCCTCAGCTTCCCGAGGTGCTCGATCAGGTAGACCTGGCTGACGCGTCCGCCGCGCGCGATCTGGTGTTCCGCGCGCTGGCCAGGCTTACCAGCCGGGAGCGGGCCGTACTGGCGCTGCGGTTTTACCTGGATCTGCCGGAGATCCAGATCGCCCAGGAGCTGGGCATCTCTCCCGGAACGGTCAAGAGCGCGGCGTCCAGGGCGCTGGCCAAGCTGCGTGCCGATTCCGAGCTCCAATCGGAGGTCGCGTCATGACCGCTCCGCACCCAGGCCCGGCGTGCCCGGTCGACCTCCACTACGCTGACCCGCTGCCGCCGAATCTGAACCTGGCCGCGATCATCGGCCACGGTCGCCGCATCCGCCGCCGCCGCAGGCTCGCCCAGGCGGGTGTCCTCCTGGCCGCGTGCGTGGCGGCTGGGAGCGTCGTTGCGGGTGTGCGCGGCTTCACGATCAGCATGTTTCCGAGCCAGCCCGGCCCGCCAGCCTCCGTGAGTTCCGCGCCAATCGATGCCCAGGTGGCCGAGAACCCGCCCGCCAACGGCGAGCTGACCTTGATCAGCAGCTCGCCCCGGCACTGGACCACGGTGGCATGGGCCACCCGGCGCGGTGATGTGTGCTGGGCGACCTTCCGCACCCCCGTGCAGGGCGCCACCGGCGAAGTCCAGTGCCCGGCCTGGCCCCGCGCAGAGGTGCCTGGGAACGGCGGCACCGCCCTTAGCTCCCTGTACCCGGTCGTGGCTCCGATGGGGTTCGAAGCGCCGGGGCGCGGCAACGCCTACCCCTTCCTCGGCCTCACTAGCCCGCGAGCAGTCCGGGTCGTGCTCACGGCACTCGGCAAGGACGTCAGCGCCGACGTCGTGCCGGTGCCAATCGGTGCTGGTAGAACCGTCGGCATCTTCCTGGCCTGGATCCAGGCGCCCGGCAACGGCCTCAACCGCACTGACATCAGCAGCGAGACCGCCTACGATCCTGGCGGCCACATCATCGCCCGCGACAGCAACCCGCCGTAGCAGCCGACGCCGGGTTGTTCCCGCCGGCTGACCGACCAGACAGTTCACCGAACTGAGGAGTGGTCCTTGATTGCGCGCAACCTGACCCGCGTGGCCCTTGGGGCTGCTGCGATCATCTTGGTCGCGGCTGGATTCTGGGCCGGGAGGTCACTCACCTCCGCAACCGTCACACCTACCGTGCGGACGGGCACTGTCGGCCTCGTGGGCATCAACGGTGACGAGTTCACTATCCGGCTCAGCGGCCAGCGCCAGCTGACTAGCTACGGCCTGCCGAGCGATGTCAGCTGGCGCAACGCATACGGGGTCTGGCAGGAGGGCACGCAGCCAAGCTGCATGGCTGCGCTCTCCCGCGGCCAGCGCATTAGGTTCGGCATCGTCAACGCGGCGCCCGTCGGCGATGCGCCGGGAAGCCCGGTTGTCGTGTGGATCGAGTGCCCTTCGCGGCCCATCCCCCGCTATCCGATCGTCACCCCGGCGACCGCTTCGGGCTAGTCGGCTGGCCCTGCCGGGAACGGCCTGCTCAGGCTGCCCGAGGGATCGCGACGCGGGTCAGCCGCGCGGTCACGCGCGACAAACCCGTGGCGACCTCAATCGTCGTCCCGCGATGATGGCCGACGTGGAGGAGGTCGAGGTTGTCGTCGCGCATCAGGAGCGCGCGACCTTGCGCGTCGGCGACGTGTTCCTGAAGATCGACGCTGAGCAGACTCGTGTCGACGTCGAGGTCGAGGCGATGGCACTGGCGCCGATCCCGACTCCGGAGGTCCTGTGGCGCAAGCCGCCCGTGCTCGCGCTCGCGGCCCTGCCAGGGACGGCGCTCGGCCACCTCGGCGAGCCGTCGACCGCGTCGGCGGGGGCATGGGCCGCGGCGGGTGCCGCCATACGGACGCTGCACGACGCGCCGCTGCCACGCTGGCCCGGTCGGAGCCTCGACGAGCTCGCATGGCGCCTCGACGGCGAATGCGAGTGGCTCGTCGCCAACGGCGTCCTTCCCGCCGACCTGGTCACACGTAACCGCGAGCTCGCCCAGACTGCGCTCCGACCGTGGACACCGGTTTTCATTCATGGCGACCTGCAGGTCGACCACGTCTTCGTAGACAGTGACGAGGTCACCGGTGTCGTCGACTGGTCCGAGGCGTCCCAGGGCGACGCGCTCTTCGACGTCGCCATCCTCACGCTCGGACACAAGGAGCATCTTGGCGACGTAGTCGCCGGCTACGGCACCGACGTCGACCGCGACCTCATCCGCGCATGGTGGTCGTTGCGATGCCTCACTAATGTCCGCTGGCTGGCCGAGCACGGCTACGGCTCGCCCGAGGACTTCCCCGAGGTCGCCGTGCTGCGATCCCAGATGTGAGGCCGCACCAGCCCGACCGAATTTACCGCGAGCCGGCAGCGTCGAGCGCTGCGGTGATGGGCTTCAGGTTCTCGGTCAGCTGGTCGAGCTGGCTCGGCGTCAGGTTTTCGTACGCCGGTGCAGCGAGATCGTCGGTCAGCGACTCGATCCGCTGTTTGGTTTCCCGGCCCGCCTCACTGAGCCAGCCGGAAGCGTCGATGAGGCCGCGGGCGCGCATCCCGTCCACCACTGTGGCCAGCCGCGCCGCGGGGAGGTGGTGGACTCTGCCGAACTTCTCCGCGGGGATGCCCTCGGAGAGAGCATGCAGCACATGCGCCTCCGTCCCACCGATGCCCTGGGCGACCAAAGCCGCTATGTGGCCGTCCCCGCGGTGCTCACGGAGGAGGGTGGCCGCGTGCCAAAGACGGGCCACCGGCTCCTCCGGCACGGGGAGCGCTCGGAGCGCGGCGTACAGGACCCGTCCCTCTGTCGGCGCGCCGGTGGCCGCCTTGGTGGCGAGCTCGGCCGCACTCGCGAGAGCGGGAGCGTCGGCGAGGCCGGCGAGGATCCGCCTCAGCGCCGCGACGCTGCCCCGTTCACGAGCGGCGAGCGCGTCCTCCGGAGTGGCGGTGTCCCAGACGCGGGGGATGTGGCGAGAGACCTCGCCCTCGGCAAAGTTGTAGAAGATCGCATGGACCACGTCGGCCGGGACCCGACCCAGCGGTGCGGACCGTCCGGCGAAGTAGCCGTCCCAGTAGTTGCGGAGGCCGAGCGCCATGAGCTCCCTGGTCGGCTCGGCGGAGAAGTAGGCGACCAGGTGGATCGGCTCCACGAGCCGGTACAGGCGGCGGGCAGCGGGCTCCATCTCGGATCATCTCCTGTGGCTGGTGGCCGCCCCTGTAGGCGACGACGCACCCCTGCTACGAACCACACTGTCCCGATCCGACATCGATGTCGGCAATTCTTATCAAGGACATCCCGGTACGCGGGTATCTGCTACGCACGTCCACGGCAGAACCGCGGCGAACGGGCGGGCGCAGGCTCGCGTTCCCCGCCCGTCGCAGGTGCGGCTTCGCGCTTAGTTCAGGGCTGCTGCTTCGACGCCGTTGGCGAGAAGCGTGCCGAGCCTTACGAAGCCGCCGGTGGCCGTGCCCTCGTAGACGGCGTGGTTGGTGCCCTCCTCCACCAGCACCACGTCGGCGCTGGCGGGCGCGACGCCCGGCCCGGCCGCTAGCGTTCCGCTGAGCTGCGTCATCGCCGTCCACCCGGCACCGGCGTTCGAGGACTCAAACAGCCCATGGTTGGTGCCCTGGCAGGTGAAATATGTCACCCCGGTCGCGGCCTCGGTAGCCGCCGCGGGCTGGCCCAGGCAGGTCCACCCCGTGCGGCTGTAGCCGGTACTGATGGTCCGGGTGTGAATAAACCCGTCGGTCGCGAGGACGAAGAACGTCAGCACCCCGTTCACCCGGGTCACTGCCGGGCCGGCGGTGATGGTGCCCACGCCGCCCAGGCTCTTCCACACGGACGTGAACTGCGGCAGCCCGGTGGCCGGGATCTTGGCCGTGTTGTAGGACAACCCGTGGCGGGCGGTCTCGCAGGCCACCTGCAGAACGCCGCTGGTGATCACCGCCGCCGCGGACAGGCAAGACGCGTTGTTGGGGCCCAGCCGCTGCCAAGCGCCGCTCGCGCCGCGGATGTACAGCAGGTGGTTGGTGCCCGGCGCGATGAACCACGGTGTCACCGGACTCACCCCGTCGGGATTGGGCGCAGCGGCCACCGCCGGCACGGCGGCCACGTTGCCGCCCAGCGAGTGCCAGCCCGCGCCTAGCTGCGGCGCTTGCGCGTACGGAACTCCGTTCGTGGCCAGCGCCGCCACCGCCACGACCGGCGCTGGCGGGCCCGTCACCGTCCACGTGAAGGAGACTGCGGCCGGTAGCACGCCAGTAGTGGTGGGAGTCACCGTCACCTGGTACGTGCCGGTCGCCGTGGGCTTGCCGGTGATCAGGCCGGTGGAATTGATCGCCGTGCCTGGCGGCAGTCCGGTCGCAGAGGCTGGCGAGTAGGTCACCGACTGGCCGGCGAGGGAGTTCAGCGTTTGGATCTGCAGTGAGACAGGCGCGTTCACGACTGTTTGCTCGGGTTGCGGCGCGCCGCTGAAATAGTCGAGATCGACATCGGCGCTGGTGCTAATGCCCGGCACGATGCTGGTGCTGTTGCTGGTGCTGCTGTACTGCCAGAAATTCCACGCGCTCCACCCGGTGGGCAGGGTGCCCGGGGTGTTGACGGAGAAGGCGGGCACCCAGAGCACAAACCCGCGGAAGTGCGTGTTGTTGGCGGTGCAGGTGTCCCACCACGCTGGCGGAGTGTAGATGATCGGGTTGACACCGGTGAGGGCCTTCGCCTCGGCCACGAAGGACGAGATCCAGGTCACCATCGCCGACGCTGTCAGTCCGTAGCATTCGTTGAGGTGGTCGGTGGTGTTGTACGGGTCGTACTCCAAGTCCAGCATGAGCGGCAGGTAGTGGCCACCGACCGTGTAGCTGGCATTGGTCACGGCGTACTGAGCTTGGTTGGCTCCATCGGAAACATTCGGAATAGCGAAGCTATAGGCGGCCACGTACATGCCGGCCGCCACGGCCGCCTGCGCATCGGTGGCGTAATAGGGGTTGGGGTAGTAATTGCCCTCGGTTGCCTTGATCGCCGTGAAACTGTACTTGGTCGCGACCTGCGTCCAGTCGATGGCGGCGCCGTTCGGGTGCTGATGAGACGACACGTCAGTGCCGTTCACGAACCCCGTCGTGGCCGGCGCTGCTGTCGCTGCCGCCGGCTGCAGTGCCCCGGCCACCGGCGCAGACCCCGACCGGTGCACCCCGGTTCCGCTCAGCGGGCCGCACAACTCCTGTAGCAGCCGCGGCGAGTGCCCTTCAGCCGGGCTGGCCTTCGGCGGGGAGCATGGCGCCGACGAAGCAGACACTTTGGCCGCGAGCACGCCTGAAGCCGGGCTCGAATCACTTGCCAGCCAGACGCCCGATGAGACGAGCATGCTCAGCGCGAGTGCTCCGACCGTGATCGTCGCAG
>DASQIW010000163.1:0-2788 GCA_035631375.1 Streptosporangiaceae bacterium
GGCGGCGTAGTGCGTCAGCAGGCGCCGGTCCGCCCACTTGTGTCCGCCGACGCCGCCAGGAACCACCACAGGAATCAGGTCAGCGGCGGCCGGTCCGTCGTCGAGGGGAACGCACTCGACGGTCGCGTGCAGCGGACCGCCGAGCGGCTTGACGGTGATCCGCAGCCGGCCGGATGGCCGGGTGGCGAGGCACCGGGCGACCTCGTCATGGAGGCGGCCAGGAAGTTCCTTGCCATAGAGCTCGCGTACGGTGTCGGCCAGGCGGCTTAGGTGCTCGCTGAGCCCGGTCGTCACGCCATCGCGGACGAGCAGCGAGCTGAACACGCCCGCCGCCGGACGGGGTCGCAGCGCGGGGCCGGGAACGCTCGTCCGCGGGGCGCGGCGGGCGATCCCGCCGCCGATCGCGGCGACCAGCGGTGCCGCCTTGACCAGGCACTCCTGGTACTCGTCGTTGGGCAGGGAGGCCGCCACGATCCCGCCGCCAGCGCCGAGCCAGGCCGTCCCTGAATGGAACTCGAAGGTACGGATGGCAACATTGAGTTCCAGGCCAGCCACCGGGCTGCGGTACCCGATCGCGCCCGTATAGACCTCCCGCGGCGTCGCCTCCAGCTCGTGAATGATCTCGATGGCGCGGACCTTGGGCGCCCCGGTCACGGAGCCAGGAGGGAACGCGGCCCGGACCAGATCGCCATCGCTCGCTCCGGCGCACAGGTCACCGCGCACCTCGGAAACCAGGTGCCAGACGCCGGGATGGGGCTCGGCGACGACCAGCCGCGGGACCGTGACACTGCCAGGCACGCATACCCGGCTGAGGTCGTTGCGCATGAGGTCGACGATCATCACGTTCTCGGCCCGGTTCTTGGGCGAGCGTTCGAGCTCCGATCGGGCTGCCGCGGCGTCCTGCTCGCCAGCAGGCCTGGCGGTGGTGCCCTTGATCGGCCGGGACGACACGCTGCTGCGGTGACGCCGGAGGAACAGCTCCGGTGACAGGCTGGCGACGGCGCTATCCGCGGACAGCCGAAGGAACGCCGCGTACGGCGGGTCAAGCTGAGTCGCCGCAGCGCAGAACGCGTCGAGCGGGTCGCCGTCAAACTCTGCCTCGAGCCGCAGGCAGATGTTGGCCTGGAAGATGTCGCCGGCCCGGATGTAGTCGACGGCGCGGCGAACCGCCGACCGGTGGCCGGCGGCTCCGGGGATGAGCCGGAACTGGCCACACCGATAGTCCTGGGCGCCGGGGGGTGACCGCCGGGCGCGGGCGCGAAGCTCGGCTAGGCGCGCGTCGAGTGCGGCGGCCCGGCCAGGAGTGCGCAGGGCCTCGAAGAACCACCGCCCCGATGCGCGGTCGCGCCGCAGCACGTGGTCGTAGTAGCCCAGCCACGCGGGCGGCAGCCGCCTGGCGTCGCCGGGCGCTGGCGGCATCGGGAGGATCTGGCCGCCGAGGCCGAAGCCGAGATAACCGATCCAGCCGCCAGCGAAGAACGGCGCATCCTCACCCGCCGGGGCGTGGGTCGGCCAGCTGTCGTCCAGTGCCGCCAGCACTGACTCCGGGTCGCTGCGGATATCGCCAGGTTCTGCGACGACGATGTCGGATCCGCCAGCCCACGTGCCGAGTAGCGCCGCGGGATGCGCGTCAGCTCGCACCAGGCGCAGCACGTCCGCCGCGGAGAGGTCCCAGTCCAGCGGCTCGCTGGTCGGTGACCACGGGGGCGCAGCTCGCACTAGCAGCCTTCCGCGCGGGTGCCGGGCCGGTCTGAGAACGGCATCCGCGGGATGTACACGAGGTAAAAGTACCCGTCGTGGCCGGTAGCAGGGGCCAGTGCGGCGGCGGCTCACCAGGGTGGCCATGGCGATGTGCCAGTCTGTGACGCGTGGTCAAGCTGCTCGCTTTTGTGCTCCCGCTTGGCCTGGACTCCTTCGCGGTGGCAGCAGCGATGGGAGCGGCCGGGGTCGCCGGGTGGCGGGCACGACTGCGGATCTCCGCCATCTTCGTCATCTTCGAGGCCGGGATGCCGCTGATCGGGCTGGCGGCCGGCAGCGGGCTGGCGCGAGCCATCGGGCCGGTCGCCGATTACGTCGCCGCCGCGGCGGTGATCGCGGTCGGGATATGGATGCTGGTCAGCAGCGACGAGGGCGAAGACAAGGCCGGCCGGTTCGCCGGCGCCAGTGGCCCGGCTATCGTCGCGCTCGGGCTGAGCATCAGCGCCGACGAACTCGCCATCGGCTTCAGCCTCGGCCTGAGCGGCCTGCCTGCCGTGCCAGTCATCGTCGCGATCGCCGTCCAGACGCTTATCGTCAGCCAGCTCGGACTGGCCATCGGCTCGCTGGTCAGCGAGCGGTTCAGGGAGCACGCTGAGCAGGTCGCCGGGGTAGCGCTGATCGCGCTCGGGTGCTACCTCGTCGTCGAGCGCGCTGTCAGCTAGGCCCAGTGGCCGGTCAGAGCAGTCAGGTTAAACGGGACGCATCGGCCCCTGGTCACTAGGATCGCTGGCTGGGCCACGAGAGCTACCGACCGGGCTGCGCTACAGTATCTACACGCATGTAGAAGATCACTTCCGACCCGTTCACTGCCGAGGGCGGTCATGGACTCGTTTATCACCCACGCTGGCTACGCCGCGGTGATCCTGTTCGGCTTCCTCGAGGCGTGCTGCGTGCCGATTCCCTCGGAGGTCACCTTCGGGTTTGCGGGCGTGCTGGCCTACCAGGGGCACCTGAACCTCGCGCTCGTGATCGTTGCTGGCACGCTCGCGGAGCTGGCTGGCTCCTACGTCTCCTACGGAGTCGGCCGCGT
>DASQIW010000164.1:0-7586 GCA_035631375.1 Streptosporangiaceae bacterium
CTCAACCGTCGCCCCTCCTGCGCCCCGTCCGGCTTCTGGACCCGCACCGACATTTCCGCGCACCAGGATCCGGGCAGCCAGCAGGTCTACGGAACCGACGCGTTTCGCTCGCCGTCGGTGCGGGTGGTGCCCGCCATACACACCGACCACGACGTCCTGCTGGTGTGTGCGATGTGGCGCCAGTCAGCGGGCCAGGGCGAAGAAGCGAGGCAGGAAGACCACGATCGCGACGCCGACAGCGGCGACTGAGACAATCAGCACTGCGCCGGCTGCCGCGTCCTTAGCGATCTTCGCCAGCGGGTGGAACTCGTTGGTGCACAAGTCGGTCAGGGCCTCCACGACCGTGTTCAGCGTCTCAACGGCGAGCACCACGGCGATGGTGATGATCACGCAGGCCCAGTCCGCTGGGCTGATTCGCAGCGCCAGGCCCGCCGCGATCGCGCAGGCCGCAGCCGCGAGGTGAACCCGCATGTTCCGCTGGGTGCGGATCACGTACCACACGCCCTGGCCAGCAAAAGAGAAGCTGCGCAGGAAGCCCGTCCGGGGAACGGCGGCCGTGCGGTCGGCGGTGTCGTCGTCTCGGGCCGGGGACTGGCTGGGGGAAGCCATTTCACATCACCTTCGTCGGGTCTGCCGGTACGTGCGCGTGCTGGCTCCAGGCTGACACGGCTAATGGGGCCGGGCGAAGCTCTCGACTTGCAATGAGCTCTGGCCTTGCAGCCGATCTGCAGCGGACGGCAAGCAGTGCGGCGGATCGTCGAGGTGCACGTTCAACAAATTCGAGCGGAGGTGCTCATGACCAAGAACAGCATCACAAAAGACAGCGCGGGCATCGTGGAAGTGGAAGGAGCTCAGCTCCGGTACCGGATCGAGGGCCACGGCCCGCCTTGCCTCGTGGTCGGGTCTAGCGTCTGCTACCCGCGGGTGTTCTCGCGCGAGTTGCGCGAGCACTTGCAGCTGGTCTTCGCCGACCTGCGGCACTTCACCGACCCGCGGCACTTCGTCTCCGCGGATCCATCGTTCCGGGCCGACCGGATCTCCATCGATACGTGCGCCGACGATGTCGAACACGTCAGGCAGGCTCTGGGGCTCGGCAATGTGATCGTGATGGGCCATTCCATGCATGGCCCCCTCGCACTGGAGTACGCCCGCCGGTACCCGGAGTATGTGCGGGGCGTGGTGGCGATTGCGGCTAGTCCGTGTGGCTCGCACGAGGTATTGACCGAGATCGGGCGGCTGTGGGACGCGGATGCATCCGAGGAGCGCAAGGAGATCTTGGCCAGGCGGCTGGCCGAGCTGACACCTGAGGTCCGTGCCACCCTTTCCGCCGCAGAAATTGTCGTGCGGGAGTACGTGGCGACCGGGTCGATGAAATGCTATGACCCCACCGACGACTGCTCCTGGCTGTTGGAGGAGGTGGTGCCGGACGTTCCCGTCTTTGAGCGTCTCGGCGATTTGTTGGAGACCTACGACCTGGCTCAGGGGTCGACCGAGATATCGGTGCCGGTGCTAATCGCGGCCGGTCGGTATGACTACGCCGCCCCCTACACACTGTGGGAAAAGCACCGGCACAAGCTACCCCAGCACACCTACGTCCTCTTTGAGGACAGTGCGCACTTCCCTCCGCTCGAAGAACCGCAGCGGTTCGATCAGACGCTGCTCACGTGGGCGGACGGCCTGTAAGGCGACAACTCCTGCAAATCGGGTCTTGCCGCCTGTGCGGGCGTAAATTCGTCGTGTGTGGGTCGGTGTGCTTGGGCCGCTTGAGGTGCGTGCCGAGGGTCAGCAAGTCGACGTCGCGGGATCGATCCCGCGTCGCCTGCTCGCGTTGCTGGCCACCCGGCCGGGGCAGTTCGTGTCAGTTGACTGGCTGATCGACCGTCTGTGGGGCGATGATCCTCCCGCGGTTGCCCGGGCAACCCTTCAGTCGCACGTGGCCCGGCTGCGGCGCTCGCTCGGTGGAGCCGACGCGATCGTCGCCGGCCCGGCCGGATATCGGCTCGCAGTAGATGCCACCGATGTCGATGCGTTCTCGTTCGTGGCCGCTGTTCAGGAGGGACACAGGGCGCTGGCCGACGGCGATCCGGTTGCTGCGGCCGCGGCGCTCGTGGCTGGCCTGGCGTTGTGGCGCGGTCAGGCGTTCGGGGAGTTCGCTGGCTGCTCGGCGCTCGAGGCCGAGGCCGCGCGGCTGGAGCAGCTGCGGCTGGATGCCGTGGAGTGGCAAATCGAGGCCGGGCTGCTTACTGGAGCCTCCGCGCCGCCGGTCGGTGAGCTGGAGGCGCTAGTCAGGGAGCACCCGACACGGGAACGTTTCTGGGCGTTGCTGATGCGGGCGCTGTACCAGGCCGGCCGCCAGGCGGACGCACTGGACGCCTACCGCCGGGCCCGCCGCGCGCTGGTGGAGGAATTGGGCGTCGAGCCCGGCCGGCAGCTCCGGGATATGGAGCGGCTTGTCCTGGCGCACGACCCTTCGCTGGACCCGGCGACCAGATCGCCGCGGAAGCCGGTCGCTGGCCAGGAACAGGAGGGCGAGCCGCCCGCAGTGACCGAAGCCGCAGTTCCTGAGCAGGAACCCGGTCCGGTCGCGACGGAACCCGCAGCCGAACGGCGCCTGGTCGTTGTCACCGTCCTCGAGCTTCCGGCCGGCGCCGCGGACCCGGAGGAGGTGGCCGCCCAGAACGTTCGCTTCCGCGACCATGTCATGGACCGCATCAATGCGCACGGCGGCGTCCTCTGCGCGGGCACCGGCGGCACGAGCGTGGCTGTCTTCGGCGCCCCGGTGGCGCATGAAGACGACTCGGTACGGGCCGTACGCGCGGCCTGGGCGATCATCGGCGACTGGCCTGGCGCCCCGGCGCCGCGGGCAGGTGTCAGCGCCGGCGAGGTTGTCGTCACCGGAGAGGTGACGGCAGGGGCGGTAAGCGGCCGTCCGCTCGCCGAGGCGGACCGGCTTCGGGCGCTCGCCGGACCGGGCGACCTAGTTCTTGATGAGCCGGTTCGCCACCTGCTCGGTGCGGCGGACGCAACACCAATCCTGGCGGCCGGACCGCCGGCGTGGCGGCTGCTCGGGCTTCATGGCGCGGGCCAGGGGGCAGCGACGACGCGCTTCGTCGGCCGTCGCCGGGACCTCGAGGTGCTGCGGGCCGCGTTCGGCAAGACGGCCGGCGAGCGGATCCCGCAGCTGGTGACAATTCTCGGCGAAGCGGGGATCGGCAAGTCCCGGCTCGTCGCCGAACTGAAGCGGGCGCTGGAGAGAACCGAAGCCGAGGTCGTGTGGCGGTTGGGCCGCTGCCGCCCCTACGGCGACGGGACCTCGCTGTCGGCGCTCGCCGACATCGTCAAGTCTCACGCGGGCGTCGTCGACACCGACACCACGGCGGCAGCGGTGGCCAAGATCCGCGCCGTCCTGCCGGAAGGCGAGTGTCACGATCTCGAGCCTCGGCTGGCCCCGCTGGTCGGCGCCGATCCCGGGGTTGCCCCGAGCCGGTTCGAGTCGTTCTCAGCATGGCGGCGGTTCATCGAGATCATCGCTGAGCAGGCGCCGGCCGTGCTGGTTATCGAGGATCTGCACTGGGCCGCGCCGATGCTGCTCGACTTCCTCGAGGACCTGGTTGCGGGGTCATCCGATGTGCCGGTGCTGGTCGTAGCAACGGCACGCCCGGAGCTGCTTGACGCCCGGACCGGCTGGGGCGCGGGCGCGGCCACCCTTCGGCTGTCCCCGCTGCCCGCACAAGAGGTCGCGGCGATGCTGGATGCGCTGCTCGGCGCCGCCCCCGACAGCGGTAACCGTGGCGAGCTGGTGACCAGCTGCGGCGGAGTGCCGCTGTTCGCCGAAGAGCTCGCACGGCTCGCGTCCCAGAAAGATGCTGCCGCTGTGCCGTCGACGCTCGCGGCTGTGATCGGCGCGCGGCTGGACACGCTCAGCCGTAAGCATCGGGCGGTGCTGCAAAGCGCCGCGGTGGCGGGCAGCCCGTTCTGGGCTGATGAGCTGGGCGCGCTCACCGGCGCTTCCGCGGAGACGATCGCGGCCGCGCTTGGCGTACTGGTGCGTCGGCAGTTCCTGCGGCGAATCAACCCCTCCAGCCGACCTGGGCACGCCGAGTTCGTGTTCTGGCACGATCTGGTGAGAGATGCGGCGGAAGCGCGCCTGATCAGGCTCGACCGCGCCCGCCGGCATCTCGCAGTCGCCCAATGGCAGGCTGACACCGGAGAACGATCCGATGAATTCGCCGATCTCATCGCGCACCACGCCGGAACCGCCCATGAGCTTGCTACCGCGGCGGGCGACACCGATCTAGCGGTGCTCGCACGCGGACCCGCCTGCGAGGCGGCTGCGGCAGCAGGCGCCCGGCTGCTGGGCATCGACACGCTGGGCGCGCTGCGGCAACTCACCCGGGCACTCGAGCTGTCCGATGAGGAATCGCCGTTGCTCGCCCGCATACTGTGCTGGTACGGCGCGGCGCTTTCCGATGCCCGCCAGTTCGAACGGGCCGAGAAGGTGCTGACCGAGGCTGTCCAGCGCCTCGAGCACCTAAACGACCCGCTGCGCGTGGACGCGATCCTGTTCCTGACCCTTGCCATTTTTGCGCTCGGGCACGACTGGGGCCCGGCCATCGCGGCCGCGCAGCGCGCGGCCGACACGCTGCCCCCGTCACGCGAGGCCGCCCGCAACCTGTCGACGCTGGCCATGTGGGAGCTTGCCGGCCAGAATCCGCGGTCGCTGCAGGAAGCGGTCCGCATCGCGGAGCGGGCGATCGCGATGGCGGCCGCATGCGGCAACGGAGGTGACGCGCTGGCGCACATCGTGCGCGGCCGTGCGCGGGCCAGCCTCGGCGACGGGGCGGGAATGGACGAACTCGAATCATCGCTCGACGACGTCCTGCGTTACGAATCCGGCACGAGCGCCATGGGGGCCAGGAACTTCTACGCCGGTGCGCTGCACCACTGGCGGGGGCCCGCCGCCGAGCTGCGTGCCCGTCAGGACACGGACGCGCTCGCCGCCAGCAGGGGGCTACAGGTCATCACGTCGTGGAGCATCGCGGAAAAGGTCCGCGTGCTACACGAGCTGGGCCGGTTCGATGAGTCCATCGCGTTGGCCGAACAGATCCGCGAACAGGCCGTCGAAGCGCAGCCCAGGTGGGGCGCCGTCCAGCGAGCGCTCACGCTGCTGGACACCGGCGCGCTCGACGACACGACCGTCGAGACGGTGCGCCACGCTCCGCCCGCGGACGAGGGTGACCTGCGGCACATCCTCGGCGTCGCCTTGGTATGCGCCGCGGCGGCGATCCGCCACGGCCAAGCCGCCGAAGCGGTGACCCGGTTGAAACTGCTCGGCGACCTCCACCGTTTCGTCGACCGAGACGGATCCGTTGAGCTGCTGCCCCGGCTGGTGCGGACCGCGATCGCGGCGGGCTGCCCGGAAACCGTGATCGGCCTGCACGACATCGCCGCAGCGCCCACGCCGCTGCGATCGCACATCGCCGCGACCGTCGGCGGCCTGATCGAAGAGATCCGCGGCCGACGCGGGGCCGCGGCCGAACTGCTGCGCACCGCGGCAACCGGCTGGGAAGCACTCGGCTGCCCGGTCGAAGCAGCGCTCACCCGCGCCGACCTCGCGCGCAACCTGCGCGCCGCAGGCAACCCGGCCGCAGACAAAGAGACAGTGCACGCCGAGTCGCTGTGCCGAGACCTCGGCATCGTGCCGCTGCTGCCTGTCCGTGACTAGCGCCTGGCGCCGATCGGTACCGCCTCGCTGCGCGCAGCCGCGGTCACAGGTGGGTTCGGATGGCTCGGGCCAGCGCGGCTTGGGCGTGGTCAGTGACGTCCAGGACGCCGTTTTCGGCCATGAGCGCGTGGAACTGCTGCCGATGGTAAGGAACTCCCGGTGGCAGCGGCGCGATGTGCCAGTGCAGGTGCGAGTTGCCTTGCTGGCTGCCCAGGCTGAGGGAGTACATACGCTCCGTCGGGACGCTCAGGGCTACTGCCTTAGCGACCCGGTAGACGACCCCTTGCAAGGCCAGGAACTGCTCCTCCGTCAGATCGTCGACCCAGCTCTCGACGTGTCGCTTGGGCGCAACTAGGCAGTAGCCCTGCAACGTCGGGTAGCGGCTGAGGAACGCGATCGTGTCGTCGTCTTCGTAGATGTCGTGATGATGAAAGTCCGGGTGACCGTCCAAGATCGCGCAGACGAAGCACGGACCTTCACGCGACCGGCGCGCATACTGCTCGATGTCGAACGGCCGCATCGCACCTCGGGGATCGCCCACGCGTGCATTATCACCCTGCCAGAGTTCTAGACTGCGCTGCCCGGTCGCTCACCCGTGTCGGCTGTAGCATCCTTTGCGTGCGGATGCCTCGCGCGGACCCGCGATGGTGGGACGAGTTCCACCCGTGGTCGGGAATCGAGCACGGCTGGCTCGGTGTGGACCTACAAGGGCATGTCGCGGTGTTCACGACTGCTGGTTACGGTCTGGTTCCCATGGAGGTGGATCGGCACCTCGCCGACGTCGATGCGGCGTTGGACCAGGTGGGGCAGTTGCCTCTGATCGCATCGGCCGACGACATCCTGCGGTCTGCCCATGGTCACTATTCGCATTGGCATGCCTACAGCGCGAAGGGCTTCTACGCCTACGACTGGCAACAGTGGACCGGCCGCTATTACCAGCGCTTGTCGTCACCACCCTTCCCCATCAGCGTCGGTCATCTCCCCGAAGAGATTCAAGCCGTCGCGCACTTCGCCGAGTTCCCCCTGAAATTCGCGGACGAAGCAATGGTCGTCATCGAGTACGCCGAGCCACCAGCGCGCTAGCCCGGCGGCTTTGCCCGCCTGCAGATAGTCCGTTCCTACAGTGGTTCGATGAGCATCGAAGTGGTTTTTGAGACCCACTCAACGACCGAGGACAACGAGCAGGGACGCGCCACGGGGTGGCTGCCGGGCCGACTCTCTGGCGCGGGACGAGAGCAAGCACGCCAACTGGGTCGCAGGCGCACCGACGACAGAGTCAGCGCGGTATTCGCCTCCGATCTCGCGCGCGCTGCGGAGACCGCGGCGATCGCGTTCGCGGGCTCGCCCATACCAGTCCTGCACGACTGGCGGCTGCGCGAATGCGACTACGGAGCCCGCAACGGCAGCCCGGCCGGCGAACTGCACGCCAGCCGCCCGCGGTATGTGGACCAGCCCTATCCCGGCGGAGAGAGCTGGCGGCAGGCCGCGACCCGGGTCAGCCGGTTCCTAGCCGACCTGCCGCTGCGGTGGAGCGGGCAGAGAATCCTGGTCATCGGACACGTCGCCACCCGCTGGGGCCTAGACCACACCATCAACGGGACACCACTGGAAACGCTCGCCGCAGAGCCTTTCACCTGGCAGGAAGGCTGGGAGTACCGCCTCCCCTAGCCATAAGCGCTGGCTAGCCGGCTGCTCGCTCATAACTCATCCAGATCCCCGGGCGGCTGCGCCGCGAGGTGCAGCGCGGCTCTGGCTAGCAGCCGGGTCGAGTCCAGCGTCGGCAGCGGCGAGTTCGCGTCATTGATAAGCAGCGGGATCTCGGTGCAGGCCAGTGCGACGCAATCGCAGCCGGCGTCTTTCA
>DASQIW010000165.1:0-2903 GCA_035631375.1 Streptosporangiaceae bacterium
CTGGACGGCGAAGTCGACGATCGTCGTGGTGCCGCCCCAGGCGGCGGCGGCGGTGCCGGTGGCGAAGTCGTCGGAGGCGAACGTGCCGCCGAACGGCAGCTCCATGTGGGTGTGCACGTCGATGCCGCCCGGCATCACGTAGCGGCCCGCCGCGTCGATGACGTTGTCCGCGTCGCCGAACCCGGTGCCGATGGCCTGGATCCGCTCCCCGTCGATGAGCACGTCGGCCCGGGTCATGTCGGTCGCGGTGACGACCGTCCCGTCCTTGATCAGCGTCGTCATGGCAGCTGTTCCACCAGCTCGCCGTAGGTCTCCGGGCGCCGGTCCCGGAAGAACTGCCAGGTGTTGCGCACCTCGCGGATCTCGTCCAGGTCGAGGTCGGCGACGAGCACCTCGTCCTCGCTGTCCGAGGCCTGGGCGATGATCTTCCCGCGCGGGCTGCAGAAATACGAAGACCCGTAGAACTTGGCCGGGTTGAGCGGGGCCTCGACGCCGACCCGGTTGCTGGCCGCCATCCAGAAGCCGTTGGCCACCGCGTGCGCGGGCTGCTCGAGCTCCCACAGATAGCGCGACAGCGACTCCACGGTGGCGGACGGGTTGAACACGATCTCCGCGCCCTTGAGGCCGAGCTCGCGGGCGACCTCGGGGAAGTGCCGGTCGTAGCAGATGATCAGGCCGACGCGGCCTACCGAGGTGTCGAACACCGGGTAACCGAGATTGCCGGGCTTGAAGTAGAACTTCTCCCAGAAGCACGGCCCGACCTGGGGAATGTGGGTCTTGCGGTACTTGCCGACGATGGTCCCGTCCCGCTCGATCACGCAGGCGGTGTTGTAGTAGACGCCCGGCTGCTCCTCCTCAAACCACGGCACGACGAGCACGATGCCGTGCTCGCGCGCGACCTCGCGCATCCGGCTGACCGTCGGCCCGTCCTCCGGCTCCGCGGTGTCGTACCACTTGGGGTCCTGCTCGGCGCAGAAGTAAGGGCCGTGGAAGATCTCCTGAAGGCCGACGACCTGAGCGCCCTGGCCCGTCGCGTCGGCGATCATCTTGATGTGCTTGTCCACCGCATCCTGCTTGGACATGTTGGCCTGTGCCTGGATCAGCGCAGCGCGGACGTTACGCATCGTGTGCCCTCCTGTCAGCTTGCCTCTCCTAGCCTGCGCTCGCTGGCCGGTGTTCCGCCAGCCGGGTTGGCCAGCGGGTTTCCGCCCGCGGGCCCGGCCGGTGTCTGACGGCGGCCGCGGTCAGCGGAACGCCGGGATGATCTCCGTACCGAAGCCGGTGATCACCTCTCGCGGGTCGTCCACCATCGAGTAGATGTTGAACTGGCTGATGCCAAGGTCGGCCAGCTGGCTGAGCTTGGCCCGCACCTGTTCCGGCGTGCCGAGCACGCAGAACCTGTCGACCACCTCATCGGTCACGAACTCGGCGTTCTCCGAGCCCGCCCGGCCGTGGTGGGCGTAGTCGTAGCGCTCCCGGGCGGCGATGTAGTCGGTCAGCTCATCGGGCAGCTCGCCGCCGTGGTAGCGCTTGACCAGGTCGACCACGTGGTTGGACACCAGCGCGGGGAACCAGCGCGTCTGGTCCCTGGCGTGCGCGAGATCGGCGGAGATGTAGGCGGGCGCGGCGGCCATCAGCTTGATCTCGTCCGGGTCGCGGCCCGCCTGCTCGGCGCCCTCCCTGATGTAGGGCAGCGCCCACTCGATGATGAACGGGTCGGCGAGCTGGAGGACCACCCCGTCCGCGACCCGGCCGGCGCAGCGCAGCGCCAGCGGGCCGTAGGCGGCGACCCAGACCGGCAGCCGGTGGCCCTCGGACCATTTCAGCTGGACCGGGGTGCCGTCGAGGTCCACCTCGCGGCCCTCGGCCAGGTCGCGGATCATCACCACCGCGTGCTCCAGCTCCGCGACCGGCACCGGCTTGCGGCCGAGCACCCGCTGGGCCGAGTCGCCCCGCCCGATCGCCATCTCCATCCGGCCGCCGGAGATCTCGTTCAGGGTGGCCATCGCGGACGCCGTCACGGTGGGATCCCTGGTCACCGGGTTGGTGACGCACGGCCCGATGTGGATCCGTTCCGTGCGGTCGGCCATCAGGGTGAAGATCGGGTAGACCTCCTGCCACAGGACGTGGCTGTCCCATATCCAGGCGTGGCTGAAGCCGTTCTGCTCGGCGAGAACCGTCTTGCTGACCACATCCGACGCGGGCGGATCGGACATGAAACAGACCCCGAAATCCAGCATCGCAGCCCCCCAATGAGTTAGCCGGCAGCCGGACATTAATCCCGGTCGGCAGGGCCGTCAATGACCCCGACGCCAAGATCGCCATCTTACGGCTGGGCGCTCCGCGCGGCGACGGCGGGGCCGCAACCCGCAGCTCGGCGAACCGCCGGTCAGGACTCCCGCTGGAGGATGTCGTCGAGGAAGTTCATCGTGGCCGCGGCCGTGGCCCGGCGCCAGGCGAGCAGGGTCGCGTCGAAGCCCTCCCGCTGCGGCCGCTCGGTCCTGACGGCCTCGGCGATGGGTTCGAGGATGACTTTCTGCCGCCTGAGCAGGTCCGTGGGGTCGCCGCCCACGCGGTCCAGCAGGGCGAGCTTGAGCAGCAGCTGCGAGCGGACGTCGCGGACGTGCTCCACGGGAGTGTCCAGCCACTGCGCCGCCACCTGCCGCCCCTCTGGAGTGGCCGTGTAGAGGGTCCGCCGCGGGCCGCGGCCGGACTCGACCGCGGCCGGGGTGATCAGCCGGGCGTCCAGGAGCCGGCCGATCGACCGGTACACGACGGGCCGGGGGATGTGCCAGATCCGGCCGAGTTCGCCGTCGGGTGCGGTGAGCCGGGCAATGGCGAAGCCGTGCGCGGGCCGTTCGCTGAGTACCGCCAGGACGGTGTTTTCCGCCAGCGGCAGCGAT
>DASQIW010000166.1:0-11035 GCA_035631375.1 Streptosporangiaceae bacterium
CCGCGGCAGTCACGCCATCGCCCGGCACGGCTGGCCAGCGCCGTCACGACGGCGCTGGCGGTCGCGGTCGTGGTGACGCTGTCGGTGATTGTGCCCGGCATCCTGAGGGGCCAGCACGCCGGCCCTGCCCATCGCCCCTCGGCGACGGCATCGAGCCAGCAACACCGAGCGTCTCCGACAGTCACTGTCCCGGCGTATTACGTCGCGCTGACCGGCATGACCTATCCGTGGTACGACCACCCGCTCGCCATCACCGTCAGGGACACGACAACGGGTGCCGTGCTGGCGACGGTGATGCCGCCGGCGCCGTACGGCTCGTTCACGCTGGTCGCCGGCACGGCGGACGAAACGACCTTCCTCGTGGGCGCGCAGCCGTGGCAGCCGCAGAGCAACTCGCACTACGTCGACAACAACAACGGCGCGCCGGTCACGCTCATGCTGCTGCACTTCGACCCGGCGACCCGCCACGTGAGCTTCACCGGGCTGCCCGTGCCTGTGCTGCCCGGGCCAGGGAGCAACGGCGTGAGCCAGCTGCAGGCCGTCGCGCTCTCCCCCGATGGGACCAGGCTTGCGGTGGGCGTGCAGACCGGCAGCGACGAACTGGACCTGGACGTTTACTCGCTGCCAGGTGGCGCCGCGCGCACCTGGTCGGTCCGCGGCGCTGGCGTGGCCCAGTCGTCCTTCGCCGCCGCCGGGTCGTCCGATGGCGCGCTGTTCTGGCGCCCCGACGGCCGCACGCTGGCCTTCGACTGGTCGGGACCCGGCCAGGCGGGCTCAGCCCCAGCGTCGGAAATCCGCGTGCTCGACACTAGCCAGCCCGGTGGCGACCTGCTCACGGCCAGTCGGCAGCTCTTCAGCCTCGACCCGCGCAGCACCTTCAGCTGCACAGGTGCTCTCCTGCTCGATGCGGGCGCCACGACGGCGACCTGCGCAGGGATGGATGCGCAAGGAGAACCCGCCTACGGTTTCGCCGAGTTCGCCGTGTCCACCGGACGGCTCGTCACCGTCCTCGACCCGACCTCGACCGATCACGGGGCGAACCCGCAGATCCTCTGGTCCAACGGCGGCACGATCATCGGCACGCTGACCGGGCCGGCGTTCATTCTCGCGGGCGGCCAGGAGCACGCCATCCCGTGGGACCCGCGCATCTCGCCGCCGCAGGGCGGGTCCATCGACGCCGCCTGGTAACCGGCCCGCACCGCCAGCAAGAGCCGCGCTCAGCACTCGGTCAGTGCCAGCTCACCCCGGCGGCCGGATCGGTGACGTTGAGGTGCTCCTGCACCCGCGCTAGGTGCAGCCGCATTGCCTCCACCGCGTGGCCGGAGTCGCGGGCGCGCAGCGCGTCCACGATCGCTCGGTGGTCGGCCTGGTACTGGCTGCGCCGGTCCTGCGACGCGCTGCGGCGCTTGAGGTCACCCCAGACCTGGCCGTGTCGCGCGGCCTCGATCAGCCCGTACATGGTGACCAGCAGCGGGCTGTGGCTGGCTGCCATAATGCACCGGTGCAGGGCCAGGTCCCAGATCTCAAACTCCTCGAAGCTCTCGGCGTGGTCACCGCCCTCGAGGCAGCGCTGCATCTCTGCCAGGTCTGCGGCAGTCGCCCACGCCACCACGAGCGACATGGCCGGGGGCTCAAGCAGCCGCCTGATCGTCATCACGTCGGCCGGGGCAAAGTCTGCCACCGCCGTTCCCCCGGAGCCGTCGGCCCGCCGGCGGTCCCGCCGGGGAGGCGGCGGAACCTCACGCAGGAAGGTGCCGCGGCCCACCTCGCGCGAGATGTGACCGCCAGCCTCGAGGATGGCCAGCGCGTGCCGGACTGACGACCGGGTCACGCCAAGATCAATGCTGAGCTGCCGCTCGGTGGGCAACCTCGAGCCGACGCCGAGTCCGGTGCCCCGTGACCGCTCCAGGATGAGCTCGGCCAGCCGCTGACCGCGCGCGCCGTTCACTTCTGCCGGTGCCGCTGCTGCTTCCATGTCCCCGCCCGCCGCTTTGTGCAACCAATCCTACCAATAATGGCAGACGCCAGCCAGCAGCTCGTTACCGAGGTGCGACACATTGCGTCTTGACCGTGTTTCCGCCGCCGACCTATGCTCAGCCAATTGGTTAGGTCTAACCAATATGGTCGGTCGGCCACCCGGTTCACCCATGCAACCCGGAGGATCAGCCGATGAGGCTCGCCACCATGATCACGCCGCGCGGACCGCGGCTGCACGTCAAGGGCCGCAGCGGCTACGTCGACGTCGCGGACGCCACCGGCGATCCGGCCTTCACGACGCTTCGCGGCTTACTGGCGGCCGGCGCCCTGGATGATGCCCGGGATCTGCTCGAACGGGACGGCCCCGAGTTCGGACCGGCCGACTTCGGCCCAGCCGTGCCGGAGCCGAGGCGGGTGCTGTGCCTCGGGGTGAACTATCGCGATCACGCGATCGAGGGTGGCCGCGAGGTGCCGACCTGGCCCGAGGCGTTTGTGCGCGGCGAGGGCAGCGCGATCGGGCCGTATGCCGACCTGGTCAGGCCGGCGCTCACCGGCAAGTTCGACTTCGAGGGCGAGCTCGGGCTCGTCATCGGCGCGGGCGGCCGCTACATTCCCGCCGACAAGGCGCTTGACGCGCTGGCGGGCTACGTCGTGCTCAACGACGCTACGGCGCGTGACTGGCAGCGGGCGTCTACCCAGTGGACCGGCGGCAAGAACTTCGAGGGTTCCATGCCGATCGGGCCCGAGGTGGTGACGCCGGACGAGGCGGACGTCTCCGACGCTGCTCTCACTACGCGACTGAACGGCGAGGTCATGCAGTCGGCGCGCACCTCGCAGATGATCGTCGATATCGCGAGCGCGGTCGAGTTCTTCTCCTCTTTCACCCTCCTGCGGCCAGGCGATGTCATCGCCACCGGAACGCCCGGCGGAGTCGGCTTCGCCCGGCAGCCTCCGGTGTGGCTGCAGCCGGGCGACATGATCGAGATTTCGGTCGAGGGAGTCGGGACCATCCGCAACCGAGTAGTGGCCGAGGAGGCCGATCTGAGCGACTGGAAGTGGCGGCCGCCAGGATCGACGGCCACCGGCTTCTGACTGCGACATAACCCTGCCTGTTGGAGGCGACACGGATGTTGGCAGAGGGACGAGCGGGGAACAGCGTCATGACATTCAGGCGTAGCGGCCGCTGGCTGGCCGCGATCGGGGCGGTCGCGCTGGCCGCCACGCTCGCGGCTTGCGGCAGCTCGTCCTCTTCCGGCGGCGTGCCGTCCGGGCAGTCCATCGTCTTCGCCGACGTCGCCCCGTTCAGCGGACCTGACGCGGCCCTCGGGCCGACGTACCTGGTGTCGTGCGACGGCACGACGGCGGCCATCAACAAGGCGGGCGGCGTCCTCGGCCACAAGGTCAGCTGCACCACCGCCGACACCCGGGGCGACCCGGCCGACGCCATCCCCGCCGTTGGCAGTCTGCTGGCGCGGACGCACAACCTCGAGCTGGTCATCGGCTGCACGTCCGACGAGGCCGCGGCCGTCGCGCCGGTCATCAACAGCCACAAGACCGTCATGTTCTGCATGACCGGCCAGTCGGAGTTTGATCACAAGCACTTTGACTACTTCTACCGGCTGGTCCCGCCGGACCTGGCGGAGTCGTACGCCATGACCGTGATAGCGCAGCAGCTCGGCTACAAGAAGATCGCGCTCGCGTTCGGCAACGACATCGGCTCCCAGACCTTCGTGCAGCCTGCAGAGAGCGCGATCGCCAAGGCGGGCATGACGGTCGTCGCCAACGAGACGCTCGACCTGAACGCGACGACGTTCCGCACCGAGGCAGAGAAGATCGTGCAGGCTCATCCTGACGCGATCATGACCGAGGCTCTGGGCTCCGCCGACGCAACGCTGTTCAGCGAGATCAAGCAGCTGAATGGCGGCCAGGTGATCCCCATCATCGGCACCTCCGCCGCGATCTCGCCCGCGTTCTTCACCTCGGCGGCGGCTGCGGTCGGCGCGTCGGATTTCGCTAACAACTTCCACGCTGACAACCTGGTCACCGCGACCAGCGGACCCGCCTACCAGGCCTTCACCCAGTCGCTACTCGCGGTGAAGGGCAAGGTCTCTGGCGCGCAGACCGGCGACTTCTCGACCTACTTCACCGCGCCGGGCGCCGTTCACCTCTATGACGGCATGAACCTGGCCGCGCTGTCGATGATCGCCGCCGGCAGCACCGATGTCGCGAAGTGGAAGCCGTTCCTTACCTCGATCGGCGACGGCGTGCCGGGCGCGGTCACGGTGAACTCGTTTGCCCAGGGAGTCGCGGAGCTCAAGGCTGGAAAGAAGATCCGGTACGTCGGACCGGGCGGGCCGACCAGCTTTGACTCCTTCCATGACTCGCCGGGCATCTTCCAGGTCGACACCTACACCGCAGCCGGGGTGGTCACTGTGTCGGGCAATATCAGCGCAGCCCAGCTCCGCGCGGTCTCCGGCTGAGACGCTATGAGCACTGCGTGACCATTTTCCTGGCGTCGGTTGGCTTCGGCCTGCTCACCGCGGCGGTCCTCGCGATCGCCGCGGTGGGCTTCACTCTGCAGTTCGCGGTGACCAACGTGCTCAACCTGGCCTTTGCGGCGATCATGACCGCGGGCGCGTTCACCGCGTACGGCATCAACCAGCTCGGCGTGTCGGTCTGGGTAGGACTGCCCGTTGCCATGGTGGCGTGCGCCGCGCTCTCGGTCGCACTCAACCTGCTGGTCTATGCGCCGTTCCAGCGGCGGGGGTCGGCGCCGATAACCATCGTCATCGTGTCGCTCGGGATGGCGCTCATCATCGAGTTCGGCACCCAGGCCGTGGTGGGCGGGATCAGCGTCTCCTACAAGATGAGCCAGGGACACACCTACAAGCTCGGCGGTCTGGTGCTCACGACCGTGCAGCTCGCCATCATCGCGATCAGCGTCGTCGTCATGGTGGCCGCGTATCTCACGCTTCGCTACACCAAGCTCGGCAAGTCCATGCGTGCCACGTCGGCTAACCGGCAACTGGCCCGCAACTGCGGTATCCGGACCGGGCGGGTCATCACCACCACGTGGGCGCTCACGGGCGCGCTGGGCGGCCTCGCCGGGACTGTGTACGCCATCGATATCGGCAGCTTCGGGCCGACCAGCACGGACCTATTCGTCGTCCTCATCCTGGCCGCTGTCTTCCTCGGCGGCCCGGGCCATGCCTACGGCGCCATGCTCGGCGCCCTGCTCATCGGCGTCGCGACCGAAGTCAGCGCCGCCTACATCGTCCCGTCCTACAAGTACGTGATCGCGTTCGTGGTGCTGCTCGCCATGCTCGCCGTGCGGCCGACGGGCCTGCTCGGCGCGCGAACCTAACCGCAGGCAGGAGCCAGATGACCTACCTCATCACGCTGCTCGTCTACGCGGCCGTCGACGCCATCGCCTGCCTCGGGCTCAGCCTGCAGTTCGGCGTCGCCGGGGTCACGAACTTCGGCTTCATCATCTTCCAGGCGGCCGGCGCCTACATTGCGGCCATCCTCGCGCTGCCGCCGCAAAGCGCCAACGGCGCGTTCCAGCACTACATCGGCGGCTGGAACCTGCCGTTCCCGCTCCCCTGGCTCGGCGCCGCCGCCGCTGGCGCCATCCTGGCGCTGCCGTTCACCTTTCTCGTCGGGCGCCGGCTGCGCGGCGACTTCGCCGCCGTAGGACTGCTGGTAACGGCCGTCCTGCTGAACCTGCTCGTGATGAACTACGTGCCGCTCTTCAATGGCGACGCCGGGGTTGCGATCGTGCCCGCGCCCCTGCAGTCGCAGGTGATGACCACGACTACCACGGGCTATCAGTGGGGCTTCGCGATCGGGGTGGTCGTTCTTCTTGCGGCAGTGTTCTGGCTGGTGCGCCGTCTGACAGAATCGCCGTTCGGCCGCTCGCTGCGAGCGATGCGGGACAACGACAAGATCGCCGATTCGCTCGGCAAGAACCTCCTGCAACTGCGGACTGGAATGCTCGTGCTCGGCGGCGCCATCGCAGGCCTGTCCGGCGGGGTGCTCGTGAGCTTTATCAGCGTCTGGTCCCCGGCCGCCTGGACCTATGCGGAAACGATCGTGCTGTTCGCCGCCGTCATCATCGGGGGCCGCGGCAACCACGTCGGCGCCGTGCTCGGCGCGATCATCGTGCCGGTCGGCTTTGAGGAGTCGACGCGGCTTATTACCAACGCCAACCCGAGCCTGCCGCCGAACCTGCTGCCGTCCTTGCAATGGGTAGCCATCGGGCTGCTCATCGCTCTGTTCCTGTGGTTCCGCCCGCAGGGCGTCTTGCCCGAGCGCAAGCGCGTGATGGCGGTGCCCGAACCGGCAGCGGGCGCTGCCGCTGACGGCCCGCTGCTAGTCCGCCAGCGGACGCCGCCATCGGGCAGCCCGGCGGAGCGTGACACGATCCTCCAGGCGATCGACGTCAGCCGGGACTTCGGCGGGGTCCGGGCGGTCAGCGGGGTCAGCCTGTCCGTCGCGCGGGGCACTATGACGGGGCTGATCGGGCCGAACGGTGCGGGCAAGTCCACACTGCTGGCCGTGCTCGCGGGCACCGACCGCGCGAGCTCGGGCACGGTCCGGTATGAAGGCCAGGACGTAACCGGCCTGCCCGCCTACCGCCGGGCCCGGCTCGGGCTGGTGCGAACGTTCCAGCTCGCGAGCGAGTTCAAGCGGCTGACCGTCATGGAAAACCTGCTCTCCGCTGCCCCCGGCAACCGTGGCGACACCATGCGCGGCGCCCTCGCCGGCCGCCGTTACTGGAGAAATGACGAGCAGGCCACCGTCGGCCGCGCTGCGGACATCCTCCACCGATTCGGCCTGGCTGATTTGGCGAACTCCTACGCCGGCGATCTGAGCGGCGGCCAGCGCCGGCTCGTGGAGATCATGCGCGCGCTCATGACCGACCCCGCGATGCTGCTCCTGGACGAGCCGATGGCCGGCGTCCACCCCGAGCTGGCGCATCGCATCGGCGAGATGCTGACGCAGCTCAGCCGCGACGGGCTCACCGTCTTGATGGTCGAGCACGAGCTGGCCATCATGGACGAGTTCTGCGATCCCGTCATCGTGATGGCCGACGGCTCCGTTCTCGCTCAGGGCACGATGGCTCAGCTGCGAGAGCGGGCAGAAGTGGTGGAGGCCTATCTTGTCGGGTGAGCGCGCGCTAGTCGCCGAGAGCGTGACCGCCGGCTACGGCGGCGACCCGGTCATCCGGTCGATCTCGGTGCGGGCCCAGCCTGGCCAGGTCGTGTCGATCGTCGGTCCGAACGGATCGGGGAAGAGCACGCTGCTGAAGGGCCTCGTCGGGATCGTGCGGGTGTCATCCGGGCGGGTGCTGGTGGGTGCGGAAGTCATCACCAACAGGCCCCCCGAGGAGATCGCCCGCGCCGGGGTCGGCTACGTCCCGCAGGTCGACGACGTCTTCGGCCCGCTGACCGTGCGGGAGAATCTCGAGATGGGCGGCTACCTGCTCGCCCGCCGGGATATCCCGGACCGGATTGACCACGTGCTCGGCGTGTTCCCCAGGCTCGGCACCATGCTGCGGCGGCCGGCCGGCAAGCTGTCGGGCGGCGAGCGCAAGATGCTCGCCATGGGCCGGGTGCTGATGCTGTCGCCCGACGTGTTCCTCCTCGACGAGCCGACCGCGAACCTCGCCCCCATCATCGCCCGCTCGCTGCTGACCGAGCACGTCAAGGCGCTGGCGGAGGCCGGCGCCGCCGTGCTGATCGTGGAGCAAAGGGCTCGGGCCGTCCTCGCCATCTCCGACCGGACGTACGTGCTCGGGGGCGGCGAGCTGCGCATGGAGGGAACGCCAGCCGAGCTAGCTGGCAGTCCTGAGTTCGTGGCATCATTCCTCGGCGGCGGCCAGGGCCGAGCCGTCCCGTCCCCGGAGCCCTGATGGGGGCAACCCCATCACCGTGGGAGAGCCGCTACTGGCCTGCGGTCGCCTGAGCGGCGGCGAAGAGCAGCAGGCCGGCTATCACTGCCGACCCGGCCAGCGTCACCCAGAAGTCGGTCGGCCGCGGGCGTCCAGGGGCACCGGTCGCCAACGGCCGGTCCTCCGCCTCCAGTCCTGAGCGACTACCCGCGACAGCAGTGGCCCAGGCCGCCACGTACCCGCCCAGGTGGCCCCTCATGGCAACCGCCGAATACCGGCGCGATCACGAAGAGGCCGCATACCGCCATTCCCGCGCCCACCAAACGCTGGCGGCGAAGTCCTCGGCCCGCAGCAGCCGCAAGGCGGTGATGGGCTCGCCACGAGCCACCAGCATGCACTCGTCAGGCAGATGACCGTTCGCAGCCACCTGGCCTTTGCGCACTCGCAGCCACACCTGGCCGAAACGTGCGGCCAGCCAGAAGTTGATCATCATCCGGATCCGAGATGGTCAGAACCCGGACCCGAAGTCGGCGCGCGGCACGGTCGCCAGCACCTGCTGCTGGTAGTACACCGGCCCGCCGCCGTCCGCGGTGACGTCTGACGGATAGTGCGTCGAGACGAACAGCGCGTAGATGTTGTGCGCGGAGATCGTCAGGCCGAAGTAGTCGCCGATGAACCCGACCGAGCAATTAGCGTCGGCGCACGGCAGCTGGCTCAGTCCGCCCACCGCCTGGCCCGGCTGCTGGGGGTCCCAGCTGAAGTTCGAGATGCGCACGTTCTTGCCGATCGGACCCGCGCCTGCCGTGGTACCCGAGTCCTGATAGGCCTGCAGCGAGGTGTCGATGCAGAAGTTTGTCTTTCCAACATCTGCCGACAGGACGCTCGGATCGCTGGGGCAGGCGAGCCGTCGGTCGTAGAACGCGACCGCCACCGCGCCGCCCGGTCCGGCTGCCACCTCCGGCTGGAACTGGTCCGTCGGGACGCCGGGCGCGTCGACGTTGTCATTCACCGTCTCCGGCGCCGACCAGGTGCTGCCGCCGTCGGTGGACTGGGTGAACTTGACATCCATCTGATTGCCGTCCCAGTCCTCGTACGCAAGGTAGAGATGGCCGGCGTAGGTCGGGCTGGCGGCGAAGCTCTCGGTGATCCCGTCCCGGAAAGTCGTGTTGGGCAGGCAGCAGCCAGGCAGCGTCCCGGTCGTCGCCGCGGCGACGAACGGCGAGAACGTCTTGCCGTCATCGGCAGAGTGACTCACGTACAGCGTCGCCGTGGCGGTCTTCGCAGGATGCGGGAACGACGCGAACGCGATGTACACCGTGCCGGCGGCGTCGACCGAAGGGTAGATGTAGGTGTTCGACACGCCAGTCTGGCTCGGCGCAGTGATCGTCACTGCCTTGGAGAAGGTCTGGCCGCGGTCGCGGGACACGGCGATCCGGATCTTCGTCGTCCCGCTCTCGAACAGTGACCACATCGCGTACACGTGGTCCTGATAAGGGCTGCCGGCGATGTCGTTGACGGCGATCCACTGCTTGTCCTCGACGTGACCGGCCTGCCTGGCCGACGCGTTCGGCGACTGCTCGAGGTCCTGGCCGCCGTTCCCCTTCACCCAGTGCTGGCCCATGTCGTCGGAGTAGGAGGCATCGATCGCGCCGTCTGGATGCAGTGTCGATTTCCCCCAGAATGCGTTGAACGGCAGCGTCGACTGGTAGGCGCGCCCCTGGGTGTCGAAGGCGACGTTGGGGTCGGTCACGTCGGTCCAGCTCGGCGGCATTGCCTGCGTCCCGGTGGATACGCAGTCGTATCCCTGGACCTGATTGTTGCCTGCGGGCGTGCCGCCGAGGATCCGCATGGTGCCGAGGTAGAAGTCGTAGAACTTCGAATAGCTTCCGAAGAAGTACTTCGCGTTCCCGATCAGGTCCTCGGTGCCCGGCTTGACCGCGATCCAGGACTCGGAGTGGTTGGAATCCAGGGTGCCAGGTCGGCAGGCGCCCGGATTCGGGAAAGTCTGCCCGGCCGGTACCGGGTAGCCTCCGCCGGTCGTCGGCGTGGTCGCCACCTGGTTGGCGTACGTAACGCTCGACGTCCAGCCAGGAGCCGGGGCGCCCGCCGCGATCGCCGGGGCTAACGCCGCCAGCCCAGAGCCCGTGAGTAAGGCGGCCACAACCAGGGAGAGCCGGCGGCGATGCATATGCACTCCTTTGAGTCGCATCCCCCGACCCATGAGGCTACGCCCTCGCGCCTAGGCTGGCTGTCTATTGCTGCATGAGCACAGGCAGAGAAGGCCGGCGCACGTGAGGAGCGCGTCATGACGGCACCCCGCCTGCTTGCGGTCAATGTGGGCATGCCGCAGGATGTGGCCTGGCATGGCCGGACAGTTCACACGGCCGTGTGGAAGCGGCCGGTCGACGGGCCGCGGCTGGTCCGGCGGCTCAATATTGACGGCGATGGCCAGGGCGATCGCGCCGGGCACGGCGGTGAGCAGCGGGCGGTGTTCGTCTATCAGATCGACTCCTACCGCTACTGGCAGCAGCAGCTCGGCCGTGACGACTTCGTCTACGGCCAGTTCGGCGAGAACTTTACCGTCGAGGGCCTGGCAGACGATCAGGTCTGCATCGGCGACCGGTACCAGATCGGTACGGCGGTGTTCGAGGTAACCCAGCCCAGGGTGACGTGCTACCGGGTTGGCATCCGAATGGACGACCCGCGCATGCCGGCGATGCTGGTTTCCCATCGCCGGCCTGGTTTCTACTTCCGGGTGCTCCAGGAGGGCGTTGTCCAGGCTGACGACGAAATCGTCCAGATCGCGACCGGGCCAGAGGCCATGACCGTCGCGGAGATCGACGCCCTGCTGTACATGCCGGGGCATCCCCGGCAGGGCGCGCTCCGGGCCCTGCGGATCCCGGCGCTCTCGGCAGGCTGGCGGGCCTCGTTCGAGGCGATCGCCAGCCAGCTCGGCGGGGGCGAAGGCGCCACCGGCAACGCGGGCCTGGTGCCAGCGAGCCCGCCGCCTGCCTGGCCCGGATTCAAGAGCCTCGCCGTGACCGACGTCAAACACGAGACCCAGACGATTGTCTCGATTGGCCTGAGCGACCCGGACGGAACCGCCGTGCCGCCGGCCCAGGCAGGCCAGTTTCTGACGGTGCGGCTCCCGGTCAGCGCGGACGC